>JBEKVS010000082.1:0-18757 GCA_049513795.1 Occallatibacter sp. | reverse complement strand
GATAGAGCTCTTTCGACATTGGTTCTGTGCATCTGCATTTCCTTGGAATTGGCGACCTCTCTGAATTTGTACATTGCGGAATGCTCGACTTCCCAAAATAGGCCGAGTAACATCGGGACGATTTGGTACTCACCTAGCACTTTGTTGCTCACCTCGCTGCAATACCCATAGTATTTGGGCGCCAGAGTAGCTCCCCGGTCATCCTTTACTGGCTTGTACACCCAATCCGGGAAATGATTGCGAAGAGCAGCATCGACGTCAACCAGCCTGCTATTCGGGAACACCAAGACGCGAACACCGGCCAAATCCGGCAGGCTCAGCAACGAATAGCCGTCCGGGTTATCGGGATCGAATGTCCTGCCTTCTTGTTGGTCCCGCAGAGTCTTGACCGCACTCTCGCACTCTTTGACTCGGGACTTGACCACCAGCTGCTCATGGGATCTCAATCGCTGAACAATGAAGCGGGTGTGATATCGAACCTCTGCTTCGAGATACCAAATAACTCGGCGAACATCGGGGAGAACGTCGAAGTATTCTTGCCGCAGCCGATCTTCGGTTTTGCGGTCTTGCATTATCCCAATACTCTTTCCAGCTCGCGCTTTACCCCTTCGGAGGGAGTAGAGTTGAAATAAAAAGTCCACCCATTCCCGTTCGTACTTTCATTGATTCTGTGACGTATCTCTGCTTCGTCGTTATCGTCGACAAACTCGAGGCTGAATGCCTTCCTTGCTTTACGATTGTAGAAAATATCCCTGTCGAAGTTGTACCAGTAATTCGCTTCTTTCAGGATGTCCTTCTTCATTATGACCTCCGAAGGCGCGGCCTCTGCGTGCTGATATTATAGCTCGAATCCCGTGAACCGATCTCCTCATCCCCTACCACCCCAGATACTTCCCAAACAGCAGTCCAACCTTTTCTTTCGTCGCCGAGGGGATGGTATCCGGCTGGGTCAGCACGGCATACTTCGCCGCCGAAGCGCACGCACAGGTGCGCTCCCTCGGCAGTGCTGCCACGGCTGCTTTGACGACCTTGGCTGCATTCGCCGCGTTTTGATGCAGCACGGCTACAATCTCTTCAATGGTCACGGCTTCGTGACCCTCGCGCCAGCAATCGTAGTCGGTCACCATGGCCACCGTGGCGTAGCAAATCTCCGCTTCCCGCGCCAGCTTGGCCTCCTGCAGGTTGGTCATGCCAATCACATCCGCGCCCCAGCTGCGATAGAGATTCGACTCCGCTCGCGTTGAAAACTGCGGACCCTCCATGCAGACATATGTGCCGCCTAGCTTGCCTGTCACGCCCACAGTTGCGCAGCCAACGGCCGCAGCCTGGGCCACTGTCGCGCACACCGGATCGCCAAAGGCCACATGGCCTACAATTCCTTCGCCAAAGAATGTGGAGACGCGATGAAAGGTGCGATCGATAAATTGATCCGGCATCACAAAGTCGGTGGGCTTGTGCTCTTCCTTGAGAGAGCCGACAGCCGAGACGGAAAGGATCCGCTCCACACCCAGCTTCTTGAATGCGTAAATGTTGGCGCGAAAGTTCAGCTCCGACGGCAGGATGCGATGGCCACGCCCATGACGCGCCAGAAACGCGACGTTGCGTCCCTCCAACTCGCCTAGCACGAATGCTTCAGAGGGATCGCCAAACGGCGTCTCCACGCGCTCTTCGCGCACGTTGGTGAAACCGGGCATCGAGTAAAGTCCGCTGCCCCCGATAATGCCAATCTCCGCCTGAGCCAATGCTCCGCTCCTCTTTCGCCCGGCCACGCGATTACTTGCGCGGCCACATCCGGCAAACACTCAGTATAAAGGAGCGGTTCCAATGCGCGCCGGTTTGCCGGGATCGAGCTACATCTGGGGCACAACGAGAAGCGTGATTGATTGCGCAGGGAAAGTTGTGCTGAGCGTGCTTGTGGTACTTCCCGAAGAGGGCGGAGTTACAGCGATGTCAGGTTGGGCGACAATGGCGGCGAGATTTGCGTTGCTGTAAAGGTAAGCCGCTGCGGTGCCGGTCGAGTTGACGTTGGCCAGAGAAAGCGTTTCGGTCAGGTCGCCGTAGGTTTTGTTGATCACAACAATAGTAACTGCATTATCCGATGTTCGCAGCGCTCCATACACCGAAAGCGTGCCTTGGTTGGCGCTGGTTGAAGCCAACGCGATGTTCCCGAATGTGGAGTTGGCGCCGTCGTAGTTGCGGTAGATCGCAAAGGCCATCATGCCGGGAATCTGCGCGGTTGGATGGTCCGTTGGCCACATCGTACCTAAGTCGAGCCCATAACTGCCGAAGATGCCCAGAATGTCCGCCTGTGCCAACGCGCCATTGATGGATTCCATGCCGCCCCAGTTATATTCGTCGATGGCCAGCTTGGTGCCCGGATAATCGGATGCTACCCACTGCTGCATCATCGGAATCAATTGCGGCGCCTGCGCAGGTGGCGTGCAGCTCGAAGTGTAGTTCGCATCGGATATGTAGTTAGGCTGAATAAAATTCGGATCGGTGTAAGTGGGATCCCAGAATGCGCGTGTCGAGTTAAGCCGCGCCTGCTGCGCGCCGGTATCTCCCGCTGCGGCGAATGCGACGGAGTTGCCTTGATAGGTCGCCGCGAAGTAAGTATGCAGGTCCACGTAATCCAGCAGCCGTATCCCGTAAGTTTGCTCAGCCGCGGCAAACTGTTGCAGGTAGTATTCGATGAATGGAATACCGTTATGCGCCTCGCGGTCCACGGGGTTGCTCCATGGGCCAAAACACGGCGCAGAGTTCCATCCGGACTCGACGTCTTTCTTGGAGTAGAAGTAATTCCACCAGAAATCTATGACCGGGCCGCTGACTTCGGCCGTCGGGTCAGCCGTCTTGATGGCCAGTGCGGTGCCCAATCCGCCGTCGGTCACCTCGTCGTATGTGAAGGGCGCAGGGTGCACGTCGAAGTCATCCGCATCCCACCAGTTGGGTTCGTTATCCAGGTCATAGACGGCCACGCCATTGCCGCCGCCGGGCGGATTTGCGGGGCCGAACTGACTGACCAGGTAGGTGACCCAGTTGCCGGCCCACGAGGCACCAATCGGCGTTCCAGGCGCGGTGAGAGCGGGCGGCGGTTCTGCGATGCTGGTGGATGCGGGATTGTCACCTGTGATGCGGCAACCTGAAGAGCTGGTGCAGCCCTCAACGCCCTCGGCATAGATTCCGTTGCCGCACTCACGACTGCTATCCACCTGCTGCTGGTTTGGGTAGGTCGCCACAGGATAGCTGCACGATGTGGCGTCTTTGGCCACCCAGCCAAGCACCGGCACAGTGCCCAGCGTCTTGATACCGCCGGCGTTGTTGCTCTCGACCAGCGCATCGAATGCGGAGACACCATTCACCGCCTGCCAGCCGTCGCCCCCAGTGCCCGTCTGGTTCTCGAAATACCAATCCGAGATGTTGCTGGTTACGTCCAGCTGATAGTTATAGCGCTCGGTCGAGTCCCCGCCCCAGCGATTGATGGTGATGTTAGCCTTGGCCGCTGTGGCAAGGTCCGCCGCGCTCGCACCCATCAGGTAAGCGTTCATGCCGTAGATGTAGGGGCTGATCGCGTGCGTCTGGTTGCCGGCATCTACTGTCAGTGCCGGGCCGGCCGACACCGCCGGCGAACTCAGCGTAACAGTCACGCTGCCGCTCTTGGTCGAATCTTCGGTGCTCGTGGCGACTACAGTAACCGTGGCGGGCGCGGGATAGGGCGTGGTGTAGAGACCGCTCTTGGTCAGCGTGCCGGGGCTGAGCGTGCTGTTCGATGGCGCGAAAACTGACCAGGCGACTTCCTGGCTGAATGCGCCGGTCCCGGTAACCGTCGCTGAGAATTGCATGGTGGCCCCTATCGTGACCGCTGCGGGATTGGGCGAGACGGTGACCGAAGTGATGGTGGGTTGTGCGGGCGGAGGAGCGGCGGACGAGCCGCCGCCTCCGCATCCTGCCATGAGCAGCGCCAGGCAGTTAGCCGTCAAGGCCAGAACTAAAAAGCACGACCCGTTTATCACATCGGCATAACCACGCACCTGACTCGGCGCTCGCACGGACGAATTCTTAGCTCTCGGCATTCTCAATTCAACCCAATCTTATCCGACTTATTGGGCATACAGCGTGACGGATCGGCGCATGCGAAGCGGTCTTGGATACAAAAGATCGAACGGCTCTTGCCCTGCCGCGGTGCTTTGCGGGGGCCGGCTAGCGAAATCGCCGACGCGAACTGGCAGAATAAAATCACGGCAGGGGGCAAAATCCCATGGCAACGACCTGGCACAATTCTGATAGCGCGCCGCTCGACCCGCAAACCGCAAATTCGATTCCATGGTATCTGTGGTGCGTTGTGCTGGCCGTTACGTCCGTCACTATCGGTGCGCATTGGGATGTCTCCTGGCATCGCTCTATCGGCCGCGACACGTTCTGGACCCCTGCCCACATGGCCATCTACGCTTGCGGCGTGCTTGCGGCCATATCCTGCGGATACCTCGTCCTCTACACCACGATTCGCAAACCTGCCGCCCTGGTGGCGTCGTCTGTTGAGGTCTTCGGTTTCCGCGCGCCGCTCGGCGCCTTCATCGCATCGTGGGGCGGCATCGCCATGCTCACCTCCGCGCCCTTCGATAACTGGTGGCACAATGCCTACGGCCTCGACGTCAAGATCGTCAGTCCGCCGCACACGCTGCTCATGCTGGGAGTTTTCGCGGTTTCTGTGGGAACGCTGATTCTGCTTCTCGGCGCTATGAATCGTGCCACGGATGCGAGAACCGTGCGACGTTTGCAGGGATTGCTGCTCTATGTCGGCGGACTCATGGTCGTCTTCCAGATGTTCTTCCGCATGGAATACACATGGGACGTTTTCCTGCACGGTTCAGAGGCCTATGAATCGATGGCCATCGGCATTCCAACGTTGCTGGCGGTACTTTGGCAGGCTTCGCGCAGCCGCTGGGCATGCACCTGGGCGACGCTCATCTACATGGTCTTTGTCGAGGGCGCGGTGCTGATCTTGCCGCTGTTTCCCGCTCAACCCAGACTTGGACCGGTCTTTCAGATGGTCACACAATTTGTTCCGCCCAAGTTTCCCATTCTGCTTGTTGTTCCGGCCATCGCCCTTGACCTGCTGTGGATGAAGACGCCGCATTGGAAGCCCTGGCTGACCGCGCTTGCGAGCGGACCGATCTTTGTGCTCGCCCTGGTTGCAGCGGAATGGCCCTTTGCCGATTTCCTCATGACCAAAGCCGCGGCCAACCGCTTCTTCGGCACATCATACCTCGGTTATTACGAATCGCCCACTTCGTTTGACGCGATGCGCCGGTTCGTTAATCCGGAGCACGGATTCACGCTATGGAGCGGCCTGGCGTGGGCCACGCTCTTTGCCATGCTGAGTGCGTGGTTCGGCATCAAGCTGGGGAGGTGGATGCGTGCCATCCAGCGCTGACGGCTTGATCTTCGCCGACGATAAAAATCGCAAGAGGCGCGGCTCGATCGTAACTCGCCGATCGCGCGTTGCCGCCACGCGGTTGATCCTGACGCTCGCCGCGCTTCTAGTCGCGTCAACGCCTGCGCACGCGCATGTGGGCAGCCCTGATATCTATGCCGATGGCAACGCCGGCCCTTATCGCCTCTTTGTCACGGTGCGACCGCCGCAGGTCATTCCCGGCGTAGCGGAGATCGAAGTGCGCGCCGTTGACTCAGCCGGCAACGCACTCCAAACCTCATCCGGGATTTCGACCATCGAGATGGCTCCCATTCCGCTCACTGGCGAGGCATCCCTGCACCCGCCGGTTGCCGATCAAATGAAACAATCCGCGCAGGACAAGAGCTTTTTCACAGGCGCGCTTTGGATCATGGCCAGCGGCTCGTGGCAGGTGCGCTTCACGGTGAATGGCGCGCAGGGCAAAGGCGTACTGTCCATCCCGGTTGCGGCAACTTCGTCTTCGACGCGGGGAATGCAAACCGGTTTGGGTCTGCTGCTCGGCGGTCTGGGCCTTCTGTTAGTCGCCGGCGTCGTTGGTATTGTGGGAGCGGCGGCGCGCGATGCGCAACTGCCTCCCGGCGCAGTGGCCTCTGAGTCAGCCCGGCGCCGCGCCTTCATCGGCATGGGCATCGCACTGGTGCTCACCATCGCCGCCGTTTGGTTCGGCAATGAATGGTGGAAGGGCGAAGCAGACAACTACGCGCGCTATGTATACAAGCCGCTCACCATGCAGGCGGCGCTCGCGTCGAACCAGACTCTCACGCTGAAGATCGAAGATCCAGGCTGGCTCAAAAGCCGCAAGATCGACGACTTCGTTTTGGACCACGACCACCTGATGCACTTGTACATGATTCGCGAGCCGGGCATGGATGTGGTCTACCACCTGCATCCCGACCAAGTTGCTCCGGGAGAATTCCAACTGCCGCTTCCGTCTGTGCCGGCGGGAACCTACAGCTTGTATGCGGATGTGGTCCACGCGACCGGCTTTCCTGAAACGCTTGTAGGCAGCATCACACTGCCGGAAATATCCGGACGTCCGTTGGCAGGAGACGATGCAAAAGGCGTCGCGCAGCCTCTGCCCGCATCGCGTGGCACGACTCCCACCTGCGGAGCCGATCCTGTTGCCGGGCCGCGGTTCAAGCTGCCCGATGGCTACACGATGGTCTGGAACAATCCTGCTCCTCAACCCGCAAAGACGCCGGAGATATTTACCTTCTCGCTTCTCGGGGTCGACGGCATGCCTGCCCCCGATATGGCTCTCTATATGGGAATGCCGGGCCACGCTGCTTTCGTCAAACAGGATGGGACGGTCTTCGCGCACGTCCATCCCTCAGGAACCGTTTCAATGGCGGCCCTGATGATGGCGGCGGCAGAAAATCAGCCCGGTTATTCCCTGCGAACCCAGGCGCAATCGAACCAATCCCAGGCAGGTTCGCCTCGTTTCGATGCCATGGCCGCGATGCCCGGCATGGCGATGCAGCCCGCGAGTGAGCCGTCGACACGCCCGCCCAGCACGGTCGGGTTCCCCTACGGATTCCCGACACCAGGCGCCTATCGAATATTCGTGCAGATGAAGCATAGCCAGACCGTGGAAACGGCCGCGTTCGACGCCTGCGCCGGTTCACCCAAAGCCAACTGACCTTGAAGCACACTTAGTGATGAATCACGCGCTTCGTCAGGAGATCTGCTTTTTTATTCTGCCGGAAACGAATCGGCTTATGGATTGGAACTGTGGCGGCTGATGATTGGGGAGTTGAAGAATTCAGGCGTGTGCACGAAACTTGGTGAGCCATGAAACTCGCACGTCATCTAGCCCCATTCCTCTTTGTCAGCATCCTGGCATCCTTGCCTGCGGCTGCCTCTCACCTGGTTACCGGCAACGGTTTTGGATTTGCAGTTGTGTTGCCGGAGACCGGTGCGGTAAATGGGTTCTACGCGCACCCCTACAGTTTTGTCCGACCGGCCCCCCAGAAGCCCCTGAGTGAAGGCGTGGAAACCGCCAATTTCATCAAGGAGCTCGGTTGGAGAGACGCAGATGGGCAAAGCCATTCGACAGGAGGCTCTTTGGCAGCCTACGAGCAGGATTCGCAGGTCATCCATGTACGCAGAAGAGACGGGGACGGCTTCGTCTTCATGCCCTTCGGATTGGAACTCGACGCTCTCGTCATCAGTTGGGATCCTGGATCTGCTGAGCCGCAGCCCGGCATGTGGCATGTGGAATGGAGCCGGCCGGTGATGTCACAAAAGGATGTGCGGATATTCGGTGCCGACACGCAACTTCTGAGGTTCGATGGTATCGACGAATCCCTGCTGCTCATTCCGCTGAGCGCGAACGGGGCTGAGCATGCAGATTCGCGGCAGCCTCTCTCCGCCAGCCGGGCCTGGGCTCTGATCTCCCTTGAGAGTGACAGCGAGCTTGAACATGCGGCCGGCGAATTCAATCGCTGGCGTGCGGGATTGGCGCCGCGAGACCTGGTCACACGCGAAGTTGCAGAGCTCGAGCAATGGCGCGCCAAGCCGGTTGTGCATTTCGCGAACGAAGCGGAGCGGCACCTGTGGCGGCAGAGCGAGGTGATGCTGCGCATGGGGCAAAGCCGCGAGCCCAATGGTCCGGCACGGCATGGAAACGGGCTGATCGTTGCGTGTTTGCCCGACGGTGTGTATTTCACGCCGTGGGTCCGCGACATGGCTTACGCGCTGGTCGCGCTGACGCGCATGGGTCACCAGAACGAGGCGCGCGCCGGGCTTCTTGCTTACTTCAATGCGCAGCCAACCGGAAAGATGCGTGCGGAGACGGCGGGCGCCGATTACCAGATTTCGGTGGTCCGCTACTTTGGCGACGGCTCCGAAGAACCATTTTTTACGCAAGAGGGCGCCACGAATATTGAGTTCGACGACTGGGGTCTTGCGCTGTGGGCATTGGGTGAGTACCTCCAGAAATATGACGATTCCGCGCTGCTCAAGATCCACACTCACCGCGGCCCGTTGTACGAGAGCGCCAGGGACTTTGTGGTCACTCCGCTGCTCAAGAATATGGAGGACTATGACCAGGGTTTGATTGTCGCCGCGGACACTTCCATTTGGGAGGAACACCAGAAAGACAAGAAGCATTTTGCGTTTTCTACGGCCATGGCCATTGTGGGCCTGCAGAACTTCGCTGAAGTGGCGCGCCGCGCAGGCGACGAAGCCACTCGAAGCTTGATTCTGAACAAGGTCGCGCTGCTGAAAGAGGGGTTTAACGCGGCCTTCATCCGGGGCGGAAAGCTGCACGGCACGCTGGAAGAAGGCGTCAAGAACGACATTGACGGTGCATTGTTGGCGGTCATCAATTTTGGAGTCGTTGTGGATCCGGCCATTGTGCGTGACACGGTGGAAAGGATGGAGCTTCTAAGAGTGGCATCAGGCGGCTACCGGCGCGTGCGCGGCACATACACCGATCCGGCCATCTTTGAATATTGGTATGAGCAGGAGGAATTCCTGTTTGTCGATTTCAGCCTGGCTGAGGTGGATTGGCGGTTGGGGAAAAACGCCGAGGCGTCTGCGATCTTGAATCGCATTGTCTCGAAAGCAGCCGCGGACCATAACATAATCCCTGAAATGTATGTTGCCGTGCCCTGCCAACTGTTTCCCGGAAGGATAGGCGATCCTACTGGCGCTTTGCCCATGGTTGGATACGGCGCGGGAGAATATATCCAGCACCTTCTTGAGCGCGAAAAGTTGGAGAGCAATCCTTGATTTCGCGGTATCCCCAGGGCGATCATCCGAGAGATAGTAAGGGTGCCGCCTGCAGGAATGAGCCACGCCGTCTGGCTCCTTAAGAGGAAGAGCGTAAGACGAGCCCGCCTACTTCGACCACTGCAGCAGTCTCGGAATTACTGGAGGCCAAAGACGCGACCTTAGGAGGCGCTTTCCTCAAGAAAAAATGAATGCGCAACCAACGCATGGTCAACTCCTATTCCATCCGCAGCGCGCGCATCGGGTCGGTAGATGCTGCGCGGCGAGCCGGTACGATAGCCGCGATGGCGGCGGCGAAGAACAGCAGCGTGACGCTGCCGCACACAGCGAGCGGGTCCATGATGGGCGTCTGGTAAAACTGACTGCCCACCCACCGCAGCGAGAGCAGGGCCATTGCGAGTCCGATGCTTGTGCCGAGAAGAACTGGATATGCTGCCTGTCGCAGCACCAGAGTGATCAAGGCGCTCTTCCCAGAACCCAGGGCGATGCGAATCCCGAACTCCTGCCGGCGCAGCGAGACGGAGTAAGCCAGAACGCCATACACGCCGAGCAAAGCCAGCAACAAAGCGGCCGCGCCGAAACAGCTCAACAGCATAGCCTGAAAGCGGTCAGTAGCCACCGAATGGCTGACCTGATCATCCATGGACTTGAGCGTCGGAATGGCCACCTGCGGGTCGGTCTGCCAGATCGCGCGCCGCATCTCCGGGATCAGCGCATCGCTTGGCCGCGAACTGCGCACCAGGAACGACAGCGTCAGCGGGGTGTAAGCCCAATAAGGCAAATACACCATGGCCGCATCATCCTTGAGGCCATTGATGCGCGCATCGGCGACGACTCCGATCACGGTGATTGCATGTTTGTCATCGGGAATGAGCTCGGAGATCTTCTTCCCCACAGGATTCTCGCCGGGAAAGCCTTCACGCGCGGCTCTCTCCGAGATGAGCGCTACATAGGGATTGGCGCGATCGGCGAGAGTGATATTGCGGCCGGCGACGAGGGAACCGCGCATGGTGGTCAGATAGTCGGGGTTGATCCAGCGTACGTTGATGGCAGGCTCCTTCCCAGCCGGCACAGGATGGTCGGGCCGGAAGATATTGTCCACCCAGTTTTCACCGGTCAGGGGCGTCACGCTGGTCAGGGCCACCGATTGCACGCCGGGCAGTTGATCCAGAGCAGTGAGGGCGCGGTCGGCGAAGGCCAACCTGGTGGTGTCTCGCTTGGGACCGTCGTCATCGTATTGCGGCGCGAACAGGTCCGCCTGCGCCATCGTCATGTGGCTGGTATCGAAGCCGCGATCCTGCCGGAGCAGGCGAGAGAAGCTGCGCAACGCCAGCGAAGTGACGATCAGCAGAACAACCGTGCATGCCATCTGCGCCGCAACCATCGCGTCGCGGGTGCGGCGGCCTTCCTGGGTATTGACGGTGCGCGACGAATTCGCTTGCAGCGCGGCTTGCGGAGCGACGTGAAGGGAGCGCAGCGCGGGCAGAATGCCGAACAGAATTGCGGCCGCAACCGACAGCCCCGCGGCAAAAAGAAGCACCGGCATGTTGACATGTACCTCGTCGAGACGAGGAACGTTAGCCGGCACCAGCGCCAGCAACAAGCGCGCGCCGAGAAACGCCAGGCCCACGCCGGCCGCGCCGCCAACGATAGCCAGCACCAAGCTCTCGGCTAGACGCGACATCAGCAGCTGGCCGCGACTTGCGCCCAATGCGGCGCGCACCGAAGTCTCGCGTTCCGCATTGACGGCGCGCGCCAGTTGCAGATTGGCCAGGTTGACGCACGCGATGAGCAGCACCGCGCCGACCGCGGCAAACAGCATCCATAGCGCTCCACTGATGCCGGATGCGACATCTTTGGTCAAGGGCGTGAGTGCGATTCCGAAATGAAAGGGGAGATGCGCCGAAAGCGAATATGCATTTTGTATAGCTTCTAGCTCGGCGTTGGCCTGCGCCAGCGTCACGCCCGGCTTGAGCCGCGCCAACGCTTTGTAATTGAAGTTGCCCATGTCCGCATTCAGGTCGCGCTCGCTTGGCGTCAAGGGCGCAAAAAGGAGCACATCGCCCTCGCTTTCCTGAAAGGCGATCTTCGGCGCCAACGCGATCTGCGGAAACCGCATGCCTGCCGGCATAATGCCAATTATGGTGACGGGACGACCTTCGATACGCAGAGTTTTGCCGATCACACCGGGATCGCCGGCGAAAAATGATTGCCAGCCCGCATAGCTCAAGATCACGACACTTTGGGCGTTTGGCCGGGCATCGCCCTCGACGAAGTCCCGGCCCAGAATGGGTTGAACACCGAGCAGACGGAAGATGTTCGGCGAAGCAATTACGGCGTCGACGATGCGCGGATGATCGCCGTTGGGAGAGACGCTCGTTCCGCGCTGAGCAAAGATCGCGGCGTCTTCGAGAGTCGCCGCGCTATTTTTCAGACGCAGAAAATGTCGATAATTGTCGGGAGTCGACGACCTGTCGCTGCGCTCTTTGTCTTCCACCGCCTCGCGCATCACGGCGAGGCGATCCGGATCGCGAAAAGCGAACGGCTTGAGCAAAACTCCGTTGACTACGCTGAAGACCGATGTAGCCGCGCCAATGCCCAGCCCCAGCGTGAGAATTGCAGTGAGGGTGAAGCCGGGCGATTTGCGCAACTGGCGGATTGCGTAGCGGGTGTCTCGCGCGATCTGGTGCAGCCAGGGCAGCCCACGCTGCATGCGATAGCTCTCGCGCGTTTGCGTAGCGCCGCCCAGCGAGCGCAGTGCCGCAGTTCGTGCCTGCAACTCATTCATTCCCCGGGCGCGATTTTCGTCGATTGCCAGGCCGATGTGCGCACGCAACTCTTCATCGAGGTCGGCATCGAGCTTTTGGCCGCGGAATAGTGCCGCACTGCGGCTGAGGAGAATGCGGATCCAGTCCATAATTACCTCCCGATCTGACGCGACATGGGAGCGCGCCGTGGCGGCGGCCACGCACTCCGGTTCTCGGTCTCACGCTTCATCTGCGTTCGTCCGATGCGCTTCAGCGCGTGGCAGTTGTACGCTCTCCTGTTGAGAGTCTGCCTATACTTTGACGGGTTATAGGCAGAATGTCAACAGGTTCATGGCGGAGGTCCTCAACTTTTTAGGTTGAGTCTCGAATGTTGCAAAATTCAGGGCGAGAAAGATTGATCAGGCACTAGAACGGATAGTGCCGCGCGCCGGTCTGGACAGTGATCCACCGAAGCGTGGTGAATTCGTCAATAGCTGCCTTGCCGCCGAATCGCCCATAGCCAGAAGCCTTCACGCCGCCGAACGGCATCTGCGGCTCATCGTGCACGGTGGGCCCGTTGATGTGGCAAATTCCACTTTCCACCCGCTTGGCCAGGTTCCACGCGCGTGCAATGTCGCGGCTGAAGATCGCCGACGACAATCCATACTCAGTGTCGTTCGCAATACGAAGAGCCTCTTCATCGCCATGCGCCCGGACCACGCTCACCACGGGACCAAATGACTCCTCGGCGTAGATCCGCATGGCCGGGGTTACGCCATCAAGAACCGTTGCCTGCATGAGCGTTCCCTTACGCTTGCCGCCGGCGCAGAGTCGAGCACCCTTCTCCACTGCATTCTCAATCAATGCGGAGATCTTGTCCGCTGATTTGCCGTCCACTACCGCGCCAAGGACGGTTGGCCCCAGCGACGGATCCTTCAACGGCAGCGTGGCCGCCTTCGCTGATAGCCGCGCCACAAATTCGTCCGCCACGCTATCATCCACAACGATTCGCTCCGTGGACATGCAGATCTGGCCCTGGTTCATGAATGCGCCAAATGCCGCCGCATCGACTGCTGCGTCGAGATCCGCGTCATCGAGCACAATGAGCGGAGCCTTGCCTCCCAATTCGAGCAACACCGGTTTGAGATGGCGCGCGGCACGCTCCGCGATGATCTTTCCTACACGCGTGGAACCGGTAAAGTTGATGTGCCGGACAAGGGGATGATCGACCAGGGCGCCGACAATCTCCGGCGCGTCGATCGGATCATTGGTCAAAATGTTGATAACGCCGGCAGGGATGCCAGCCTCCTCGAGCACCGTCCCAATCAGGCGATGTACCGCGGGGCAAGACTCCGACGCCTTGAATACGACCGTATTGCCGCACGCCACAGGCATGGCGATTGCACGAGCGCCCAGAATCACGGGTGCGTTCCAGGGCGCGATGCCCACGCATACACCGATGGGCTGGCGAATGGACATGGCGAGATTGTCGGGGACATCGGTCGGAATGATTTCCCCATTCAACTGGGTCGTCATCGAGGCAGCTTCGCGCAACACAGAAGCAGCGAATGCAACATTGAATCCCGCCCAGCCTTCTGTTGCTCCGATTTCGGCGATCATGTATTCAACGAACTCGCGCTGATGCGCCAGGAGAACATCCGAGGCCCTCAGCAGCAGTTCCCGCCGTTTTCCCGGCCCGGTTGCCGACCACGCCGGAAGGGCCTCGGCAGCCGCCATCACAGCCGCGTCAACGTCGCGCAGACTGCACGCTGCGGCTCTTGTAACAACCTCGCCGCTCACCGGGTTTACGCGATGAAAGTAACGGCCGTCGACTGCAGGTGCCGACTTTCCGCCAATCAGGAGTAGTGTCTCGTTCATCTCGAATCCTCGCTTCGTAACCTCATCATCCATGCATTTCCGTCAGGATACTCAGTGCGCCGGGCGCAAATCCTTTGTAGTTCGCTATTGTTCCTTTTCTCCGTTGCAAGCACGGGCAGTCTGCTCTGATTACACTTCATCGAGCGGAAGCCCTACGTAGTTCTCGGCGAGCGAAGTGGCTGCAGCGTGCGAACTCATCACATACTCCAGCTCAGCAAGCTGCCGCTTATGATCGAATGCGGACTCGTTCTCGAATCGATGCAGCAGCGATGTCATCCACCATGAGAAGCGCTGCGCCTTCCAAATGCGTCGCAGACAAGTCTCCGAATAGCTTTCAAGTTTTCGCTGGTCTCCATTTCCATAAAGTGCTCCCAACGCTTCCGCCAGAAAATGCACATCGGCCAGCGCAAGATTCATGCCCTTTGCGCCGGCAGGCGGCACAATGTGGGCTGCATCTCCGGCGAGAAACAGCCGGCCGAACTGCAGTGGCTCGGCCACAAAGCTTCGCATTCCGGTCACACTCTTTTGCAGAATCCGGCCCTCGGTCGGCCGCCATCCATCTACGCAACTCAATCGCGTTTGCAGTTCACTCCAGATTCGGTCATCGCTCCACTGAGCGAGATCCTCATCCGGTGCACACTGCAGATAAAGCCGCGTGATGCGAGGCGAGCGCATGCTGTAAAGAGCAAAGCCCCGCGGATGATGCATATAAACCAGCTCTTGCTGCGACGGCGCCGCATCGGCCAGGATGCCGAGCCAGGCAAATGGATATTCGCGCTCAAAAATGCTCAGCGCGCCTTCCGGAAAGGCAGCTCGGGAGATTCCATGAAACCCGTCGCAGCCCGCTATATATTCGCAGCTGATTACGTCTTCATGGCCATCTCTGCGCACGCGGATCTGTGGACGCTCGGTCGTGATCCCTTCAAGCGAAACCTCTCCGCATTCAAAACGAAGATCGCCGCCCTCCGTCAGGCGTCGCGCGATCAAATCCTTCACCACTTCCTGCTGTCCATAAACCGTTACGCATTTGCCGGTGAGTTCCAGGAAGGGAATCCGGTGCCGCACTCCACTGAGTCCAAGCTCGATTCCATGATGGCGAAGGCCCTCGCGCTCAAGGCGTTCGCCGACACCGGCCGTGTGCAACATCTGCACGCTGGTGTGTTCAAGAACGCCGGCCCTGACGCGCTCCTCGCAATAGGGGCGCGACTTTGCTTCCAGCACAATGGAGTGGATTCCCTTCAGTGCGAGCAGGTGCGACAGCATCAGTCCCGCGGGACCCGCGCCCACAATGCCGACTTGCGTTTCGGAACTCGCCATGCTCAGTCCGTCACGTGGCTGGCTGCTGCTCGTTTAATATCTCTTTGGCAGCGTGAAACGCCGAGTTCGCAGCGGGAACGCCGCAGTAAATAGCGCAATGCATGAGCACTTCGCGAATCTCCTGCGCGGTGACCCCATTGTTTGCGGCCGCCCGCAGGTGCAGGCGCAGCTCTTCGCCGCGATTCAGTGCAACCATCAGGCCAATCGTAAGCAGGCTGCGCGTATGCCGCGACAATCCGGGACGCGTCCAGATTTCGCCCCACGCGTAGCGTGTGATCAAGTCCTGAAACTCCGCGTCCAGAGCGCTCTTCGCTGCTTCGGCGCGATCCACGTGCGCATCCCCGAGCACCTCGCGTCGCACCTTCATGCCCGCCTCGTGCCGTTCTTGTTCATCCATCGACTTCCTCCCCGACAGCGAGGTGTTGCACCACCGCATCGGCAAACTCTTCCGCGCGCTCCCATGCCGACAGGTGCGAGGCATCCAGCTCCACGTAGCGAGAATTGGGAATGGCGGCGTGCAGCGCGTGCCCATCGCCGGGAGGCGTCGCAGGGTCGTGCGTCCCGGTAATCACCAGGCTCGCCGCTCTGACGTTTTCGGTCTGGCCGCGGAGATCAGTATCGCGCAGTACCACGCAACATGCCGCGTAGCCATCGGGATCGGTAGCCGCAACCATCGCGCGGATTTGCTCCATCTCTTCCGGATGGTGTTCTCGATACCCGGGTGTAAACCATCTATCGAGCATCGTCGCAGCCAAACAAGACATGCCGGCGCCCCGCGCCGTCGCGATCCTCTGCTCCCATATCTCGCGGTTGCCGATACGCGCCGCGGTGTTCGCCAAAATCAGCCGATTCACACGTTCCGGTGCATGAATCCCCAGCCACAATGCCACAAGCCCTCCCAGAGACAACCCGCATACACTGGCTCGCTTCGCTCCCACTTCATCCAGCAGCCGCAACACGTCGTGTCCCAACTGTTCGATTCCGAATGGCTCCTGCGCAACGCTGCTCTCACCGTGGCCGCGCATGTCGAAGCGTAATACCTTGTATCGGCTCTCAAACGCCGGCAGAACCTTGTCCCACATGTGAAGGTTCGATCCCAGCGAATTGGCAAGCACAAGAACGCCTCCGCGCTGATTCCCGCTCACCTCGTAGTGCAGGCTAGCTCCGACGCAATCAGTCGTGGGCATCGTTGTCTCCTACCACGCGTGCAATGAACAGCTGTGCGCTGCCGAGGTAGTTACGGGCATCAAGCAGGCCATCGATTTCTCCATTGTCCAGGTGCGCTTGCACTTCGGACATCTGCTTCAGCACATCGGACAGAGCTCTTTTCTCCCTCGACGCGCGATCCGCAGCGCTGCGAAGAAGATCGTGTACCGCCATGCGACCCAACAGCGGAGCAAGCGCCGCGCTCACTGCTTCCGCCATCGGCAATCCCAGAGTTGCCTCGATGTTCGCACGCATGCGTTCGGCGTCAACTTCCAACCCTTCCGCAATCTCGATCGCATACGCGATCGAAGCCGATGCCAACTGGAAAGCTTCCGGCACGGTATCCCATTCCGCCTGCCACCAGCCCAGCCCGCGCTCATGTTCCTGCGGCATCGCATACAGCATGGTTGCCGCCAGGCCCGGCATCTTCGCGTGGATCGCAAGCAACGCCGCACATGCCACCGGGTTATGCTTGTGCGGCATCGTCGACGAGCCTCCACGCTCCTGTCCGCCGCCTTCCGTTGCTTCACCCACTTCGGCTTGCATCAACAGCGCAACATCGCGCCCGAACTTCGCGAGCGTTCCGGTCAGAGTCGCAAGCGCCTGCACCATCGCAACCAGGCTGTCCCGCTGTGTGTGCCAGGGCAGCGCGGGCTCGGCAAGATCGAGAAAGCTCGCCAGGTCGGCAGATATCGCCGCGCCATCTGCTCCGAGCGAGGCAAGTGTGCCCACGGCGCCCCCAAATTGCAGCACAAGAGCGCGATTCGCTTCTGCGACAATGCGCTCGCGGTCGCGCCGCATTGCAGACAGCGTTCCTGCCAGCTTCAATCCAAGCGTGATCGGTGGAGCGGGCTGAAGCCAGGTCCTCCCCAGCATGACCGTGCCCGCATGCCTTCTCGTCTGCTCAAGCAATGCCGTGTCCAGCCGCGCCAGCGTTGCCTCGAGGAGTTTCAATGCATTCCGCATCTGCAACACCAGCGCGGTATCGAGAAGATCCTGGCTTGTCGCGCCCTGATGAACCGAGCGCGCCGCCGCTTCACTGAGCGATTTCACGGCCTCTGTAAGTTGTCGAACGAAGGGGATGGCGACATTTCCGTTGTCTCTCGCATCGTGTAACAGAGCCTCCACGTCGACAAAATCCGTCGTGAGCAGATGTTCCAACACCGCTCCAGATCCCGCTTCCGCTCGCCCATTGCGTTCCAGAGCGCAGCTCAGCGCCCACTCAAAGCGAGTCATGGCGCGCAACTGCTCAGGCGGCGAAAACACCCGCGTCATCTCCGGAGTCGAAAACAGAAACGAGTTTATCCCGCCATTGCTCATGCGATCAGGCCCTGCTCGTTACCACGCAAAGAAAACCGTCTCCCCTGCACCCTGCAGTATGACATCCCACCGGTACAATCCCGCTCGGCTCTGATCAGGGCGGGCGATCAAGGTTGTGCGCCGCTCTTCAGGAATCTTCATGAGCACCGGATCATTTGCATTTGCCTGCTCATCTCCCAGGTACACTCTCGATATCAGGTGACGCAACAGTCCGCGGGCAAACACCAGCACCAACAGGTGGGGCGCATGCGCGTGCTGATCTCCTTGCAGCACACTTTTGGGCCGCTCGATCACAACGGAAAACCGTCCATCCTCACCCGTAATGACGCGTCTGAATCCTGCCGGGAAGGCATCTCGATTTTCGTGGCCATCGAGTCGATCATCCGCCGCCGCGGCGTTCCAGAACTCCAGCATCGCATCCGCCACCGGCGCCCCCTCGCTATCGTGAACACGGCCGCGCAACTCGATTGTTCCGCGCGTCTCAGGCGCGAGCGCGGGAGTACACTCGATCAGGCGCTGCAATCCGATTCGGAAGTAAGGCCCGACGGTTTGGGAACTGGCCGGAATTCGTGCAGAATCACCGTTCATCGATGCCCCTCCTCAAACGGCGTGTCCGCTTTTCCTCGCAGCACAACATCCCACATGTACGCGAGCATGTCGTCGGGCTTCGAACGATCCATGTCAAGGCGCGAAACGAGACGCTGTCTCGCCGCTTCATCGGGAATGCTGTTGAAGATCGGATCGATAGGTTGCAACGGGTCTCCCGGAAAATACATCTGCGTAACCAGACGCGAAAGAATGCCCGCACCAAAAAGAGAAAAGTGAATATGCGCCGGCCGCCACGCGTTGTAATGGTTGCCCCAGGGGTATGGGCCCGGCTTGATCGTCTTGAAAAAATAACGTCCGAACTCATCGGTAAGCATGCGGCCCCCGCCGGTAAAGTTCGGGTCCAGCGGAGCATCGTAGGTGTCGACCTTATGCCGATAGCGGCCGGCCGCGTTGGCCTGCCAAACCTCTATGAGTGCGCCTCGAACCGGCCTGCCGTCTTCATCCAGCACGCGGCCATGCACCAAGATTCGCT
>JBEKVS010000081.1:0-18881 GCA_049513795.1 Occallatibacter sp. | reverse complement strand
ATCGGTTTTTGGTTCCTTCAATGCGAAAGCCCCGAAGCGCAAACGCTTCGGGGCTTTCGCATTGTCGTGATTTATCTCCGACTTCCCCCTCGACTCAGTTGCTGAAGAGCAGGATGCCGGCAGCCTTTTCTTCTGTCGTCGGCTCGTCGCTCGCGCTTACCGGGCGATAGAAGAGCTGGTTGGTGTCGAGGTAGACTTCGAGGAAGGCCGGACGGTCGGTGATGTTTCCGGCAATCAATGCTTCCGACAGCGGGTCTTCGACGTAGCGCTGCAATGCTCTGCGCAACGGACGAGCGCCGTAGCTGCGATCGCCGAGCGTCTTGTCGAGAATCCACTTCTTGGCTTCGTCGGTGACGGAGATGGTGATGGACTTCTGCGCCAGATTGGTATTGAGCTGCTGCACGAGCAGTTCGACGATCTGGATCAGGTCGGCATCGCTGAGCGCCTGGAAGAGAATGACTTCGTCGAGGCGATTGAGAAATTCAGGATTGAAGGTCTTCTTCACTTCCTGCTTGACTAACTCCTCGATCTTGTCGGAGACAATGTCTTCGCGGTCGCTTTGGAAGCCGAGCCCCTGCTTCTTCATCAGGTGGCGCGCGCCGATGTTCGAGGTCATGATGAGGATCACGTTTTTGAAATCGACCGTGTTGCCGAGGCCATCGGTCAACTGGCCGTCTTCAAAGACTTGAAGAAGAATGTTGAACACATCTGGATGCGCCTTCTCGATTTCGTCGAGCAGGACGACGGAGTAGGGACTGCGCTTGACGCGCTCGGTGAGCTGGCCGCCCTCCTCGTAGCCCACGTAGCCCGGAGGCGAACCGATGAGCTTGGAGACGGAATGCTTCTCCATGAACTCCGACATATCGAAGCGGATGAGGGCTTTGTCAGAGCCGAAGAGGAAGTTGGCCAGGGTGCGGGCCATCTCCGTTTTGCCGACGCCGGTGGGGCCGAGGAACAGGAAGCTGCCGATGGGACGAGCGGGCGACTTGAGTCCTGCGCGCGAGCGGCGAATGGCGCGAGCCAGCGCGGAGATGGCCTTCTCCTGCGAGATGACGCGCTTGTGCAGCTCGCCTTCCACGCGCAACAGCTTCTGCGTCTCTTCCTCCTTGATGCTGGTGACGGGAACGCCGGTCCAGCGGCTGACCACGTCCTCGATGTCTTCGCGGCCTACGATGCCGGAGGCCGAATCATCGAGGTGATACTTGTCGCGCAGGGCGCGCAGATTTTCGCGCTCCTTGCGTTCTTCGTCCGAATAGAAGCGGGCCTTCTCGAACTCGTGATTGGCGATGGCCGAGTCCATGCGGTGGACGATGAACTTGATGCGCTTCTGCACTTCGGTGATCTCTTCGGGCAGCGAGGTCTGGCGCAGCTTGACGCGCGCGCCGGCTTCATCGATCAGGTCAATGGCCTTGTCGGGCAGGAAGCGGTCGGGAATGTAGCGATTGGAGTGCGAGACGGCAAACTCGATGGCCGCATCGGTGTAGCTGACGGCGTGAAATTTCTCGTAACGGTCCTTGATGCCGTGGATGATCTTGACGGCGTCCGCCTCGTTGGGCGGCGGCACCTTGACGGCCTGGAAGCGACGCTCAAGGGAGCGATCCTTCTCGATCGACTTGCGGTACTCGGCCGGCGTGGTGGCGCCGATGCACTGGATTTCGCCGCGCGACAGGGCCGGCTTGAGAATGTTGGCGGCGTCTAATGAGCCTTCCGCAGAGCCTGCGCCCACCAGCGTGTGCAACTCGTCGATGAAGACGATGGAGTTCTGATTCTCCATCAGCTCTTTCATGATGGTTTTGAGACGCTCTTCAAACTGCCCGCGGTATTTGGTGCCGGCCACAATGAGCGAAAGATCGAGGCCTAACACGCGCTTGTCGGCCAGGAAGCTGGGGACTTCGCCGTCGGCGATGCGCTGGGCGAGGCCTTCGACGATGGCCGTCTTGCCGACCCCTGGTTCTCCGATCAACACCGGGTTATTCTTTGTCCGGCGGCAGAGAATCTGAATCACGCGTTCGAGTTCTCCGTCGCGGCCGACCAGAGGGTCGAGCTGTCCGTCCATGGCGGCCTGCGTCAGGTCGCGGCTGAACTCGGCCAGCAGACTCGACTCGCGCTGACGCTGTTGCGCGGGCGCTTTTTCCTGGGTTACGCGCGCCAACTCGTCGCGAATCTGCGCCAGCTTCAGGCCGCGCTCCTGCAAGATCTCAGCGGCAAAGCATTTTTCTTCGCGCAGCAATCCAAGCAGCAAATGTTCGGTGCCAATATGCTTATGGCCGAGACGCTCTGCCTCTTCCGCAGCGTAGGCCAGCACGCGCTTGCACTCGTTTGAAAGGGGCAGATCGACCGAGGTGGAAACCTTCTCGCGGATCGTGGTGTGAGCTTCGATCTGCTTGCGGATCGATTCCACCGACGCGTGCGAGCGCAGGAAGCGGTTGGTCAGAGCTTTGTCCTCGCGCAGCAGGCCGAGCAGCAGGTGCTCGGTCTCGATATAAGGCGATCCAAACTGGCTGGCCTCATATCGCGCGAAGAAGATCACGCGGCGTGCCTTCTCCGTATAGCGTTCGAACATATTGTTCTCCCCCCGGTTGTCCGGGTTTGATCCAGGCTATCGGCAGAAGTGGCTGTCCGGTTTAACTTTCCGGCCTCAGCCCAACCCGCGCGCGCCTTTCTTTTACGAACCGTCGCCGCCGGAAGCCCCAGGAAAATGCAGATCCTGCTCCGAACAGCCCTTGTGGATGGTGCGAGCCCGCCTTTCGCTCGATAAACCTGCAAGCGGTTAACCTGCCAACAGATTTCCATCCTGTTCTGCGGCCGGGAAGACTGAGACTTCTTCCAGGCCCCTTGCTACTTAAGACTCAAAAGCATAGCGGAAAGGTGCATGGATCCGCTGGAAGTTGCGTGTGCGCGGCTCAAAACTCTTTCGCCTGCGTGTTGGTTGCGCCTTTCAGCGGCGCAAGCCGTCCCGCCTCAAGGCGCAAAGCCCGCGTACAGCGCGCCGCCAGATCAAGGTTATGCGTAACTAGAATGGAAGTGAGGTTGTGGCTGGTGTGCAGCCTTTCGATCAGATCAAAAACTCTTGCCGCAGTCACTTCGTCCAGATCGCCGGTAGGCTCATCGGCCAGCAGCACGCGCGGGTTGTTGACCAGCGCACGAGCCATGGCCACACGCTGCTGCTCGCCGCCCGAAAGTTCGCCGGGACGGTGGTCTGCGCGATCTTCAAGGCCAACCTCGCTGAGCCAGTTTGACGCCACGGCCAAAGCCTCTCGTCTCTGTGTACCACGCGCAAGCAGCGGCATGGCCACGTTTTCAAGCGCCGTAAACTCCGGCAGCAAATAATGGAACTGCCATACATAGCCGATCTCCCGATTGCGAAAGGCTGCCGCCTGTCGCGGGGTGAGTTGGACCACGTTGGTTGAGGCGCAGTATACAGTTCCCGCCGAAGGTGCATCAAGGGCGCCCAGTATGTGCAAAAGAGTGCTTTTTCCCGCACCCGACTGGCCCACAATGGCCACCATCTCACCGGTCTGCACTTCGAGATTAAGATCGCGAAAAAGCGTCAGTTCGCCGCGCGCAGTCTTGTAAGACTTCTCCAGGTTCGCGACCTGAATAATGGGCGCTTGGATAATTGGTGTTTGCTTTGTTGAGGTTTGCTCAAGCGGCGAGGACAAAGCCTGCGCTCGCAACTCCGTCTCCCGCGTCGAGCGGGACATGGGGCTGGCTGCCGCTGGCAAGATTTCGGTCATCGATTGCTTCCTAGTTTACTATGCTCCGCCGTAATTCTCTGCAAGGAGTCAGGCGTGGGAATATCTCAAGTACCCTATTTCCACCTGCGGTGGGGCGGACGCCGCTTGCGCGGCCATCTGCGGTGGGGCGGACGCCGCTGGCGCGGCAGGAAGGGTGCGTGGGATCAAGGGCGCGGAAGGGCTGAGGCGTTGAGGCGTGCGATGCGCCCTTTGGGACCGACGATGAAGGGCAGCGAGAGCGCGTTCCAATTGCCGTTGTCGAGCGGCTGCCAGGTGCCGCCGTCGTCGCGGCTGATGTCAGAGCCGTTGGTGCCGGAGGTGATCCAGAGTTTTTCTGACTCCGACCATTGCACGGTGGAGCGGTAGCCGTGGGGCGGTATGGTGGACACGGTCCAGTGCTCGCCTCGGTCGGCTGTCCAGGCGGCTGTACCTGCGGATTCATTCGGCTTGGTGTAGTCCCCACCAACAACAGATCCATGCTGCAGGTCGCGAAAGTGGAGGGAGAAAATGCCAGAAGACTCATTGCCGCCAGTCAGCGGAACGGGAATACTATGCGTGAACCAAATCGTGTGCGGCGGCATGGGCACGCAGTCGCACAATACTCCGGGCGGCGAAACATTGTAGGAGTCACCCGCAAGAATATGAGGGCCTTTCTTGCCACCCGTTCCAATCCAGGCAGAATGACCCACAACCGCAAGAGAAGAGTTGCTGGCCGCGAAGGCGGCAGAGTCCTGCAACCCGCCCACCGCCAATGGAGATTCCGTCCAATAGGCTTGTCGCGTCCAGGTGGTCCCTCCATCCACGGTGAAAAACACGGTCAATTCCAAATGGCGCCGATTGAGCGAACCATCGACAGGTGTGCTGTAGAGTGTCTCCGTTGGATCACCCAGGAGCAGCCCATTGCTTCGATCCCAGAACGAGATTCCGTCCCAGAAGCCTGTCTTGTCTGGATTCGTATAAAGCAGAGTCCAATGTGAGCAGCCGTCCTCGGTTTTGTAGAGTCTGCTCTTCTCACCGGACCCGGAGGCCATCACGATGGCCGTCATCGCGTCCCAAGCCTGCACGCCGCGAAAGTCCAGCGTCGCGCCATCTTTGTCGCCATCGGGCACGGCGCACTTCGTCCAGTGCGCGCCGCCGTCGGTGGTCTTGAGCACGGCGCCTTCGGTGCCGCTCGCCCAGGCGACTTTGCCATCGACAGAATCGATGCCGCGCAAACTCGCGGTTGTGCCCGAGTCCTGCATCTGCCAGACGTGCTGAAGGTCGGACTCCGGTTTCGCTTCTGGATGAGCTGGAGATTGCGCAGCAACGTTTGCCGTGGCGAGAAGGAGAGATAAGATGAGGACGCAACGCACCATCGCTCGAAGTATAAGGCGTGTCCCGGGACGGCGATTGGCCGACCTGGCTCAGGGTTGATCTGGCTGAGGTACGGGAACCGGCCTGGAGGCTTCGTCGATCGGCTGCATCACGCTCACAACGCCGATGGTGAACCCGGTGGATTTATCCAGGATGGGCGACGTGCTGATTTCTACCTGCAGTTCGCGGCGATGGCGGTCGAGCAAGGTTGCAATGCCTCGCGAACGGGATTGCAGGGCCATGTTAAAGCTGAGCTTGACCCCGCTCTCCGCGGAATAGGCGAGCAGCGGAAACGCCTTCTCAACCACTTTGCCTTCGAGTTCCGCGGCCTGCCAGCCGAACTGCACTTCAGTGGCCGGGTTCACCGCGCGGATAAAACCCAATGAGTCGGTAATCACAATCGCTTCGGACATTGAATCCAAAACGCTTTCCAGCCACATGCGAGCCTTGTGCGCCTTTTCATGCGCGATCTGCGCCTCGGTTACATCGAAGGTAACCGCGCGCACGCCCACCGGCCGGCCGGCGGCATCGCGAATCAGCGTGCGATGCAGATCATAGGAACGGAACTCGCCGTTGCTATAGAGGGAGCGGCGGACGACGGGCGGCATTTCGCCGGAGCTCATGGTGGCAAGGAATCTGGCGCGATCGACCTCCATGCTGCCATCCGGTGAAAACTCCCACACATACTTGCCGGCAATCTCCGCGTTTTCCGCGGAATGCAAGGCACGCGCGGCGCGGTTGGACCGCGTGATCAACCCTGTCGCGTCGACCTCGACATAGGACACGGGCAGTTCTTCGATCGCGTCCGAGGCGGCATTGCCCACGGAAGAGGAAACCGGCAAAGAAAGATCAGGCATCGATTTCACCATTTTCTGGCGCTCGAAATGGAGAGCTTGTGCAGATCTCCAGCGGAGCGCAACTGGCTGATGGGAGTCATCTGAAACTCCAGCGGGATGCGCAGCATGACGCTGCGGCCGCCCATCTGGATGGTGATATCGCGGTTGTTGTCGACGATGCGGCGCATGGCGGCGGAGAGTATCTGCTCGCTGGCCGGGGTCTGCAGAACGGCCAGCAGCGAGGAGCCGCTCCAGCTGTAGATGGCATCGTCGCTGCGCAGGCTGTGGGTGAGAAACGCCGACACCGCCATCAGGCTATCCTGTACTGCTTCCAGGCCGAATCGCTCCCCAATCATGCCCAGGCAGTTGAGCTTGAAGAGGACAACGAAACCACTGCCTTGACTATCCATGATTCTCTGCACATGTTCCACCGCGACGCCGCCGCCGCGCAGCCCGGCCGCATTGTCGTTAGCCGTGGTTCGATCGGCCTGGGTGAGTTGCGCGGCTCTCGCTCTCTGCGTGTCTGCTGCGCCAACGCGCAGAAAATTGCTGAGCTCGATCAGGTAGCCTTGGATCTCCTCGCCGGTCAACAGGCTTGAGACCCGCTGCAACATGGGCGCGGCTTCGGTCGAGGCGGAGTCCAACCCCATTCTGGAGAACAGATCGACGAGCAACCTGGACACCAGAGTTCGCCAGGCAGAGAGCCGGTCGCGCAACACATCCTCCGAAAGCTTGTGGTGCTGCTCAAACTCGCGGACCACGCCTCGGATCAGCGCCAGCTTGTCGTCATCGGGGAGGCCATCGCGCATCTGCAGAGCCAGTTGCGTCACCTTGGCGCGAAAATCGCCGTAGGCGGAGACATCGATGGCAGGCGTATTCATGGCCGCGCCTTCGACCAGTAAGGTCAGAAGCCTCTCCGCATTCTCCGGAATCGCCGGCTTCGGCTCATCTTCGGAGGCTTTTTTGCCCCATGGAGTAAATTGCCGCACACTCATGCAAGGCGCTCCTGCTGGTTTCCTATCGGCCCGGAGGCCGCGCCCGCTAGTGCGTCCCGCATGCGGGATCGAGACGTTGTTGCCAGTGTGGGAATCGAAGGCTCGATGGAAGGAATGGAAACATGCTTATCCGGAAGCACTTATCGAGAGCCACTGACCATGCACTACTTGGGAACCGTTAGCCTTTGCGCACCGGGTTTTTGCCTTTTGGGAACCGATCCTCCTGTACACTGGAGTGTTTATGGCCCTTAAGAGCAAACTCCCCGTCGGCATCCTGGGCGCAACCGGAATGGTCGGCCAGCGCTTCATCCAATTGCTTGAGCACCACCCGTGGTTTGAGGTCGCATGGCTGGCGGCCAGCGACCGGTCAAGCGGCAAGACGTATGGCGAAGCGGCCAAGTGGCGGCTGGACACAATGCTTCCCAAGCGTATCGCCAACATGACTGTGAGCCCGGCCGAACCGAACCGGGCGACCCCCGGATCTGTTCCCAGGGTCATCTTCGCCGCGCTCGACGCGGCCATCGCCCGCGAGATGGAGCCGGCTTTCGCCAATGCGGGCTGCGCGGTGATTTCGAACTCCAGCGCCTATCGCATGGCTCCGAACGTGCCGCTGGTGATTCCCGAGATCAACGCCGAACACCTGCACCTGATCGAAGAGCAACCTTCGCGCGCTGACTCCGGCGGCTACATGGTCACCAATCCCAACTGCTCCACTATCGGGTTGGTGATGGCGCTGAAGCCGATTGAGGAGCGCTTTGGCATCGAGCAGATCATTGTCACCACCATGCAGGCGGTGAGTGGCGCGGGCTACCCGGGCGTGGCTTCAATGGACATTCTAGGCAACGTGGTGCCATACATCGGCAGCGAAGAAGAGAAGATGGAGTCGGAGACGCTGAAGCTTTTGGGTAAGCTGAACGGCCATGTGGTCGAGCCTTTACCGGCCCGGATCAGCGCCCATTGCAATCGCGTGGCTGTGGAAGATGGGCACACGGAGAGCGTGTCAATCAAATTGGGGAACAAGCTGGGCAGGGCCGTGACGCATGAGGACCTGCTGGCCGCCTGGGCAGAGTTTCGCCCCCTGGCCGGCCAGGGATTGCCCACCGCGCCCGATCAGCCTCTCGAGTGGGCGACGCAGAACGACCGTCCGCAGCCGCGGCTCGATCGCAATCGCGGCAACGGCATGGCAGTCACTGTTGGCCGCTTGCGGCCGTGCCCGGTGCTCGACTGGAAGTTTACGGCGCTCTCGCACAACACCATTCGCGGAGCCGCCGGAGCCGCTATCCTGAACGCCGAGTTGCTGGCAACCTTGGGGAAGCTTGAGCCCGGGGTCCCCGGCGACAGGTCTTCGTCGCAGGGGTGGGAGCCGGTCGCCGTGGCCGCCGCGCGCGCCTAGCTACATTCTGAGAAAAATCATATGAGCCTGGTTGTTATGAAATTTGGCGGCACATCGGTCGAGGACCCGGCTGCCATCAGTCGCACCGCGGCCATCGTCGCCGGCCGCGTGGCGCAGGGCAAGCGCCCGGTAGTCGTGGTAAGCGCGATGGCCAAGGTGACCGACCAATTGCTGCGCGCCGCTGCCGCCGCGGCTTCCGGGGACCGCACCGGCGCACTGGCCATCAGTTCGCGCCTGCGCTCTCGCCATCGCGACACAGCTTGCGCCTTGATAAAAAATCAAGCCAACTCGGCAGCGTTGCAAAACCTGATCGACCAGAAGTTCGACTCACTCGACGAGATTCTGCGCGGCTTGGCCGCTATTCTCGAGCTCACGCCGCGCATCTCCGACCTGATTGTGAGTTATGGCGAGCGCATCTCGAGCCGCATTGTGGCTGCAGCCTTCTGCGAGCTCGGCATCAACGGCGTCCACCTCGACGCCCGCGACATTATCATCACGGATTCGCAATTCCAGAAGGCTGTACCGCTCGACGGCATCATCGAAAAGCGCGCCCACCAGCATCTCAGCCCGCACATGAGCGAGGGCCGGATCCCGGTGGTGGGAGGCTTCATTGCCTCGAATGAGGCGGGTATCACGACTACACTCGGACGCGGCGGCTCTGACTTCACCGGCGCCCTCATCGGAGGCGCGCTCGCAGCAGATGCCATCGAGATCTGGACGGACGTGGACGGAATCATGACCGCCGATCCAAGAGTGTGTCCCGATGCGCTGCGGGTGAAGATCATCAGCTTTGAAGAAGCCGCCGAGCTGGCCTACTTTGGCGCGAAGGTGCTGCACCCGGCCACCATTCTGCCTGCTGTGAAGAAGAACATTCCGGTGATGGTGCTCAACAGCCGCAATGCCACTTGCGAAGGCACGCGCATCGCCTCGCTTGCGCCGCACTGCAGCAGCCCGTTCAAGTCAATTGCAGTGAAAAAGAAGCTTTCCATCATCGATGTCGTCGCCAGCCGCATGCTCATGACCCACGGCTACATGCGCGACATCTTCACCATCTTCGACAAACACCAGTGCCCGGTGGACATGGTTTCAACCAGCGAGGTCTCGGTCTCTCTCAGCGTGGACTCGAACGACAAGCTGCCCGCCATCGCCGCCGACTTGAGCCAGCTTGCCGATGTGAAGTACGAGGGACGCAAGGCGCTGGTTTGCCTGGTGGGCGAAGACATTCGCGGCCGCAACGGCATGGCCGCGCAGGTATTCACTGCCGTCCGCCACATCAACGTGCGCATGATCTCGCAAGGGGCCAGCGAAATTAATATGTCTTTCATGATCGACGAAGACGATGCCGACGAAGCGGTGCGTTCGCTGCATGCTGCCTTCTTCCAGGAGCCGGACCCGAGCATCTTCGACGTGGAGGCGCGCAAGGCGCTTTCCAGGTGACAGGTTACAGACGACGGGTCGCAGCAGGACGCTCCTCAGGGATAGAAAGGACATTTCTGGCTCGCGATCGCGATCTTAGGTTGCCTGCTGTCATCTGTCATCTGTAATCTGTCATCTGTCTCCTTCAGGTGCCCTATGCTCTTCCTGGTTCTAGGCAAAGGCAAGACCGGCTCGCTCGTCACCCAGGTGGCCCGCGAGCGCGGCCACGGCGTGCGCGTGCTCGACCTCACGGAAAACCTGCACGCCTCTGCTCTTACCGCTCCGGCGCTGGCGGGAATCGACGTCGCCATCGATTTCACCACCTCGCAGGCGGCCATCGAGAATATGCGCGCCGTGCTCTCACTGGGTTGCCGCATCGTTGTCGGTACGACGGGTTGGTATGCGCAGCTCGCGGATATGAAGGCTCTCGCGACACGCCGCGGCGGGGCGCTGCTTTATGGCACCAACTTCTCCATCGGTGTGCAGAAGCTTTTCCGTCTCGCGGCAGAGCTGGCCAAGCTCGAAGGCTACAGGTTCACCATTGACGAGACGCATCACGAATCCAAGCTCGACGCACCGTCGGGAACGGCGATCACCCTGCAGCAGATCGTCGAAGCAGCCCAGCCGGGCGCGCATGTCGAAGTCACATCGCACCGCTCGGGCGACGCCAAAGGAGAGCACATCGTCACTGCGACCGGCCCCGACGACGTTCTTGAGATTCGCCACGACGCCCGAAGCCGCAGAGGCTTTGCGCTGGGCGCGGTGCGCGCCGCGGAGTGGCTCGCGACGCATTCCGGGGCACACGACTTCCGCGATGTCTTCGACCAGTTGTAAATCTGCATCGGGAGGGTCGCGGAGCTAAGCCAGACGGCAGTGCGGGCTCGTCAGTGAGGCAACCTCGTTCGAAGGATCGTGCGATCCCGACCATAGCTTGGCGATCACTGTAGCTTTTCTAAGCCGCCACCACTTCAATTCGCTCTGCGCGCATCTTTTTCTCGGGCCCCACAACAATCCGCACCTCGCGGCCGAGGCGTACCAAGCAATCCATCATCTTCATTTCGCTCACGCCGCGAAACTGGCCGCGCAGCATCTTCGACAGCTTCGGCTGGGTCATCCCCAACACCTTCGCGGAGCGCTGCTGACTCCAGCCACGCTCGCGCAGAATCTGGGCAATCTTCATGACCAGTTGCGCCTTTACCATCATCTCTTCTGCGTCGGGGAATCCCAATTCCGCATACGCGCTCTTGGTTTCTTGCGTCTCTCTCATGCCTGATTCCCTTTCACCTGATTCTCGGCTACCTTCAATCGTGCCCAGATCAGGTCGATGTCTGACTTTGCAGTTTCAATTCCCCGCTTCGACTTCTTCTGGAAGCAATGCAGCACGAAGATGACATCCTCGAATCGCACCGTGTAAATCGCACGATAGGCATTACCGCGCCAGTCTTCGACGATCTCCACAACGCCTGCCGATCCAAAGCCTTTGAGCGGTTTGGCGTCAGGGTGAAGAGAACCAATCTGGGCGTGGTACAAGGCAAAGCCAAACGTTTGCTGCACCGCATCCGGCATGGCCCTTAAGTCCTTCCTGGCCGAACCAACCCAGCGCAGAGACTTCAACACTCGCTTCCTCTCGATTATATCCATATGGGCATAAATCGTCCAGATCTTTCTTGGAGAGATGTACTCGATTTTCGAGGCTACTGAAACGCCCGCTGAAGGGAGCTAGATTCTTACCTCCCGAGGTTCTGTCAGCCGCACTAGTCGATCCAGAAAGCCGCGCTGGCCTTCAATGAGCTTCTCGCGAGCCGCGTCCAAATCGAACCAGCATGCTCGATCCACTTCAGGAAACTCCTGAATCTTGCCGGACTTCGGCGGCCACTCCAGCGAGAAGAGGTTGCTCTTCACTTCTTCCGCCGCAATGTCTCCTTCAATCGCCCATGCGCTAATCACCTTGCCGCTAGGTTGCCGGATCTCTCCGAGGGGGTTGAACTCTCCCGCGGGCAGAGCGAAGCCGGTTTCCTCGAAAAACTCGCGACGCGCCGCAGGGAGAGCGCCTTCCCCGTCGGAGTATTCGCCTTTAGGAATGGACCAGGCGCCTGCATCTTTGTTCTTCCAAAACGGGCCGCCGGGATGAACCAGAAAAACCTGCAGAAGTCCAACTCTCCAGCGATAAAGAACAATACCAGCGCTCATTTTGGGCATGTGCACTCCCACCCGGCTACTCATCCAACGATTTCAATGCAATCGAAGTTGAGCATAGACGCAAGGTCCGGCGGCGCGCTATCGAAATGGTTTCACATTCGATCTTCTGCTGAATCGCCGGCAATCTTTGCCTCCATCTGCGCCAAACGGCGGGCGAGAAACCGGCGCTCCGGCTCGCTTGCGACCAGGGCAAGTGCCTCGCGGTAGGCCTGCGCCGCCGCGTCCCATCGGCTCATCCGGCGCAACAGGTCGGCGCGCGCGGCGGGCAGCAAGTAGTATCCGCGCAAGACGCCGCGCTCTTCGATGTCGTCGAGCAAACGCAGGCCTGACGCGCAGCCAGAGGCCATGGCTACGGCCGCGGCGCGATTCAGTTCGATGACCGGCGAAGGCTGCATGCGCAGCAGCAAGTCGTAGAGCGCGACAATCTGCGCCCAGTCGGTCTGGCCGGCGCTCACAGCATTTGCATGGACCGCCGCGATGGCCGCCTGCACGGCGTAGCTTCCGCCTCCGGTGCGCAGGGCCGACTCGGCCAATCTCAGCCCCTCGTCGATCGACGCGCGGTTCCACAGGCTCCGGTCCTGATCTTCGAGCAGGATGAGATCCCCGTCGCGGCTTGAGCGGGCTTCGCGGCGCGCCTCGTGCAGCAGCATGAGAGCCAGCAGGCCGCGCACCTCGGCCTCGGCCGGCAACAACTCTATCAGCAGGCGGCCCAACTGGATGGCCTCTTCACTCAGCGCCCGCCCGGCGCCGGCCGCGTTGTAACCCTCGTTGAAGACCAGGTAGATCACAAGCAGAACAGCGTCCAGCCGCTCGGCCAACTCGGGGCGTGGAGGGGTGCGAAAGGGAATGCCCGCGTCACGAATCTTCTGCTTGGCGCGCACCAGGCGTTGCGCCATGGTGGCCAGCGGGGTAAGAAACGCCCGGGCAATCTGTTCTGTGGTCAGCCCGCACAAAGTGCGCAGGGTGAGGGCGACCTGCGCCTCGCGGTTCAGCGCCGGGTGGCAGCACGTGAAGATCAATCGGAGACGATCGTCTTCCACTGCTTCCTCCTCTGTGTCCAGCGCAGGGGGCTGCGCCAGCCCGGCAAGCGTTGCATCGGGATCGCCGTCGTCCTGCCAGCGCGTCTTGCGCCGCAGCGCATCAATGGCCTTGTGGCGCGCGGTGGCAACCAGCCAGGCGCGGGGATTCGCGGGAATACCTTCGCGTGGCCACTGTTCGAGAGCCACCGCAAACGCCTCCTGCGCCGCCTCCTCGGCAAGATCGAAGCTGCCGAGCAGGCGGATGAGCGTGGCGACAGTCCTGCCCCACTCGTCGCGATAGATCTGCTCCAATGATCGCTCTTCGCTCGCCAACAGCCGCGCCTCAGGACCAGCCTAGACGGTTCCAGGCCATTCCGGCCATTGCAAAGGCCTATACGCAGTTCTCGTGATTCGCGCTTCCGGGCGAAGGAAGACAGCGGCTCCCATCCCTCGGGCCCAACGCACAAATCTCAGGACACCGCGCTCGTCTTCCGCGTGATATCGCAGAGCATATCCGAGTGGATGTTCAACCCGATGTTGGTCATGTTGTAGAGATGCTCGCTGGCCACGAGCCACGCAACTTCGCAGATGGCGCGGTCCGAATAGCAGCCGGCCAGGCGCGCAAAGGTTTCCGGGGTGACTCTCTTGTCGCGCGTCAACTCCGTCACGTAGTCCAGCACGGCGCGTTCGGCGTCGCTGAAGAGCGGGCTTCGCGCGTATTGATCCAGGGCGTCGAACTTGGCCTGGTTCATCTTTGCCTTGATGGTGAACGACCTGCCGATATCGATGCAGAACTGGCAGACGTTGATCCGCGCCACCTGTTCCCGGATCAGCATCGCCGTCTCCGCCGGCAGCGTGAGTTTCTTGTCCAGCTTGCCGATCTTGGCATAGAACATGCCGAAGGCCAGCGGCATGCGTGCCGAGAATACCTTGAGGGGCGTAAGCACTTTCCCAAATTGCCGGCGGGTCATGGCATATACCGCCTTCATCATCAGCCCGTCCGGATTCTCGATAGGTGCAAGAAATGTGTCCATAGCCAACTCCTTTGACCTTCTGTTGCAGATGCGAGACGAAAGATTGGACAGGCCGCGGCGTAGCCCGATCCGGGCGAATCGGGCCATTGGTGGGCGCCGCTGGCTCAAACCGTCCCACTCTCACATGGCAAAAATCGGACGCACCTCGATGGAGCCCATGCGCGCTCCCGGTATGCGCGCCGCGATGGCCGTGGCCGCATCGAGGTCAGCGGCTTCAATTAAATAGTAGCCGCCAAGCTGTTCCTTGGTCTCGGCAAATGGGCCGTCGGTGACCAGCGTCTTGCCATCGCGGACGCGCACCGTTGTGGCTTTCGAAACGGAGTGGAGCCGGTTGCCCCCCTTGTAATTGCCGCTGGCGATGATGCCCTGGGTGAAACCGCCGTATTCCTGCTGCATCTTGCCGTTTTCGGCCTCGCTCAGGTTGGTCAAATCGCCTTCAACGCCATAAATCATCAGAAGATATTGCATGGTTTCCAGGCCTCCTCTTGCCTGTTCTGGTTGCTAGTCGAACGAGATCTCCGATTTTCGACATGCCGATGAAAGATTTTCTCGGTCGAAATGACGCGTGCGTTGGCCATAGCGACGTTCATTCCCAAACCTGCTTTACTCTGGAGTTTATGCTTCTGCGCTCGGCACGCCTTGAAGACATCCCCGCCATCGTCGCCATGGAGCGCCTGGACGAGTCAAGAAAGTTTGTCGGCCAATGGAGCGACGACCGGCACCGCGCGACTTTCCAGAGCCTTGACGCGCGGTACTTTGTCAGCGAAGGGGATGGCGGCGCGTTGCGCGCTTACGTCATTTTGCGCGGCCTCGCGGAGAGTTCCGGCTCCATCGAACTGAAGCGGCTGGTGGTGCATCCTCCGGGACAGGGGCTGGGCCGGGAGATCCTAAAGGAGGTACTGCGCCTGGCGTTCGACGAGTTCGGGGCGCACCGGCTCTTTCTGGACGTCTTCGATGACAATGCCCGCGCGATTCACCTCTACCAGATCCTGGGATTTGTTGACGAAGGCATGATGCGCGAAGCCGCCCTGCGCGATGGGCAGTATTGTTCGCTGCGCATGTTGTCGATTCTGCGCAGAGAGTACGAAGCCCTCAATCTGCCGCACAACTGAGCCTGGCCCGCCAATGCCTGGAGAGGCGCGGCTCTTTATTCACGGCTCGCGGTTCCTTCACGCAGCCGCCCGGTATAGACTTTCCAGTGATGGAAACTACGGGTTGCGGCACAGCGATAGTCACGCCGTTCAAGGCGAATGGCGCGATCGACGAAGCGGCATTGCGGGCGCTGGTGAACTGGCAGATCGAGGCCGGCATCGACTTCATCGTCGCCTGCGGGTCGACTGGCGAAGCGGCCACGCTCGATGAGGAAGAGTGGGTGTTCGCCGTCGGCACGGTGGCCGAAGCGGCGGCCGGACGTGTACCTGTCTGGGCGGGCTGCACGCACAATTCGACGCGCACGCTGCTGCGCCTCTCAGGGCGGCTGCGCGCGATTCGCGGCGTCGATGCGGTGCTCTCCGCCAATCCTTACTACAACAAGCCTTCGCAGGAGGGGCAGTTCCAGCACTTCCTGGCGCTGGCTCGTGAAGTCGACCCGCTGCCCGTCACGCTTTACAACATTCCCGGCCGGACTGGTGTGAATCTGGAGCCAACCACCGTCTTGCGACTGGCCGAGGCCGCGCCCAACATTCAAGCCATCAAGGAATCGAGCGGCAAACTGCCCCAGATTGCCGAATTGGTGCACATTTTGCCGCGCGGTTTCAAGATCTTCTCCGGCGACGACAACATGGCCCTGGCTTCGATTGGCGTGGGAGCTCATGGGTTGATCAGCGTTGCCGCCAATGAAATCCCCGCCGAGATGGGCGAGATGATTCGCGCCGCGCTGGGCAATCGCTGGGTCGAGGCGCGCGAACTGGAACGGCGCTATGCAGAGCTGATCGACGCCAATTTCTGGGACTCCAACCCCACCCCGGTCAAGATGGTGCTCAGCCTCATGGGCCGCTGCTCGGCTCATGTGCGCCTGCCGCTCGTCGAGCCGCCGCAGGGCACCGTTGGCAGGCTCGAGCGGGTGGCCAGAGGTTTAGGACTGCTCAAGCCGGCTGCGGTTCCCGTTGACCAAGTTGGGGTTGACCAGGTTGGCACGCGCTGACCGTGTGAGCGGGCTCACAGCGCGAGGCTTGACCGATTGGCATATAATTCGGCCTGAAAAATAATCAGATTCAGGATGCCCATTGAGACACCTGGAACTGAGGAGGCTGCTCATGTTGAAGCCGATGCTGCTCGTTTCCGCCGTGGTCCTTTTGGTGATCGCCTCTGCCTCTGTTCCCGCCTGCGCCGCGGGCGGCCAGCCCCAGGCCGCTTCCACCAACCCGGTGAAACCAACCGCGGCTTCTCAGGATAAGGCGAAGAAGCTTTATGCGCAGGATTGCGCCATCTGCCATGGGGATAACGGCAATGGCAAGACCGACCTGGCTACCAGCATGAATGTGACGTTGGCGGATTGGACCGATCCGAAGTCCTTGGCGTCCAAGTCGGACCAGGAATTGTTCGACATTATCCGCAAGGGCAAAGGGGACAAGATGCCTCCGGAGGATGTGGGCCGGGCCAAGGATCCCGAAGTTTGGGGTCTGATCACTTACATTCGCGGACTTTCCAAGGGCCAGCCCTCCGCGCCGGCTGCGCCCGACGCAGCCCCTGCTGCTACACCGCCACCAGCGGCGCCCTCCGCGCCAGCGCCGAGCAAGTGACCCAGACGCACCGATTGCGCGCGTGATTAGCCGCAGTGATTATCGCGTGCGTCGACGAAGAAATGATGGAATATCCCGAGCACCTTGCGTGACGGCTACAATGTCAACGCCTGCTTCCAATTTGCGGTAGATGATCAGGTACGCGTCCACGGGCCAGAAGAGGACATGATGAGCCGTCAGGTCTTCCCGCTTGTGCCCCATGCCGGGGTTTCGTGCGAGAGCGTCGAAGGCTTCAAAGAGCCTCCCGATCCAGCGATCCGCGGCTTCAATGCTGTCATTCGCGATGTATTCCCAAATCTCATCCAGGTCCATTTCGGCCGCGACGCTGAGTGCGTACGCATTCACCGGCTGAGCTGCCTCCGCGTCCGCGACTTCTGTTCGAGCCGTGATCGCGCCTCGCCCGGTTCGACCCTTTCACCGCCATCAAGAGACGCGAGTCTCGCGCCAAGCTCCTTGTTAAAGGCGGCGACCCGCGCTCCTCGAGCCTGGTCGTGTTCTTCGAGAAGCCGCAACGCCTCGCGCACCACCTCGCTGGCCGAAGTGTAGCGGCCAGATTCCACCTTGGCGGCGACGAATTGATCGAGCTCAGGGGTCAGCGAAACATTCACGGGTCAGCCTCCTGCACTCAATCTTCGAACCGATAACAGGGTTTGTCAATCTCTGACACTCGGAGTTCCGTAGACTTCTGGTCTCGAACACTGGACGTGAGGCATCCGCTTACAAACTTTCGATGCCCAGAAATCACCCGGCCAGTGCCTTCTTGACCATCTCGCTGACCACGCGCCCTTCCGCCCGCAGGCTGGCGGCTTGCAGCTTGGCCTGGACAGCTTTCATCACCGTGCCCATGTCCTTGGGCGTTGGCTTGCTGCCGGATGCGGCGGCGACTTCGGCGATGGCCGCGGCAACCAGTTCCTGCAGTGCGCCCTCGTCGAGAGCTTTGGGAAGAAACTCCTCGATCACAACGATTTCGGCAGCTTCCGCGGCGGCCAGCTCAGGCCGGTTTCCCTTGGTGAACTGCTCAATCGAGTCGCGGCGCTGCTTGATCATGGTCGCCAGAGCTTGCTGCTCTTCGGCCGGCGTGAGTGCGGCGCGCTTCTCGATCGACTTGTTTTTGAGCGCGTTCTTGATAAGGCGCAGCGTGGTGGTGCGAACAGCGTCGTGGGCCTTCATGGCAATCACTACCTGTTGTGTGACGAGGACTTCGAGTGCGCCTGCTTCGGTCATGGGAATCCTTCCTGTTGTTGCCGGCATGCAAGCCGGAACAGAGCCGGCCCAAAACAGAATTGTACGGCTTGTGCGCAGGGTGGGCAGAGGGCGGCCGGCGGGAGTTCGACGAGGCTGGGAGAGGGGCCTGAAGAAATGGTAGAATATGGCCGTTTCAACCTTGAAACAAAGGAGATAACTGCATATATGAAGACTTTGAACTTCTGTCTGCGTACCCTTGGAACAACGCCTCGGCGCGTTCCTGCCGCGATGCTCCTCTCGCTTGCGCTGGCATGGAGCGCGCCTGGCTTCTGCGGACCGATCCACGAAGCGGCTCAGAACGGCGACATCAAGAAGGTGGCGTTGCTGCTGAAACAGCAACCGAGCCTGGTTTCAAGCAAGGACGAAAGGTATGGACAAACTGCCTTGCACGTCGCGGCGCTCAACAACCAGCTGGACGTGGCGAAACTACTCATCGAGAACAAGGCGGATGTGAACGCCAAGGCTAACAACGGGTCGACTCCCCTGCACCTGGCCGCCGGAGCAGGCAACACGGATATGGTTGTACTTCTGCTGGCCAGCAAGGCGGATGTCAACGCCGTGGACAACGAAGGCTGGTCGCCCATGCACTCGGCGGTCCTCTATGGCCACAAAGACGTTGAAGACCTGTTGAGCAAAGACGGCGGCAAGGAACTGCCCGCTCCAAGGCAGGCGCCCGCGGCGCAGACCGCCGAAAAGGGCCCGCCCAGGGAAGTCAAGAAGGACGGCCAGTTCACGTCGTACGACGATGGCACTGTATTGGACACCAAGACCAACCTGATGTGGGCGGCGCGAGATAACGGAATGCCCCTGAGCTGGCCAAATGCAAAGACTTATGCCGGCAATTATCGCGGAGGCGGCTACACGGATTGGCGGCTGCCCACCCCGGACGAATTGAAGGGGCTGTACGACAAGG
>JBEKVS010000080.1:0-18894 GCA_049513795.1 Occallatibacter sp. | reverse complement strand
AGATAGTAGGGAATGAACTTGTTAAAACCTTCCAGCGGATTGTCGCTGATGTCGAAGAAGACCGTGCCGTCGCGCTCGTCGGCGCGGCTGCGAATCAGCTCCAGCGCTATCTTGTGGCGCTCCAGCAGCGGCGGCAAAAGCTCGGCGACGAAGGGCTGGCTCAGCACCTCGGCGAGGGGCATCTCAGTGAGTAGCGGAATCAGCCGCGGAATGAAAGCGGAGTCTTGCGTCGCTTCAATAATCAGCGTCAGCTTCATGGCCGGTGCTGCCATTTCCACAGCCGCTTCGGGGCTTTCGTATTGCGCCCCATCCACAATGTCCGCCCAGTGGATTAAATCCTCAACCGGCACTGTGTCAAAGCCGAACTCGGTGCGGGCAATGTGCGCCAAAAAGCCGGTGCAGGAGGTGTAGCTCGAGTCGAAGAACTTGCGCCGGGCGCACTCGGGATCCTGGCGGCAACGCTGAAAGCTCTGCTGGTCTTCTGGGGTAAGGAAGGCGGAAAGGTGATGGTCGAACCACCAAGTGACCTTGGGAGAAGACGAGTATTTGAAGTCGACAATGGCGTTCTCATCGCCGCTGAACTCGCTCTCGTCAAACAGCGCGCCGGCGCGGTGCACCAGCCCGTGGTAGTCGTAGCCGGCGCCTGGCGCGATACACTCCCGGTGGAAGCGCGTGAACAGCGACGCTGAGCAGGCTCCGTCGAAACACTTGTCGTGATAGAAGACCCGAACCTGCAAGACCCTTACTCCCTCAGACACCCAAAAAATGAACAACCGGAACTGTTAAGCATCAAGGGCTTCGGCCTTTGTGTCAAGGCGGGTGAGGTTTTCAGGCACGATTGCGGCCGACTAAAGTGTCCATTTGCGAACGTCTCCTGCCAATTGTGAACAGGCGACACAGGTGCGTCGCCCTTGGCCTCACGGCCGCTGCTCTTGGAATCAACCACTTGCAAACCGTTTCACTCTGGCTGGACAATTGCAACCATCTAGCCGCTCTCATAGTCCTTCTTTTGCTATCGCTTCGGAGGCTTCCATGCGGACAATTTTCTCCAACCTGATCCCGAACCTGCTTCAAGACTTGCAGTTTGCCTTCCGCCAGCTATGGAAATCTCCTGGATTCACCATCACCGCAGTGCTGACCTTGTCCATCGGCATCGGCGCCAACACGGCGTCGTTCAGCATCATGGACGCCGTCGTGCTGCACCCCCTGGCCGTGCCCGACCTCAATCACGTGGTGGTGCTTTACGAGCAGAAAGGCCACGGCGATCCGCAGTGGGTCACGCTGGCGAACTTTGCCGACTGGCAACGCCAGAACCGCTCTTTTGAGGAAATGGCGGTACGTTTTCCCATTGACATGAGCTTGACGGGAGCGGGAGATGCCACTCCCGTGCATGTCGAGCGAACCTCGCCCAGTTTCTTCAGCGTGCTGCGCGCCAACGCCTTCATGGGCCGCGTATTCGATCAGTCTGAGACTCAACCCGGTCGAGACAGCGTAGCCGTGTTGAGCTACGCGTTTTGGAAGTCGCATTTTGGCGCCGACCCTGGCGTTCTCGGCCGCCAGGTCGATCTCGACCAGCACGCGTACACCGTGATTGGTGTGTTGCCCAAGACCATGCAATACCCCGCTTCCGGCGATTTCTTTCTGCCCTTCGCACCCACCGATGCGCAGCTTGCCGACCGCAGCGCCCGCAACTACCTGGTGATCGGCCGCCTGCGCAACGGCGTAACTCCCAGCCAGGCGCAGGCCGACCTCAACGTGATCGCGGACCGGCTAGCGCACGCCCATCCGGCCACCAACCTGGATTTGCAGGTAAAGCTCACAACTCTGCTGGCCGACTTGAACGGCGATTACACGCCGCTCTATTTCAACCTGATTCAGGGCGCGACCCTATTCGTGCTGCTGGTGGTCTGCGCGAATATCGCCAATCTGCAGTTTGCGCGCGGCATCGCGAGGCGGCCTGAAATCGCCATGCGCACAGCTTTGGGCGCAGGCCGCAGACGGTTGTTGCGCCAGTTGCTCACCGAGAACATTTTGCTGGGATTGATGGGCGCCGCGGGCGGCCTGCTCTTCGCCTGGGGCGAAATGCATATCAGCCAGGCCTCCATGCCGGAGCGGGTGGCGCGCTTTCTCGCCGGATGGCAAAACATCACTCTGAATGGCCGCGCGCTGGCTTACTCGCTGCTGCTGGCCATCGTGGCCGGCGCCGTCTCCGGCTTCGCTCCAGCCTTGGAAGGCTTGCGCATCAACCTTGTGGATCAGCTCAAGTCCGGCACGCGGGCTGTTGTCGGCCCCGGCCGCAGCCGCAAGCTCAGGAGCGTGCTCGCCGTCTCGCAAATCTCGCTGGCTGTGGCGCTGGTTATCGGAGCGGCTCTCATGGGCAAAGGGATGCTGGCCATGCTGCACCTGCCCGACCGCTATCAGCCGGCGAAGATGCTTACATTCAACGTCCACCTGCCGGCCGCGCGTTACGATACGCCGCAGAAACAGGCCGCCTGGTTCAGCGACAGCCTGGCCCGGCTGCGGACGCTGCCCGGCGTTGAGCATGCCGAGGCAATCAATGCCCTCCCCTACACCGACGACGCGTGGCAAGACGATTTCCAGATTGAGAATCGCCCCCTTGCACCGGGCCAGTCTCGAACCGCCCTGCGGATGACGGTGAGCCCGGGATACTTTGCCGCCTTCCACATTGCCACCGTCGATGGCCGCATGTTCAACCGCAGCGACGATCTGCGCTCCCAGCCCGTCACCGTCGTAAGCCAGGCCTTCGTGTCCCGCTACTTCCCCGGCGAAAACCCCGTTGGACACCGCATTCGCATGGGCGTCAAAGGCACCGGTCAGACTCCCTGGATGACCATCGTGGGCGTTGTTGAGGAGACACAGTACTCGCTGTGGGAAAGGACGCGCCCAGCCGCCGTTTATCTCGACCAGGCGCAGTTGCCGTCGACCGATATGACGTACACCGTCGCTGCCAAAGGCGATCCGTTGGCCATGGCGCCGGCGGCACGCAAGGCCCTGGCTGTGCTCGACCCCGCACTCCCGCTGGCCGAGGTTGAATCGTACAGCAAGCTGGTGCATGAAAAACTGGTCGGCTTGTTTTATGTCGCGGCCATGCTCGGCTTCGACGCCCTGGTGGCGCTGCTGCTGGCGGCCATCGGCATCTTCGGCGTAATGGCCAACCTGGTGGGCGAGCGGACTCGCGAAATCGGCGTGCGGCTGGCCATGGGCGCGCAACGCGCGGATGTGCTGCGCATGATCCTGCACCGCGCCGCGTGGCTCACCGGAAGCGGTGTCTGCGCCGGCCTGGTGCTGGCCTTCGCTCTGGCCCATGGCGTGGCGAATCTGCTTTACGAGGTCAGCCCCAACGACCCGATCGTGTTTGCTTCCATCACCTTCGCCATCATCGCCGTGGCTCTCTTCGCCAGTTGGATGCCGGCGCACAGAGCGGCGCAAACGGATCCGATGATCGCGTTGCGCGATGAATAGGCACGCGAAGGAGAAGGATTGAGACTGTTTCTCTCAGCCGTTGCGATGTTGACGCTAGGCTGCGCGGCTTCAACACCGGCGCAGTTGGCCTGCAATCTGAACATCCCCACCGGCCACTTCGAAGGCTCCGCGACCAGCCGCCAGGCGGGAAAACTCGATCTGTCGTTTAACCTGGTCTGCGACAACGGCAACTACTCCGGGGCGATGGTTACGCCCGTCGGAACTTATATCTACCGAAGCGGGACCATCCAGGACGATCAGCTCGGCAAGAACCACATCCATTTCGAGCTCGAATCCGGCGGAGACAAAGTGGCCGTGGATGTTCTCTTCGACGGCGCGGTTCTTCGTGGGACGTTCACGGCCGCGGACGACGGCGGTCCGGTGGAACTCCGCCGCACTGCGGATACCGCGCCGCAGGCTGCGACGGAGCGGCTGAATTTGACCAGCGAACAGTGGCACAAAGACCTGGCCTTTCTGGCCGAGGAGTTGCCCAAGCACCACGCCGATGCTTTTCACTTCACAGAGAAGATCAATTTCGACGCCGCAGTCAGGGAACTGGATCGCAAACTGGATGGACTGAACTCCGACGAAATCTACGTGGGCATGGACCGCGTTGTGAATCTCATCGGAGATGGCCACACATACATCAGAGTCCCCGAGGACAGCGCGAATCTTCCCATCGATGTTCAGCGGTTTGGGAGCGACTATCGCCTCGTTGCAGTGGCGGATGGAAATCAGGCGGCGCTCGGAGCGCGCGTACTCAAAGTTGAAGACATGCCCATCGATCAGGCCCGGCTTGAGCTGATGCCGCTGACGCCCGTCGACGAGACACAGGCTCTCAAGGATGCTCGCGCAATTGACTTCCTCACCACCGGCATCTTCCTGCATGGAAGCAGGATCACCTCGCAGCGCGACACGGCCCGCTTCACGCTTCTTGGCGACGACGGCAAGGAGTTCGCGATCGACGTCCACGCCGCTGCACCGGACGCAAAACTAAATTGGACTTATGCGTACAAGGATCCCCCGCTCTTTCGCCAGAAGCCGGACGAAAGCTTCTGGTATGTCTACCTGCCTGATTCCCGCACGGTGTACTGCAGTTTTCGCGGATACAAGGATCTGGGCAAGGCGTCCAAGGGGCTCTTCAGCTTGATCAATCAACAGCACCCGGACAAGCTGGTCATCGACATGCGGCTGAACGGCGGCGGCGACTACAACGAAGGGCTCAAGTACCTGGTGCACCCGATCCGCGATCTCGCGGACATCAACCGCAAGGGGCACCTGTTCGTTCTCGTCGGCACGACGACGTTCTCCGCCGCGATGTCCAACTCCGCGCATTTCCGCTACCAGACAAATGCCATACTGGCGGGGCAGCAGATTGGAGAGAAGCCCAACAGCTACCAAGAGCCGCGGGAGATGAAGCTTCCCAACTCGCATTGGGTCGTCCGCTATTCGACCAAGTTCTATAAATTTGTGGAGACGGGCGAAAATGTCATACGCCCGGACCAGGAAATCGTTCCCACCTGGGACGATTATCGGTCGGGGCGGGATCCGGTGCTGGATTGGGTGCTGCAATACGACAGTCGCGGCGCGCACGGCAGCAATTAAACGCTTTCTGTTCGGTTGCCATGCCGTGTAATACAGCGTATTATTTCGTATTATGAGCGCCCCACGCACGATCAGTTTTCGAATTGCCTCCGAGAAAATCGCTCAATTGGACTCGATCGCTAAGGCCATGGATCGCGACCGCAGCTACCTGCTCAATGAAGCAGTAGAGAACTACCTGAGCGAGCAGCAACGCTTCGCCGCGATGGTGGAGGAGGGACTGGAGGATATGCGCAGCGGCCGATTCTTCGCCGACGAAGAAGTGGAACGAATGGTGGAAGATTGGGAGACTAAGGGCAATTGAAGGTACTGTGGTCCGCCGCCTCGGTAAGACATCTCAAAGAGATTGTCGAATACCTTCAGGGCGAGAGCTCCGGCGGGGCCATTACCATCCGCCGGCGAATTCTCGAAACCAAACGGCGCATAGGCCGGATGCCCTACTCCGGGCGTGTTGGCCGAACAGCTGGGACACGCGAAGCGGTCGTTCCGCGGACGCCTTTCATTCTCGTGTATCGGATCACAGAGAGAGCAATCGAAATACTCGGAATTTGGCACGGCGCCCGCTCGTGGCCGGAATCGTTCCAGCGGTCGAATTCTCCATAGCTCCTTTTCGTAGTTGTCCAGCGCACTAAAATGGGCGCAACGGATTTCGACGCTCTCATGAAATGAGGTTCCATGGATCCCACCGACCCAGAGGTCTCAGCGATTCGGCCCACCCAGCCGGACGCGCCGACTCCAGAAATTACGCCTCACGCATTCCTCGCTCCGGCACTGGATCCAGCAGCTCCCGAACCCTGGGAGACGCGCGTTCTCTTGGAAATCCTGCTCGGCCCGCAAGGCCTGCGCGCGGGCTGGTCGATCATGCTCTTTGGCATCCTCTTTTTCATCTTCAGCGGCATTGCGGGAGCCGTCTTTGGCGCCTTCAATCTGATCGATCCGAACGACCGTTACACCGCCCAGCAATCGCTTTTCGGCGAGGCGGTGCCATTCCTGGGCATGGTGTGCGCAGCCGCCATTGTTGCCGTCGTCGAGCGCCGCCGCGGCAACCTGCTGGCCTTTAACCTGAACGGCTCGCACAGGCTGAGCTATTTCCTGCAGGGTTTAGCGGCCGGTTTTGCCGCGCTCTCCGCCTTGATTGGCGCGCTCGCCATGGGCGGCTGGTTGCGCTTCGGCCATGTCGCGCTATCCGGCGCGCAGGTCTACAAATTCGCGGCGCTCTGGGGCATCGCCTTCCTGCTGGTTGGTTGCGTCGAGGAGGGCATCTTCCGCTGCTATCTGCAGTTCACCCTTACCCGCGGTATCAACTTCTGGTGGGCGCTCGGCATCGTTGGCGCCATCTGCCTCGAACTGGCTCTTCGCGGCAAGGGAAACGGCATTTGGGGCATCTACATTGTCGCGCTCGCTGGACTGGTCCCTTGCTTGATGCTGCATTTGAAAAACGCTGAAGGGTCTAAATTCTGGCAGGCGGCCTGGGCCACCTCAACCTTGTTTGGATTCATCCACACCAGCAACAACGGCGAAAACTGGATTGGCATATTTGCCGCCGCGGCCATCGGATTCGTCTTTGTGGTGAGCGTTCGCGTCACTGGCTCGGCGTGGTGGGCCATCGGCTGCCACGCGGCGTGGGACTGGGCCGAAACCTACTTTTATGGTGCAGCCGACAGCGGCCTGGTGGCTGCCGGCCATTACTTCACCGTCAAGCCTGCGGGATCGGTATTCTGGAGCGGCGGCACGGATGGACCCGAGGGCGGCGTACTGGTGCTGGCCGTGATCGGGTTGCTCATCTGCTTGCTGGTCGTACTCTATGGCCGCAGCAAACCGATGGTGCGGTTGCCCGTTGAGTCTCTCGAGAGCGCGGCGCACTGAAAGGTTTGTCTGGAGAGCCCGAAATGCGTGCGGCAACGTTGGCCGGCACCATTATTCCCTCATCCGGGTTCCTTTGCACGCTTCTTGACCTACTCTGGCACGCGCGGCGTTATCCTGTTGATGACCCATGGCCCAAGCCGACTCGCTGAACCGCTCTTATGATCGCACTTCATCCGCCCCGCGCCGCACCCGCAAGCGCCGCTGGCCGCGCATTGTTCTGTGGATTCTTCTGACCCTGGTTCTGCTTGCTCTACTGGCCATCGCAGCGGGAGTGGTGTGGCTGCGCGGTGCCGAAAAGACCGCCCTGCCTGTGCTGGACGGTGAGTTGCAGCTTTCCGGCCTGTCCGCGCCGGTAACCGTTCGCCGCGACGCGCATGGCGTGCCGCACATCGAAGCCACCAGTCAGGACGACCTGTTCATGGCCCAAGGCTACGTGACAGCCCAGGATCGCCTGTGGCAGATGGACACTTTTCGCCGCAACGCCAACGGCGAGCTGGCCGAGATTCTCGGGCGTTCCCTGTTGCCGCACGACCGCGCCCAGCGCGTGTTGCGGTTTCGGCTCACCGCGAGACGCATCTACGCCAACCTGAGCGCCGCTGACCGCGCCCGCCTCGACGATTACGCCCGCGGCGTGAATCTGTTCATCGACCAGCACAAAGACACGCTGCCGGCGGAGTTTCGGCTGTTGCACTATCAGCCCCAGCCCTGGACCGGGGCTGACTCGCTCTCCATCGGCATGATGATGGTGCAGATGCTGGATTCGCATTGGGACGTCAAGCTGACCCGCGAGCTCATCTCCAACGATCTGCACAACCCCAAGCTCGAGGCAAATCTCTACCCGACCGGCTCCTGGCGCGATCATCCTCCCAACGGGATCATCGTCGACCTCAGCCAGCCTCACGCCGAGCCACCCAGCCCATCGAACGATGACGACGACGATGAGCGCTCCCAGGCCAGCATCGCTCTCCAAAACCTGGGTGCGGGTGCCCCAGAGCCTGTCCTGAGCCCGTCGAAGGATCTCGCTTCTGAGACCTGGGAGACAGCAAATTCTCACCTTGCCATCTCTCAATTGCGCCATGAAGACTTCGCCGCCCTCCGCGCCACGCTTGGCCTTCCGGCTTGCGCCGGCTGCACGCCCGGCTCCAACAACTGGGTCATCTCCGGATCCCACACCGCCAGCGGCAAGCCATTGCTCTCGAACGACATGCACCTCAGCCTCACGGAGCCAAATATCTGGTTCATGGCCGATCTGAGCGCCCCCGGCTTCCACGCGGCCGGCGTCACCCTGCCCGGTTTTCCATTCGTAATCGCCGGCCACAACGAGCACGTCGCCTGGGGTTTCACTGCGCTCTACGGCGATGTCCAAGATGTATACGTCGAGAAGCTGGACGGCAAGGGCAACTATCAGTTTACGGACGGGTCATGGAAGCCATTGTCGATTGACCACGAGGTGATCCATGTGCGCGGCAGCGACGATGTCGTCCTCGATCTGCCCTCGACGGAACACGGTCCGCTTCTGAATCCACTCTTCGCAAAGAAGCAGGACCGGCCGATCTCCTTGAAGTGGACCCTCTACGATCCCACTCTCAACGGTTTGCCCATCTATGAAATGAACACGGCCTCCAACTGGGCGGTGTTTTCCACCGCCGCGAGCAACTGGTGCTGGCCAACGCAGAATCTGGTCTACTCCGACGACCAGGGCCACATCGCCTACCACGCGGTTGGAAAAATTCCCTTGCGGCCTGGCGGCTTGCGCGGCGTGCCCATTCAGGAGACCTCACCGGCCGACGCGAAGTATGAGTGGCAGGGCTACATTCCCTTCGATCAACTACCGAGTTCGGTCGATCCACCATCCGGCTTCCTGGCTACGGCCAACTCCCGCGTCACCGCCGACAACACGCCCTACCCGCTGACTCTGGAGTGGGCGGACCCCTACCGCACCCAGCGCATTTACAAGGCTCTGCAAGGCCGCGATCGTCTAACCCCCAAAGACCTGCTGGCGGTGCAGACCGACATTTATAGCGAAGTCGACCAGGAGATTGGCCACCGGCTGGCCTACGCCATCGACCACACCCCCGGCACGGACGACCGGCTGCACAAGGCCGCCGACCTGATGCGCAGCTGGGACGGCCGCCTCACCACCGACTCCGTGGCGGCGTCCATCGTGACCCAGGCGCGCCATGCCCTTTGGCCGCTTATTCTTGAGCCCAAGGTGGGCAAGGATGCGGACGAGTATCGCTGGTCAGAGTCAGAGTTCGCCGAGGAAGAGATCATCATGCACGGTGGCGCCGATTGGCTTCCGCCGTCCTACAAGAACTGGGACGCGCTGCTGACCGAAGCCGTCCGCAGGGGCATGAAGGCTGGAGAAGCCCCCGCCGACCTGGCGCAATGGACCTACGGAAGCTGGCACGTGATCGACATCGAGCATCCCCTGGCGGGTTATCTGCCCCTCGTCAGCCGCATCGCCGGTACCGGTGCGCAGCCTTTGAGCGGCGATACCGTGACCGTTAAGCAGGTGGGCCGCGCCTTCGGCCCTTCCCAGCGCTTCACCATGGATTGGAGCAACATCGACGGCTCAACCGAGGACATTGTTCTCGGCGAGAGCAGCGACCCGTACAGCCCCTATTTCCGCGACCAATGGAACGATTACTACGGAGGAACGACGTTTGCGCTCCCCTTCACGGCGCAAGCGGTAGCCTCACAGACCCGCCACACACTGCGCTTGTTGCCTTGATTACCCCTTGCCGCCGTTCCAGATCAAAAAGACCTTAAGCAAGGTTTAATCGAAGCCGCGAATATTGATACAAGAAAGCTTTTATGGCTTTTGATCGGCCTTTAAGCCATGCAAGCGCGCAATCCGGCGAACGGCGCTTCCTCGGGCCGGCTGTCATGCTGGTTGCGGCAGCCATTGCAACGCTTCCCATCCTGCTGCATGGCCCCTTTTGCGGCGACGACATGGAATTCCACGCCGTCTCGTGGTTTGAAGTGCAGCAGGGCTGGCTGCATGGCATCGCCTATCCGCATTGGATGATGAGCGCCAACTACGGAGCGGGCGAGCCGCGCTTCATGTTCTATCCGCCGCTGACCTGGATCCTGGGCGCGGCGCTGGGCCTTGTTCTGCCCTGGCAATTCGTTCCCGTCGCGCTGATCTTTCTCTGTCTGGCCGCCACCGGGCTGGCCACACGCGCACTCGCGCTGAAAGCACTCGACGATGCGCCCGCGACCCTGGCCGGCTGCGCCGCTCTTTTTTCCGGATTCGCCCTCTTCACCGCCTATGAGAGAACCGCCTTCGCAGAACTGACCGGCGGCTTCTGGATTCCTCTGCTTCTGCTCTTCTCCATGCGCGACCGCCATCCCACGGCATCGCTGCTGCGGCGCGCTCTGGACGGTTCCGCGTTGCCGCTGGCTTTGATCGTCGCCGGTTGCTGGCTCTCCGACGGGCCAGTCGGGCTGATGGCGAGCTATCTTCTCGCTGCCATCTCGCTTACCCTTTCAGTGCTGGTGCGTTCCTTTGCGCCCGTACTTCGCGCCTTCATCGCCTCAATTGTGGGAATCGCGCTGGCCGGTTTCTTTCTCATCCCTGCAGCGCATGAGCAGGGCTGGGTCGATCTTCGCGCAGCGGCCGATTATCCGGTATTCAAGATCGAGAACAACTGGCTCTTCGCCCGCCATGCTGGCGCATTCTGGATTCCGTTCGACAATTTCCTGCATCGCGCCTCCCTCATCGCCGCATCCATGATTGCGGTCGCTCTGCTCAGCGCCCTCTTCCTTTTTGTGCGCTACCGACTCCTCGCGCCATGGAGTTCGCCATCTTCCTCGATCGAACCCAAATCCGACCCATTCACCACGCACTGGTGGATTCCGCTTGCGCTCATTCCCGCGGTCGTTCTCGTTCTCCAGTTCCCCGTCTCTCTGCCGGTCTGGAACCTGCTTCCCAAGCTCCGCTTCTTGCAATATCCGTGGCGATGGACGCTGATCGTCGAAGCGCCGATGGCGATCTTCTTCGCGGCGGCCATATGGCCTTCCCCAGGCGGCGCGCGCCTCAAACGAAACGCCATCGCTCTCACCTGTGCCATCTTCTTTCTAGCCGCAACGGCGTCCGCCGGCATTCACTTCCTGCGCATTTGCAAGGAGGGCGACACCGTCTCGGATCTACTGGAACAATTCCGGTCGAGCGGCGGCCTTGAGGGTACCGACGAATACGAGCCTCCTGACGGCGATCACTGGAAGATCGCCACAGGACTGCCGGACGCCTGCTTTTCTACCGCAGCTGACACCACATTGGGCATTTCTGAAAACCCCGATGCAACGCCCTCTTGGCGGCCTGACCAAGGAAGCTGTGCGATCACGGCGACCGCGCAGCTTCGCCAGCACAACCACATGCGCGTCGAAATCGTCGCTCCGCATGCGGGCTACGTGATCCTGCGCCTGCTCAGTTTTCCTGCATGGCGAATCTCCGTGAATGGGCAAACAGTTCAACCCGCCGACCCGCGCGACGACGGCCTCATCGCCGTTCCTGTTCCCCAAGGCCCGGTCGATTTAGCCGTAGACTGGACCACCACGCCTGACGTGCTGGCCGGCCGCTGGGTCACCGCAATCGGGTTATTGCTGGCAATGGGTCTGGTGGCTGTCGAACGCGTCCGGCCACGGCATCGCTTATGATGTTGAAACCCTCTAAAGAAAAGAATATTGAGCCTGGCTTCAGAAGAAGCATACCTTCAACAGCAGAGTTGCATCCGGCGTAACGCATCGAATCCTTAAAAGAAAGCTCACATGGCTCTCACGTATTCGATCCCCAACCCGAGCCAGTCGCCCGAACCTTCGCCAATCCCGAAGCGGGCCGGAGAGCCTCCGCGCAAGAGCCGCTTTGCCGGCCTGGCTCTGATTCTGCTGGCCGCGGCCATCGCGGCTGCCCCCGTGGCCCTGCATCGCCAATTCTTTGCCGACGACCTCGAATTTCACCTGGTTTCATGGATCGACGCGCAACACAGTTGGCAGCACTTGATCCTTTATCCGCACTGGGCGCCCACGCCGAACTTTGGTGCCGGTGAGCCGCGCTTCATGTTCTATCCGCCGCTGAGCTGGATGCTTGGAGCGGCTCTCGGCCTGGCTCTTCCATGGACTGCGGTCCCGGCCGTGCTGACATTTTTGTTGCTTGCCGCGACTGGCCTCGCCACGCGTGCGCTGGCCCGTGAAGTTCTGCCCGCCGGCCCCGCAACATTGGCTGGCTGCGCTGCACTCTTTTCTGGGTACGCACTCTTCACCGCCTACGAACGCGCGGCCTACGGAGAGCTTGCCGCCGGCTGCTCGATCCCGCTGCTGCTGCTTTTTGCTCTTCGCGATCGCAACCCGCCGGCCGCTCTTTGGCGGCGCGCATTCGACGGGTCCACACTCCCGCTTGCGCTGGCCGTGGCTGCGACATGGCTCTCGGACGCGCCCGCCGGCGTGATGGCCAGCTATCTGCTCGCCGCTGTGGCGTTGGCCTCCGCGCTGCTCGCGCGCTCCTGGTTCCCACTGGTTCGCGCGTCAGTAGCTTTTGCTTTGGGCATCGGGCTTTGCGGCTTCTATCTGGTTCCCGCCGCATGGGAGCAGCGCTGGGTCGACATTCAGCAGGCCATCGGCGTTAACGGCGATCCCGGAATGAGGATCGAAAACAACTGGCTCTTCGCGCATCACTCCAATCTGCACCTGGAGCAACGCGACGCCGACTTGCGATTTGTGTCGCTCATGGCGGTCACCATGATTGGTATCGCGCTGATCGGCTTTGCCGTTATCTTGTTACGCGCGAGGCTTTCAATGCGGCGAGCAGCCGAACGGCAGCACAAAGAGGGAAAGATCGCGGGGGTCGAGACATTTCAGCCGCTGCTCAGCAAGCCCTGGATTCCGCTGGCGCTCATCCCGGTGGCAGCGTTCATTCTTATGCTCCCCGTTTCGCTGCCAGTTTGGAATCTGCTCCCCAAGCTGCGCTTTCTCCAGTTCCCGTGGCGATGGCTCCTTGTAGCTGAGGCTCCCATGAGCGTATTTTTCGCCGCCGCCGTGTGGCCTTCGGCAAGCGCAAGCCGGCGGCAGCACCGAGCCGTTTCGGCAATCTGCGCACTGTTGTTGCTTTCTGCCACTATCTTTGCTGGGGCAGGATTCTTTCGCACCGGACACGAAGAGGATTTCTTGCCGAGTGTTCTGGCTACCGTTCGGGCCGGCGTAGGATTCGTGGGCTCCGGCGAATACGCGCCACCTGGAGCCGATAACTCGACCGTCGCCACCGGTTTGCCCGACGCATGCCTGGCGGAAGACTTCGACACTGAGTTGGGCGTCGCTCCCTCACCCGAAGCCAATCCAGTTTGGCGCGCCGATCAAGGCTCCTGCATCACGACAGCGGCCGCGACCCTGCGCCAGCCGGAACATCTGCGCATCGCGATGACTGCGGTTCATGCGGGATTTGTCATCCTCAAGCTGCGCAGCTATCCGGCATGGCGGGTCACGGTGAATGGCCAGCCAGCCGACGCTCTGCTTGCTCGCGCGCCTGCCCGAGAGGACGGTCTGATTGTGGTGCGCGTCCCGCAGGGCCCCGTAGAACTGGCAGCCGACTGGACCAACACCAGCGACATGATTGTCGGGCGCTTGTTGAGCGCCGTGGCCGTGCTGCTTCTTGTTGCGATTGGCCTGCTTGAGCGTAGTTCGGCCGCCCCTCGGCAGGCCTGAGGCTAATCCCTCGCATCTTGAATCAGCGCCAGCAGACTTCCCTGAGAGACCGAACACCTCAATCAGGCATCAACGGAATACTGCGATTCGGGTTGCGCTCCAGCATGGGATATTCATAAAGAGAGCCCTATGGCTTTTCACCGCTCCCCCGCCAAATCGAACCATGCACTCCCGCGCTCGAGCCTGCAACTCCGATGGCGTCCGCGCGCACGCCGCCTGGTCGGGCCGGGCGTGGTTCTACTTGCCGCGGCCATCGCGACGGCCCCTCAGCTCTGGCACGGTAATTCTTGCGGACATGACTTCGACTTTCATCTCGTCTCCTGGTTTGACTGCCTCAACGCCTGGCGGCACGGCATCGCTTATCCATACTGGTCTCCGAGTCCCAACTTCGGCGCCGGAGAACCGCGCTTCATCTTTTATCCGCCGCTGACCTGGATGCTGGGCGCAGCCTTGGGCCTTGTGCTGCCATGGCATCTCGTCCCCATCGTCATTACCTTTCTGCTGCTCGCGGCTACTGGTCTGGCTACGCGCGCGCTTGGCCGCCAGTGGCTTCCCAATGCGCCCGCGACCCTGGCCGGCTGCGCGGCTCTGTTCTCCGGCTACGCGCTCTTGACGGCATACGAACGCTCCGCTTTCGGCGAACTCTCGGGCGGCTGTTGGATTCCACTGCTGCTTCTTCTTGTCATGCGAAATCGCTACGCATCGGGGTCCCTTTTGCGGCAGGCGTTCAGCGGCTCTGCATTGCTCACCGCTTTGGTTCTTTCCGGAGCCTGGCTCTCGAATGCACCGGTTGGCGTGATGGCCAGCTACCTGCTCGCAGCCGTGGCGCTGACGGCCGGCTTCCTTTATCGATCGTGGGCTCCAATCCTCCGCGCTGCCGTCGCCGCCTGCCTTGGAATCGGCCTTTCCGCCTTCTACCTTGTCCCAGCGGCCGTCGAGCAGAGGTGGGTGGATATCCGCCAGGCAACGGACGATCCGGGAGAGCGAATCGAAAACAGCTTTCTCTTTGGCGGCCATCCCGGCGCGGCGCTCGCGTTACACAATCTGGAGCTGAATCGGGTCTCGCTCATCACTGTCTCCATGGTCGCTGTTGCTCTCATCGGACTGGCCATCGCCTGGCGCCGCAAAACTCTCCCGGCAGATTCCCGGCGATGGGTTCCTCTGGCACTCATTCCAATTGCCGTCCTCCTGCTCCAATTGCCGCCCTCTTTGCCTCTTTGGAATCTGCTGCCCAAGCTGCGCTTCCTGCAGTTCCCCTGGCGTTGGCTGGTGGTGCTGGAAGCGCCCATGGGAATCCTATTTGCCGCCGCATTATGGCCCCGCATCTGCGCTCCTCGCTGGCTGCGATTCGCCGTTCCAGCCGTCTGCGGCGCATTCTTTCTGGCTGCCACAATGACTGCCGACCGATTTTTCTTCCAGCCTTGCGACGACGAGGATGCCGTCGCGCCCATGGTGCAGGTCTACCGCTCCGGTGGCGGCTTCCAAGGCACCGACGAGTATGAGCCTCCCGGAGCAGATGACACCATCGTGGCAACCGGCCTGCCGGACGCCTGCCTGACGACCGATCCCGACGTCACCCTTGGCGTGCTCGACACTCCCGGAGCCAACCCCGACTGGTGGGTCGAACAGAACAGTTGCGACGCGATCTTTTCCACAGTCGCGAAGCCCTCATCGGCCAGCCCTGAGCATTTGCAGTTTAATGCGGTCATGCCTCATGCCGGCTTCCTGATTCTCCGCCTGCGCAGCTATCCCGCGTGGCATATCGTGCTCAACGGAAAGCCTGCCGGGCCGTTTATCAAGCGCGACGACGGGCTGGTCTGTCTTCCGGTCGCGCAAGGAGCAATGAATCTGGATGTGGATTGGATTACCACTCCCGACACCGTGGCAGGCCGTTGGCTCAGCTTCCTTGCGCTGCTGCTTCTTACCGGACTCTGGCTGGTTCAGCCGCGCATCAAGGCGACAAGCCGCGCCGGTTTATCATGAGAAGAATGCAAGTCGATGTACACTCCCTCACCAAACAAGCAGCGGAACTGACCGATCGCGCGCTGGAAGAACTGCTTCCAGGCGCAGCGACTGTTCCGGCCTCGATTCACAGCGCCATGCGCCACTCCACCTTTGCCGGCGGCAAGCGCCTGCGGCCGCTACTTGCATATCAGGCCGCTGTGACCATTGGCGGCGCGCTTCCGGTCGGAATCGAGAGACTGGGCGCGGCCATTGAAATGCTCCACACCTATTCGCTCATCCATGACGATCTGCCCGCTCTGGACAACGACGATCTGCGCCGCGGCAAGCCTACTTGCCACGTGGTTTTCGGAGAAGCCATCGCCATTCTCGCCGGGGATGCGCTGCAAACGCGTGCCTTTGAAGTGCTGGCCGGGCTGCCCACGCCGCCCGCTGCTTCTGTGAAGATCATCACCCTCGTCGCCAATGCCGTCGGCACCATCGAAGGCATGATCGGCGGCCAGGTGCTGGACATTGAAAGTGAGCACAGCAAGCCGACTGCGGAGCTGGTAAATGCCATTCATCGCGCCAAGACCGGCGCATTGATCCGCGTCAGCGTGGTCACCGGCGGCGTTTACGCTGGAGCAGATGGAGACGATATCGCCCGGTTGGACCTGTTCGGCCGCAAAGCCGGCCTGGCCTTCCAGATCGCTGACGACGTTCTCGACATGACCGAGGACTCGGCGAACCTGGGCAAAACAGCCGGTAAAGACCTGGCCACCGAGAAGGTGACCTGGCCGGCGGTGTTCGGCATCGAGCAGAGCCAGCGCGACGCCGCACGTTTCATTGAGGAGGCCTTCGACGCCCTGGCGCCCTACGGATCGCGTGCCGACTCTCTCAAGGCCGTTGCCCGTTACCTCGTCGAGCGCAAGAGTTAGCCGTGCTCACTGAAGCCGATGTTCTGAGCGCCCTCCGCGACTGCTACGACCCGGAGGTCAAGCTGAATCTGGTGGACCTGGGCCTGATCTACGCCGTTTCCATCCGCCCCGATCCCGATTCGACACCGGCCTGGCCGCGCCAGTTGGTAAGGGTCATCATGACCCTTACCACCCCGCAATGCCCGGCGAGCGGCCTCATCTTCGAACAGGTGAATAACCGCCTGGCCGGCATCCCCGAAATCAGCAAAGTAGAAGTCGATCTGGTCTGGGAACCCAAATGGACGCCTCACCGCATCAGCGCGGCGGGCCGGCAACAATTGGGTATTTAATGCGGATCCAATCGAGCGCTCGGAAAAAACCGCGACGGTAGAGATGAACAGGCGGTTTTGTGCTTAGAGAGCCGGCCATCACGGGCCAATCCAACGGCAGGCCTGGATTCGAAGAATCCTACTTGGTCAGAATCTCGTGCAGGCGATCCCGCTGCGCGGCGACCTCCGCCACTGTCTCCTCCACTTTGCCCAGTAGACGCTGCGCTTGATCGATGTAGCCGGGCATGGAGTTCCACAACATCTTGATCGTCTCCTGCTGGTCGAATGCGGCCAGCACGGTGCCCGCAGCCGCTGTGGCAAGGCCAGCACGCACCTTCCCCGTCAGAAGCAAAAGTCCGCCTGCCAACAGGCTTCCACCCGCCGCAATGCGCACCCAGTTCGGGCCTTCCGACTCACAAACATCCCGCTTGACCATCACTTCCATCTCCGGTTGAGCTAGAGGTACGACGACCATTTTCATTCTCTCCTTCGAAGCGGCTCCCTCATGGGTGTGGGAGTTTCTTCAGCAGTGCAATCCGGCCGATCCCGGAACAAGATCCCGCGCAGCATTCTCGATTTCCTTGTCCATCAGCCCCACGCCCATCGAACGCCGCAGAAGCCCAAGCCCCCGGCGATCATATGTCAAGTATCGCCCCAGCCGGCTTGTTTTGAGATGCTTTCAGAGAAACAAGTGTTGCCTTCCGGAGTACCTCAACCGCAACCGGCCCACGCAGTCGCCGCGTCGTTGCGGCTCTCAGTCCAGATCAAACTCCCGCAGCGGTTTGCCCTCCGGAGCATCCTTGGCCTTGCGTAGCGCGTCGGCAAACTTCTTCGCGAACAGGTCTTCCTTGTTCTTCTCCGCCTCGATGCTCTGCTTGAAGATAGACTGCGTGCGCTCGCCCTGATCGCGCATCGCCTTGGCCGCTGCCTCCAGGTCTTCAAACATGCGCTTTCGCGGAGCCGAGGTGTGACTTATTACCAGCCCGTTCCCGGCGTCGATTCGAATCATCGCCCCGCAATCGGGACATGTCACTTCGAATATCTCATCCTTCTTCTTTGTCATTTCAAGTTGGAATTGTAAGCTCTTCCGCCCACCCTTGCCAGACTTCGGGTGTTGGTCCTCGACAAATCTCGACGAAGGCGCGGCCTGCGCATCCGCGAGCCCGGCCGATCCGGGCATACAATCATTTTCGTGCTCCAAATCGCTGCCTATGTCGAACTCGGCCTCTGCTGGATCGTGTGGTCGCTGGCCTTCATCAAACCGCACAAACTGTCCACCGGGCAGAAAGAAGTCGCCGCTGCGCCGTCCTCCCGCTGGGGCATCGGTCTGGTCATGCTCAGCTTTGCCTTCGCTTGGGCTTATTTGCGGCCCACAGGCTTTCAGAAATCCTCTGCCGCGCTTATTGCGTCGATGACTCTCGGCCCACCCTCGGTTGCGCTCGCCTGGGCGGCCACGCGTCACCTGGGCAAGCAATGGCGTTATAAAGCAGCGCTGAGCCAGGACCACGAACTCATCCAGACCGGCCCCTATGCTCGCCTGCGTCACCCCATTTACGCCTCCATGCTCGGCATGCTTCTGTCGACCCTGACGGCCTGGACCTGGTGGCCCATGGCCCTCGCATCGGTCATGGCCTTCGTCGTCGGAACCGAAATCCGCATCCGCGCCGAAGAGCGCCTGCTTGCCGAGCGCTTCACCCAATCCTTCCCCGCGTACCGCGCGCGCACCTCCGCATATATCCCCTTCATTCGGTGATCTCCGGGCTTTGGTTGATCTTGGACCCTTGGATCGTCGGGCTGCGCTCGTCCTCTGCTCGGCGAGTAACGACATGCACATTATGTACGCCACAAGATGTACATGGTGGTACACTGTAGAAGTGGAAGTCCCGATCACCCAATTTCGGCGCGACATTTTTTCTATCGTCAACAAGGCGCTTGAAGGCGACGAGGTCTGGGTCACGCACAAGGGGCGCCGCTTCAAGATTGTGCCCGAAGGCCCGCCCGTCAGCCGCCTAAGCCGGATTACACCCATGGAAGTGATCAACTACGCCGCAGGCGGC
>JBEKVS010000079.1:0-18989 GCA_049513795.1 Occallatibacter sp. | reverse complement strand
CTTCCTGTGGGCCATGAATCGGTCAGTTGTTATGATAACTGGGTGAGCAGAACCCTCCCGCGTTCGTTCCCGCAAGCTGTAGAGACAGTCTTTCTTGACCGTGACGGCGTGCTGAACCAGAAGATGCCGGAAGAGCGCTATGTAACTCGCTGGGACGAGTTTCACCTTCTACCCGGGGCTATGGAGGCCATCCACCTGCTCAACCAGGCGGGTATTCGGGTGATCGTTGTTTCAAATCAGCGCGGGGTTGCTCTTGGGCTCTACAACGAGGAAGACGTACAGGCCATTCACAGCGAGCTTCAAAGCCTTCTGAATGCTCACGGAGCACATGTCGACGGCTTCTATTTCTGCCCGCACGACCGCGGAACATGCAACTGCCGCAAGCCAAAGCCGGGAATGTTCGAGCAAGCTGCAGCGGACTTTCCAGCGATAAGCGCAGCCCGTAGTCTCATGATTGGCGATTCGAAGTCGGATATTGAATTTGGACGCCGGCTGGGAATGAATACCGCCTTCATCGGGGGCGATCCTCATAATCAATCACCCGGCGCGGACGCGGCGCATCAACTGGCCAATATGCGCTATCCCTCCCTCTACGAAGCCATTACCGATCTGCTGAGTGAGCTTCGCGACCGGTGAGAATTGGGCTCTCGGGAATGAATGCAGTCCATCTGCGGTCTAACATCGTTCTTCAACCGAGAATCACTACGCTATTCGACGATAAGTCAATCCAATGGCTATCCAATCGCACATCCTGGCGTGAAGCGAGAAGAATCTTCTTATGGTCGGAGACCTCGGCTCGATGCGCATTCGAGCTTAGATTGCAGATTACTACGATCTCACCGCGCGCGAAGGAAAACAGTTTAGAGCCTTCATCCCACTGCACTCGCACCTGCCGCGAATCGGCTTCCCTCAGAGCCGGAGTATCGCGTCTCAACCTGATGAGCGCACGATACCACTCAAGCATCTCGCGATGGTACCCGACATCTCGCTCCTGCCAGTCGAGCTTGGAACGCTCAAAGGTTTGGATCGACTCCGGGTCGGGTATCGAATTCGGATCCCACCCAAACGCGGTGAACTCTTGCCTACGACCCTCGCGCACACGGCGAGCCATCTCCGCATCGTCGTGGTTGGCGAAGTATTGAAATGGCGATGAGGCGGCCCACTCTTCTCCTTGGAAAAACAGCGGCACAAAAGGGCTTGTAAGAAGCACTGCTGCGCCAATCTTTGCACGATGAAAGCCGGCGGCTTCATGCAGCCGATCGCCAATCGCCCGGTTGCCCACTTGATCGTGATTCTGAATGAAGCAGATGAATTTGCTTTGCGGCAAATCGACAACCGGGCGCCCGTGGATGCGATTGCGGTATTTCGAATAAACGCCGTCGTACACATAGGTACTTCGCAATGACTTTGCCAAGTGGCTCAATTCTCCGAAGTCCTGGTAGTAACCTTGGATTTCGCCACTCAGCACGGAGAAGAGCGCGTGATGGAAGTCGTCGCTCCACTGCGCATCCATGCCCAACCCGCCTAATTCGCGGGGAGTGACGATGCGCGGATCGTTCAAGTCGCTCTCCGCAATGAGGACCAGAGCGCGATTGAGCTCCGTTTGCAACGCATCGATCTCAACAGAAAGCTGCTCAAGAAAGTGAATCGCAGACCGATCGACAAACGCGTGAACTGCGTCGAGACGCAAGCCGTCGATATGAAAGTCCCGCAACCACATCCTCGCATTGTCGCAGAAGAATAGGCGGACCTGATCGCTGCCCGACTCTTCGAGATTGACGGCCCCTCCCCAGGGCGTGCGATGGGCTTCCGTCAGGTAAGGTCCGAATTTACCGGAGTAATTCCCAACCGGGCCAAAGTGGTTATAGACAACATCCAGCAAAACCGCGAGCCCTATGCTGTGCGCCGCATTCACAAAGCCTTTAAGTGCATCCGGACCACCATAAGGCTCATGGACGGCATAGAGCGAGACTCCGTCATAGCCCCATCCGTGGTCTCCGGCGAATGCTGCAACCGGCATTAACTCAACATGAGTTACTCCAAGGTCAGCCAGGTATGCCAGCTTCTCAATCGCAGAGTCAAACGTCCCCTGGGGAGTAAATGTTCCGATATGCAATTCATAGATAATCGCGCTTGTCAGCGGTGCTGGTTTGAACCCTTGGTCGCTCCAGGCAAATGCCGACTGGTCATAAATGCGAGACCTATCGTGGACGCCTCCTGGTTGCCATTGGGAGCGGGGATCAGGGTAGGGTACGGGATCGTCGTCGACGAGGTACGCGTAGTTCAACCCCGGATGTGCATCGGCCACGTCGAGGCGCCACCATCCATGGCCATCGGGCCCCTCCATTGAAGTAGATGCCTCATTCAGCACCAAGGTAAGTGTCTTTGCCTTGGGAGCCCATAACTCGAAGCGATGCATTGCTAGTCGGCCTCCCTGGCAAGCAGAGCGACGGGAAACTCTTCGAAAAGGCGCTGCACGCGATGCCGCCCGCCTGGGAGGATTTGGCCAGTAAAGCAATGAGTCCACGAACCCGGTGGGAGTGTCACAGAGGTGCCGGCCCAGTTACCGCCTAATTTGAGCCACCAGCGGGGAGCGAGTGTGACGACAGAATCAGAGCGCATGAAAGCCAGCAAGTGCTCCGACCGGGCGCCTTCCACATTGATGGGAGAATACGCTGCATCTGGGCCAAACCAGTCCGGATGCTTTCGACGAAGAGCGAGAGCCCTGGTGGTTATCCACATCTTCGGAAAGCCGACGTCAATTCGCTTCATAATTTCCCTCCCGCTCAACCCGGCCGAAAGCTCCCCGAGCACTTGACGGCGCAAATCGAAGTCAACGGGCCGACGATTGTCGGGGTCGACGAGACTCAGATCCCACAGTTCCCCGCCCTGGTATGTATCTGGAACGCCCGGAGCCGTGAGCTTGACCAGAGTCTGCGCCAGGCTGTTGATTCTTCCTGCGTGTTTAATCATATTCACAAACGCGTCCAGGTCCGAGAGAAAGTCTTTCGAATTGAGAATACCCTCGATGAAACTTCGCAAAGCGTCCTCGAATTCCTTATTCTGCTGCGTCCAACTCGTCTGCTGCTTGGCTTCGCGAACTGCCTTCTCCATGTATGGCGCTAATCGATCTTTTGTGATTGGCCACGCGCCGATAAGCGTCTGGTAAAGAAAGTACTCGGAGTTCCGATCCGGATATGGGCCGCTGCGAAAAGACCGGTTCATTCGGGCCCACCGAAGCAGAACCACCCTCCAACGACCAGGTATCTCAGTCAGCACCGCCAGGCGCGCGCGGACGTCGTCTGAGCGTTTGGTGTCATGGGTGGAAAGGCTCGACATGCTAAGTGGGCGAGACTTCTGGATATCCAGGCAATATTGATGAAATTCTGCCAGGGAAGTTCCTTGGGAGCCGGGGTTGCCGCCAACCTCATTCAAGCCGATCATGCGATTGAAGCAGTAGAACGCCGTATCTTCAACTCCTTTGGCCATAACTGGCGAAGTGAATTGCTGAAACCGCAACAGAAATTCGCTTTCCAAATCTCCGCGCACGCGCAGGGCAAGCACGTCGCCGATGAAGCCGAAAAGTCCAGGATCTATATCTTGTCTGCGTTCCCGGGCCTGAGCTACTGCAGAGTCGATAACCTCGTTGTCTTCATCCAGGATCTCATTTCGCTGCGGAACGACATAGGTGCGATAAACGGGAAAGCATGCGCCGACTTCGCGGATTGCCCGACGGATTTCCGCACGAGTATAGTCGCGCCGGTCACGGTTGTTTTCACAGATTTGAACAAAGAGATCGGCGAGACGATTCACGTCGCTGCCCAATGCCTCATGTTCAACATTCAGTTTCTTATCGCGAGCCAGCGCCTGAAAGTCAAGCGGCTCCCGAGTGAATTGCCCGTAGATCTCGCCCAGGCGGTTCAATCCATCGCCATTCAAGAGCAAGTCATTGCACAGGTTCATGAAGTCATAACCGCTCGTTCCCTGAACCGGCCACTGTTCGCGCAGGCGTTCGTTGGGTTGGAGAATCTTCTCAACAATGATCCACGCGGTTGGAGCATGGGAACGGAGCCGGTCGAAGTACTGCTGCGGATCACGAAGCCCGTCGGGATGATCGACGCGCACCCCATCCAATTGCCCATTCTTCAACCAATCGAGGATTCGGGTGTGAGTCGCTAGAAAGACGTGCTCACGCTCCGCACGAATTCCGATGAGTGAATTGATATCAAAGAATCTGCGATACCCGAGTTCCTGGTCCGCAGTGCGCCAGTAAGCCAAACGGTAATTCTGCTGGTTGAGAATCTCATCGAGCCGATCAATGTCCCGATTCAGCTCTTCCAATATCACACCGATTGCTTCGCAAGCTTGGCGGTGCTCCTCGCAGTGCCTGACCAGCAACTCGTAAATGACGGTTTTGTCGCGATGACGGGCTAGCGCGCCACTGCGGTCGGCCATCTGCGGCGCAGGCAGCCGCGAAAGGCTATCCGCGATGAAGCCGAGCATGTCGTCGTGCGCGCGTTCTGCCACACTCCGCAAGATTCCTGAAAGAGACTGCGGCGCCAACGGAAACGCGTGATCGAGATAGCGGACTCTGAATGTGTCTGAATTCTGTTCCAGCTTGATTCTTCCCGCGGATAGCACCCTTCCATACTGATCGCCGAGTACGGGAATCAATACTTTGTTTTGTAGCTTAATTTCAGAAGAATGCCATTCAATGTCGAACCAATCGGAAAACCGGCTAGAAGGGCCATTCTCGAGAACATCCCACCAGTAGCGGTTATCCGGGCCGACTGCCATATGGTTGGGAACAATGTCGAGTACCTGTCCCAGGCCCAATTCACTCAACCGACGGCTGAACTGCGAGAGACCCAGCTCACCACCCAACTCCTCGTTCGGCCTCTCGGGATCCACGACATCATAGCCATGCTTGCTTCCTGGAGCAGCTTGCAAATAGGGAGAGCAGTAGAGGTGGGAGACGCCAAGGTTCTTGAGATACTCCGCGACGCTCGACGCATCCTCAAAGGTGAAGCCAGAGTGCAATTGGAGCCTATAAGTCGATGTTAGGTTTATTCTAGCCAATAGCTTCTCCTCACAGGCATCTATCGGACGCGCGAAGGCGGTTCACACGGGAGACTTCTTGGACTTCAACAATGCGTAAAGGCCCTTGACCTTCCATCAATGGGATGGGTCATGTTCGTGCTCTGAAGCTGCGTTTGGTTGTTACAGGGCCACCGGGTTTCAACCGCAACTAGAGTTAGATGCAGATTTAGAGGCGGAGAATGATATGGAATTCCCGGTGTCGGAATGCGCGCCGCCGGTTGCTCGAGGCATTGATCCTGGGGCGCCTAATGTAGCATGCGCGTCTGCCTCCAGAACCAGCTGTGAGCTCAATTCTAATCGCCGGAGCGAGGTAAATTGGGCCAGGTGGGGCTGGCCAGCTCAATTGACAGGGTTGGACCATCCTGGTAGATGGGGCCGTCTTCTCGCACCAAGACCGGAGCTTCGCCGCCAACAATCCAGGCTTGCAATTTGGGCGGTGCCTTGCCAACGAGCGGCGCCACGATGCCCGCGACTCCTCCAAGTTCAATCTGAATCTCATAATGCATCGCGCTTCGAGGAAATCCAACCAGGGAGAAGGGCTCCTCGCCGCGGGGAGAGATTGCGAGTTGCACGATCCGCGGCTTCGGAGTAGCCACGACGATAGACACTCTTGTTTCCTTGGTATCAGGCGGAATGTTCTTGATGATCAATGGGACGATCCCGTTCGCGAGGTCCGACGGCAACTTGACGTGCTCAGTTATAACCTCTTCCTTGCCATCTTTTCCAGCCGTCCGCACTGTAACCTCGCTTGTCCGGGAGTTGATCGAGAGATCCATTGGATGAGGGAAGAATGGCCCCTTCTGCACATGGCGGTCGGCGATGAGCTGGAAGCTGCGGCGTTGAGAGAAGACCGTCGTCTCGTCATCAACGGAGCCATCGGTGAACCGGAAGAGCATATGGGATGTGACTCGTGCGCCATGCGCAACCTGAACGAGATCTCCAGTAGCGAGAACCTTGCCATCCTCCGATCGCAACTCCACAAAGCCGTGAAGGGTTCCCTCTAAATGCCGGACCGGAATAGACTCCGCATACGTGGTCATCCGTACGCCAAAGACCAAGGTTGCAATAAGTAGCCGAATGCGGAGGCGTTGACCTAGCAAGCCGTTCATAACAACTACGATGATTGGAAGCCGGAAATAGTTAGCCAAATTCGAACGGGAAACTGGAACGTCATCGGATTTCAAACGTCCGAATAAATATCTCCAAAACACGGGAACGAATTCTTGATTGAATGTACGAAGGACATCTCGCTCAAACCGATGAGCGATAAGCAATTGTTGCGCGAGATTCCCTGTAGCGCCGCAGCCGATCAATGAGAGGTTCGCAAGCGTGTGACTTCTCGGCACGAACTAGATCGGATTCGTTTTTTGCCACAGCGACCGTTTGAAAGCACCCCGTACATATTGAGTCGATTGTAGAATCTGCGTTCCGACGGTGGAAAAAATTACTCATCGTCTTCATTGTTCTCCTCCAAGCTGGAATGAAATCAACTGTTTCCCAGCCACGCCATGCGCCTGATGCCGCCTACTTGCTAATTACCCTGCATGTAGGCTGCCAAATGTTTGGAGTCCGCAATGTCCGACAAAAAAGAGGGAGACTTCTCGCGAGATTGATTCAAAATCTCTTCCATGGGAGAGAAAATAGTGCGCCTCATCGATGATCAGCGCCGTTGGCAAGAGCCGGTTCGAGTCAACGTGGGCCATCACCGGGTCGACGACCGCTTTCACGTGCCGGGCTCGGGACGATATCAGCCGCTCATCGACATCGGCATCACATCGCCGTGGATCACACCAAGTCATCGTGGTTGGATTGCGCCGGATCCCCAGGCGTGGCACTTAACAAAGCGATGAGTCAGTTTTTGATGAAACCTTACTTGATGCGCGGCAAACCTGTTATCGATGGTCGCGCCCAAATTGAGATGAAATTGCTATCTCCGATGTCGATCACAGATATGATCGCAGCATTCTTGCGCCATCTGTGGAATCTCCGGCGACGCCCCCGGCCTGAGGGTGGAAGGCCGCTTCCTTATGCGAAATGATCAGGCTTTGGAATCGACCCTCCAGATGTAAAGGTGATCCTCGTCGCTTGAGGTCGCTACCTCAATTCCCCTTTGTCGCGTGGCGCGATTAAGTGCAGCCCGAATGTTTTCTTTGCTGTCGGGCAACTGCGAGAGTGGAACTTTGAGGGCCGAGCCGGAATCGAGATCAGCAATGTCTCCCAGTAGCTGGGTCACGATCTTCTTGTGCTTTCCGTCGCGTCCTTTAGGGACATCGAGCTGAAGGATCGATTCAAACTTCGTCGATGCGAAATTCGGGTCAGAATTGGTTCCCATTTCTCCAACACCCCTGCATGGCATATTGAGTTCGAGTGAGGAACGTGCGCTTAACGTATTGCTAAATTGCCATAAAACTATCCTTCAATTGGCATGATACTAATTTTGTCTTGATGATGCAACCTCTTTTCGAGGAGACAATGATTTTTTAAAGAGGCCCAACCGAGGCGTGGCCTTCGCATATAAATAAAAGATTTAAAAAGACTTAACCAGTATGGGGAAGATTTGACACGTCACAAAATAACACTGCTACATTAACTTTGGAGGTAGATTTTCGATGGCTGCAAAGTTCCGTTTCCCTATGATCCCGATTGAGCAAGTCCCGACAACCGTGTCCAAGAACCATTCGACGAAGCACCGTCCCGTCGTCCTCGTTGTCGACGACGAATCCGCGATCGCGGACACGCTTGCAGAGATTCTCACTTTGAGTGGGTACGCCGCTATGCCGGCATATGACGCGGAAGAGGCGCTCGAAACTGCGTTGTTGATGCCACCGGAGCTGCTGATCACCGATGTGATGCTCCCTGGCATGAGTGGGATCGAGTTGGCCATCACCATGCGGCGCATCTTCCCGGATTGCCGTGTGCTGCTGTTCTCAGGAAAGGCCGCCACAACCGACCTGCTCACATCTGCAAACAGGGCGGGTCACCAATTCACGCTGCTCAGCAAACCCGTGCATCCGACAGATCTGTTGAAGCGGGTTTCAGAGAGCCTAGAATCCCGACAGACTCAGCTGGCAACCGGCGGATTCTAGCGATGCCTTTCCTCCCGAGCCGGAACTCGAATATCGCGTTCCGGCTCGAAATGTATCCGGAGCCACCAGAAAGATGCCGCATGGCATTGAAGCAGTTTCGGGTTGTCGACTTCTAATCGGGAGAAGCCTTCTTGTCCCGCATCCCAAGCTCGATCTGTTCCCACAAGTCGTCAGGCGGCTCGGCGGTAGGAAATAGCTGGCGAGCTGCTTCTGCAATCGTCTCCAGGTCGGCCATGAGTGCGCGGCAGTTTTCACAACTCTGAAAATGCGATTGATCGGAAATGTCCTCTCCTGAAGCGATCAGATCAGGCAGTTGCGCCTGAAACTCAATGCAGGATGAAATGTCCAGTTTCTCGCTCATCTCCGCCCCTCCTGCTGAGTATGTCTGCGCAGCGCGTCGCGCAATTTAAGGCGCGCCTTGTGCAGCTGAGACTTGCTATTGCCAATCGAGCAGTCAAGCAAGGTAGCGATCTCGTTGTGCTCGTAGCCTTCAATGTCGTGCAGTACAAAAATAAGCCGGTAGCCAGCCGGCAAATCGTCGATTGCGCGCTTCAACGACAATCTATCAATGGCTCCGGAAAGAGCTAAATCGGGGGCGCCAAAGCTGCGACCGGGACGTTGGTCGGGAGCCGGATCCATCGATTCATCCAGGGACGTCAATTGCAAACCCTTTTTTCGCAGCTGCATCAACACCACGTTGACAGCCAGGCGATGCAACCAGGTTGATAGTGCCGACTCACCACGGAACGTGCCTATCTTGCGATGAAACTGAAGAAAGGCTTCCTGCGTCAGGTCTTCAGCTTCCGCTGCGCTACCAACCATTCTTAAGCAAAGAGAGTAAATGCGCCTCTTATGCAAACTGTAAAGCTGTGCAAAGGCCTGATGGTCACCGGCTTGTGCACGCGCCAGAATCTCGGAGCTCTGTGGCGTTTCTTCTGTGGATGAGCCCGATGCCTTGTCGGGTTCGCGCGTGGGGGAGGGGGAATAGGTCATGCTTATCCTTCGACGGCTAACATGCACTTACTGCGCCAGCATCGGCCCGTTCGCCTGTCTTCCTTTCCTTGCTGAAATCGAACTGCACCAGATGGACATCGCTTCATGACAGCCTTCTTTAGGGCCGTAGATAGAGGTGTGATGCGGAATCTTGAATAATGGGCTGCGAAAGAAGGCGCAGCATGCGTGAACACAAAACTGAACATTGTGGCTCACCCCACTCGCTAACAGAGAAACGCCCCAACAAGCCGCAATTCCGCTCAAAGCGCCCCAAGGGCGAGCGTGTTCTATTGACGGCCAACTCGAACATCAACCCGCTCAGATAACCTTAAGCAGCAGCAGTATTAACACGATTGTTAGAAGCAGACTCGCTCCGCCTCCTCCGTAATAGCCCCACCCCGGACCCACCCTGTAACCGCCGTAGCCAAATCCAAAGATCAGCACAATCAAAATGATGAGTAAGAGCATCGTCTGTCCTCCTCGTCGCTTTGATGCATGTTCTGTATCAAAGGACGGATCAAACACAAGTTTTTAGTTATAAGCTATTCTCGCTTGTATTTACGTCGAAGTTGATTCGGCATAACGTCGTCTGCTCGTTTTCAAATCATCCCGCCAGAGGCAACCTTCGCGCGACCTAAACACTCTCAGCATCAGTTGTTCAGTTGTGGCAATCAAGAACGAAGTCGGAGGTGTAAAGAATGCTTTGGACAATCTTCGTGATCCTGCTTGTGTTGTGGTTGCTGGGTTTGGTCAGTTCCTATACACTCGGCGGGTTCATTCACATACTCTTAGTTCTTGCCGTCGTTGTCCTGATTCTGCAGTTGATATCGGGCCGCCGGTCGGCGCTCTAACGGGCGAGATAGTTCCAGCAAGAGCAAGCGCAGACACGCTCCGGCTAGGGCCATCTAGAGGCAGTGCACAGCAAACGGAAAACACTCAACACCCATGGAGGGGTTATGAACAAGGATCAAGTGAAGGGTACGATAGACGACGCTGCCGGGCGCGCCAAGCGCCAGGTAGGAGAGTGGACGGGCGACACGCGGACTCAGGTCGAGGGCGCGACACAACAGGTCAAAGGAAAGGCCGAGAAGGCATGGGGCAACGTGAAAGACGCAGCGCAAAATGCAAGCGATGAAGCTCGCAACGCGGCTGACCGCGACAAAAGCGATCGGGAGCGGGCAGAGCGGGAGCGGCAGGAAGCAGAACGTAAGCGCCACGAAGTGATCGGTAGCTCACATTGATTAGATGAATTCCGAGACACACAAGCTGGCCCGATTCGCGTTGAAGAATCGGCCAGCTTGGACGTTTTGAGATCTGCCTGACATCGTGTCACGTACCCAAATCGATTGGCCCTGCGCATTCGACCTTCGCGCCTTCTCGTGCGCCATCCAGCTAATCCACCCGACTGATGAATGCTGGAATAGAGCCAAATCAGCACCGAATATTTTGCTTATCCCGCCACTCAATTGACTCTGGCCATTATCATCGAAGAAGAACAGTGACTCACCACGTTCTTATGATCCGCTCCGGTGATTTTGGCGCCTCGACTGAGAGGCTGCTCAGTTTCAAGAACCGGGGCTGAGCCCGATCTAGCCGGGCAGGGAGCAGAGGTTTCGACATTACACATGCGTTCATGGTTAAAAATCGCGATGGAACCGTGTGCATTTCTCTTGATTGCACTAATGTTTATTGCAAGCGAGCACCGCTTTGAGGCACATTCGCAGCAATCTCCCGCGCCCGAGGTTGGTGTGAACGTGCAGGACAGAAGTCGTGACATACTGGCTCATCTCGATTCTGTGATTCAATTCTATCGGGCGTCCACGCAGCCGATTCAAAGAGCGGGCGAGCCGAACGATGTTGTATATCGCGACCAGGCAGTTGCCCAATCCACTCAGATTGCTGCATTTGCATTTCAGTCGGCAAAAGCCGAAGCAGTATTGTTAGCAAAGTCTCCGAGCCAGCATGGCGCACAATCCGAATCGGCCGCATCGAACGAGCAGCAGAGGATGCAAGCGGCGCAGTCAAGAGTTGAAAATCAGATCGACGATTTACGGACTCGAGAAGAAGCCTTAGAAAGAAAGATAGCCAACGCCAAGCCGCGAGACGTCGTCACGCTTGAGGTGCAGAAGAATCAGATCAAGGAATCTCTCAGCCTTTCTGAAGCTATGAAAGATGCGCTGGAGAAAATTGTCGAGATGCCAGGTGTTGCAGGGGGTACGGGACTGGCCAGCGATATTGACCGTTTACAACGCTCCGTTCCCGAACTGGAGAGTACAAACAAGACCCCAGCACCGCAACTCACCATGCTGAGTCAGGCACAATCGGCCGGCGTCACGAGCCAGGGTTCTGTGCTGATCCAGCTTTTTGAGACAAAACATTCTCTCAATTTGCTGCTGCAACAAAACGCCAGTGTGCAAAAGCAAGCGCTCGCCCTGCGCGCGCCGCTCTCGACGATTCTGCGAGCTCTCATTCAGCGGGGCCAGCAACTTGCGCAACCGGGTGATACTCCAGCATCGGGTCCAGAAAGCGTCACCCCTCCGTTGCCATCAACAACCCAGAAACTGTCTGGGAACCAGGATGATCTCAAGGGCATCACCGTAGAATTCAAAACTCTCTCCGCAGCGACTGTTCCGCTAAGTCAAGAGATCATCATGCTTCAACAAAGCCGCGCAAACCTCGAAGCTTGGCAGAGTTCCACGGCCGCAGAGTATGCAGCGCTTCTACATGCTCTCTTGCTGCGCGTGCTCGTCATCGCGATGGCGCTTGCTGCAATATTTGGAGGGGGAGAACTTTGGAGCCGAGCTACAAATAAGTATGTGCACGATCTCCGCCGAAGGCGCCAATTCTTGATTGTGCGTCGCGTGGTGGTCGGCTTCCTCTCAGTGATAGTCCTTGTGTTCGGCTTTGTAACGCAGTTCAATTCGCTGGCAACATTCGCCGGGTTTATTACGGCAGGTATTGCTGTCGGTTTGCAGACTATGCTGCTCTCCGTAGCTGCATACTTCTTCATTATCGGAAGATATGGCATTAAGGTTGGGGACCGCATCACCATTGCGTCAGTTACCGGCGATGTTGTGGATGTTGGTTTGGTGCGCTTCTATTTGATGGAACTGGCCGGGAGCGGAACATCTTTAAGTCCGACTGGGCGCATCGCCGTCTTCTCAAACGCAGTGCTCTTTCAGGCGGGAACTCCACTCTACAAACAGATTCCGGGTACCGACTACGCATGGCACGAGTTAATCGTAAAACTCAACGATTCCGCGGACTACAAGATGGTTTGCGACGCCGTGACGCGGGAGGTTCGCGGCGTTTATGAAGGATACAGGGCTAACATCGAGCAGCAGCACCGAGGAGCAGAAAGCTGGATGCAGACCGCCATTGATGCGCCTGGCATTGAATCTCGTTTGCAGTTTTCCGGCTCCGCGTTCCAACTGTGGATTCGGTTCCCCGTTGAGATAGTTAATGCCCAGGAGGCGGATGATAGCGTCATTAGGGCTTTGCTAGAACTCATGTCACGATCTGCGGAGGTCAAGGCGGCAGTAGGGGCAACGCCGACAATTCAAGCATCAGTGAAGGGCTAGCTCAGGTCACTCGGATAACCAGAACACTGGCGAAGCCGGACCAACTTACTAATATAAGCCGGCCGAATTAGCATCGCTAACTCGGCCGTCAACTGTGGATTGGGACTAAAACGCCAGCCTCGGTTCTCCTCCGGCTAGATGAGTCTTCTGCATGAAACGCCATGGGTCCCCGCGCCGCAGTCTAGTGGTGATCATCGTGTTTGTGGCGCCAATCCCAATATTCCTTCTGCTCGGCCTTATTTCGCTTCTTCAGATCCACATGATCCCGGTGCGTCTCCTGTTCCCATTGAGCGTAGAAGGTCACTTCGCCATTCACCGGGTGGTAGTCGTGATAATAAGGGTCATAGTATCCAGCGTGAACTGTGCAACCTGTCGTGAACGTTGCGGTGGCAAATACTGCCGCCAACAAGCATGAACTGAATCTCCTCAAGGTCATAGGCTTCGTCCTTTCGTCCTCCAGATGTATATGTCACAGTCCAGAATAGATGCAGTACTATGCCCACGCGTTGCACGCCTTCCGATTTGCATTTCTTTCAGCTGTTTTGGCTCAGTATTGCCTCTCCTGCCTGATGCGGCAAAGGCTTCTATGGATTTCTTGTGTGAGAGTATTTTTCGCGAAGTAACCGGCCGTTCTTTAATCCTCACAGCACAGATTGATGCGGTTATGCGCGCCCATCCGAGACTCCGGCTATCTCATCGGCGACGGCATGGTTCACTTGGCTCGCTCCTTTGCCGCTCGTGTCCGCGCCGGGAAGGGCCACGCGAAACGACGTTACGTGTCCGCCTTTGAAGGGAATGCTGCGAAACTGAATTGTTCCCTCATATTTCTGAATGATGCCCTTGCTAATCCATAGACCCAACCCTGTACCCTTACTCGACTTGGTCGTAAAGAATGGCTCGAATAAGTGCTTTCTGTGCTCCTGCAGAATTCCTTCACCGGTGTCGCAGACTGAGATGCACAAATCGGTTCGCCCGAGAACTTGGTTCCATTGTTCCCAGATACGAATTCGCAATTTCCCCCCATTGGGCATTGCCTGTGCGGCATTCCCAATAAGATTGAAGAATACCTGCCGCAATTCCACAGGAAAACCTCTGATCATTCCTTTGGTCCGGTACTTCCTGTCGAATACGATTTTGCTCGCGTGCAATTGACGCCCTTGCAATTCAAGCACATCGTCGATGAGTCCCGCGATGGACATTTCAACGGGATGTCGCGACTCCCGGTAAAACCCCAGCGTCTGTTTGGTGATGTGTCCAACTCGTATGAGCTCTTCTTCTCCCAATTGCGCGTAATATCGCGCCTCTTCATCAAGGGAAGGGTGGTTGCGGAGAAGATAAAATGCGTTGGTAATTGCTTCAAGAGGATTATTAATTTCGTGGGCGATGATGCCTGCCACCCGGCCCATTGCCGCCAGTCTCTCAGTTCGGCGCAACGCCTCCTCGGCTCCGATTTGCGCTGTAATGTCGCGATTGATTTCAAGAATCGAGCCCGCTTCTTTCTTGAACACCTGGCGGCTTGCCACGATAACTTCCCGGCCCTCTCGGGTTCTATGAGCCAGGTTTCCATCCCACCTTCCACAGCCCATCAGCGTAGATTCAATGTTTCCCACCTCGACCGGAAACTTTGTCTCCAGCACCTGGTGAACGCACTTCCCGATGATCTCGCTTCGGGGCCATCCATATAGAGCTTCAGCGCCAGCATTCCAATAAGTCACGACGCCCGACAGATCTCGTACCAGAATCGCTTCCGAAGCCAGCTCAAGTAAGTCGGCGCGCTCGCGAAGAAGGTTCTCGCTCTCCTGTAACTGGCAGGTCCTCTGTTCCACCCGCTGTTCCAACTCGCGGTTCAGAGTCTCGAGCTCTCTGCTCTTTCGATGCAACTCCGCAAAAATCGATACCTTGGCTCGCAACACTTCAGGTATCACGGGTACCGATATGTAGTCGACCGCTCCGCTTTGATAGCCCTTAATTCGGTCCAGATCGCTCATGCGGACGGCGGATATGAAGAGGATCGCAGTCTGTTGAAAGCGAGGATGTTGGCGCATCATGTCCGCCATCTCAAAGCCGTTGATCTCGGGCATGCTCACATCCAGCAGGACGACGGCCACATCGTGCTTGAGCAGCAACTCCAGACCTTCTCGGCCTGAACGAGCCTTGATGAGGTTTGCGTCCAGACCAGCAAGAATGGCCTCATAGGTGAGGAGCTTTGCCGGCTGATCGTCAATCATCAAAATGTTGACTTTCTGAATCTCGTTCACCTATGCCCCCAGGCCTTCAGTCTTCCTTTCGACACCCGCGCGATAACGGTACCGCCAAGATGAGTATCTTGATTGGTTATTGGCTCACCTGTGCAGCCACATGCGCAGCGCAGATAGCAGTTGTTCTGTGTTGACTGGCTTGGCCAAATACTCTGACGCGCCCGCTTCCAGGCATTTCTCCCGATCACCCTTCATCGCCTTGGCCGTCAGCGCGATGATCGGAAGGCGCCGGAACCGCGGGTTCTGCCGGATCACTTGCATGGTCTCATAGCCGTCCATCTCCGGCATCATAATGTCCATCAATACGATCGCCAACTCCGGCGTCTTTTCGATCGTGTCGATCGCTTCGCGGCCCGTTCCCGCTGTCAAGACCGTCATACCGCGACGTTCGAGTACACTGCTGAGTGCAAAAATATTACGCACATCGTCATCGACAACCAATACCTGCTTGCCGACCAGCGCTTCATCCGACCGATGCAGCCGATCGAGCATGTTCTGTTTTTCGCGAGGGAGATCGGACACTACGCGGTGCAGAAAAAGCGCCGTCTCATCCAACAAGCGCTCTGGGGATTCTACGTCCTTGACGATCACGCTGCGTGCCAGAGTATGCAGCCTGGCGTCCTCCTCCGGAGAAAGATCCTTGCCGGTAAATACCACTACTGGCAGTTCGCTCAGTGAGGGCGTATCGCGCAGCCGCTCCAACACATCGAAGCCACTCATGTCCGGTAGTCGGAGATCAAGCACGAGACAGTCGTAGGCTTCATCATTGACTGCCTGTAGCGCTTCAGAACCGGTGCCGGCAAACCGCACATCGATATCGTCGTAACCGAGCAAAGCCTCGATGCTGAGCTGTTGCGCCGGCTCATCTTCTACAACCAAGAGCCGCTTTCGGCGCGGCGTGGCATAGGCCTTAATGCGGGTAATTGCCGCGCTGAGTCCCTCCGTAGTGGTTGGCTTAGTTACAAACGCAAAAGCGCCACGCGATAGCCCGTGATGCCAATCCTCGTCGAGTGTCAACATCTGAACGGGGATGTGGCGCGTGCTGGGGTCTTGCTTCAAATGGTTCAGAACCGTCCAGCCCAGCATGTCGGGCAGAAATACATCTAGAGATATTGCGGTGGGGCGAAACTCACGCGCCAGCGCGAGTGCGTCGGCGCCTGTAGCGGCGTGAAGAACCTTGAAGCCCTTGTCTCTGGAAAGGTCGCAAATCAGGCGGGCATAATGCACGTCATCTTCGACGATGAGCAACACCTCGTCTCCCGTGTCCAGCGCGCCGCGATCATCTTCAATTCGTTCGGGAAGATGCTCGGTCACACTTGCGCTTGAAGCCGGCAGTAATGAAACAGGCCTGGAATGAGTCTCTCCACGCACGATGCTGGATGCCGTGGAAGGGCCGACATAGGTTTGCGGCAAGTAAAGAGTGAACGTGCTTCCCTTCCCGGGCGTGCTGTTCAGTTGAATCTCTCCGCCCAGCAGACTGGCTAACTCGCGGCTGATGGCCAGGCCGAGGCCAGTGCCGCCGAACTTGCGGCTGGTGCCGGCATCCGCTTGCTGAAAGGCTTCGAAGATGATCCGTTGCTTCTCAAAGGGAATCCCAATTCCAGTATCTGACACCGCGAAAGCGACAACAGACCCGCTCGTGTTGAGAATGGGATGATCCTGAGTCCACCCGGTGGTTGAAAGTGAAACCGACAGTTGGACCTTTCCTTGCTCGGTAAACTTGAATGCATTCGACAATAGGTTCTTGAGCACCTGCTGCAGGCGCTTTGAGTCGGTGACCAAGCTGCGTGCGAGACGGGAATCCGTATTGATATCGAAGGCGAGTCTCCGATTGTCAGCTTCGTGACGGAATGGTCGCGCCACCATTTCGATCAGGCTGTTGAAGAACACCTCTTCGGCCTCAACTGAGACCGTGCCGGATTCAATCTTAGACAAGTCGAGAATATCGCTAATCAGGTTGAGCAGATCGGTACCGGCGCCATGTATGGTTCGTGCGAATTCCACTTGTTTCCCGCTCAGATTCCCGTCAGGATTGTCTGCGAGTTGCTGTCCGAGAACCAGGATGCTGTTAAGCGGAGTGCGCAGCTCATGAGACATATTCGCCAGAAACTCCGACTTATACTTCGAGGTAAGGGCAAGTTCTTTGGCCTTTTCTTCCAGCGCACCGCGTGCTTGCTCGATCTCCTGATTCTTGCGTTCCACCTCAGCGTTCTGTTCGGCGAGTTGCTGTGCCTTCTGCGCCAGCTGTTCGTTGGTTTGCTGCAATTCTTTCTGCTGGGTTTGCAACTCCGTAGCCAGCTGTTGCGACTGCTTCAGCAGACCCTCAGTCTGCATTGTTGCCTCAATACTATTAAGGACGATCCCGATGCTGGACGTGAGCTGTTCAAGAAAAGCCAGGTGAGAAGCCGTGAACGTGCTCAGACTGGCCAGTTCGATAACTGCTTTTACCCGGTCCTCAAACAGGACCGGCAGAACAATCACGCTTCGCGGAATCGCCTCAAAGAGGCCAGAGCGAATGGGCCTGCTGTCGGTGGGTAAATCGGTGATCAGCATGCGACGCTTTTCAGCAGCGCATTGGCCGATGAGCCCTTCGCCGACTCTGATCGTCTCCAGGCGGCCGTCGTCCGTGCTGGCATACGCCGATAGAAGCACCATGTTATCCGACTCTTCGGAATCCATTTGATATAGCACGCCTTGTTGCGCATTCACAAGCGGGGAGAGTTCGGAGAGCAACATGCGCCCCACCGTGGTTAGATCTCGCTGGCCCTGAAGCATGGCGGTGAATCGGGCCAGGTTTGTCTTCAACCAGTCCTGCTCTGTGTTACGGTCTGTAGTGAGGCGGAGGTTGTCGATCATCGTATTGAGGTTGTCTTTCAGATCCGCAACTTCTCCGCTTGCCTCCACCTGAATCGATCGAGTTAGATCGCCTTTTGTGACTGCAGTTGCCACTTCGGCAATGGCGCGCACCTGGTTGGTCAGGTTATCGGCGAGCAAGTTTACATTCCCCGTCAAATCCTTCCACGTACCCGATGCTCCGGGAACGTTCGCCTGCCCGCCAAGCCGGCCTTCTACACCCACCTCGCGGGCTACGGTCGTCACCTGGTCGGCAAAGGTAGCCAGGGTGTTAGTCATGTTGTTAATCGTCTCAGCCAACGCGGCAACTTCACCCTTAGCATTGACGGTAAGTTTCCTGGTAAGTTCACCGTTGGCCACAGCTGTAACGACTTTCACAATTCCGCGGACCTGCTCGGTGAGGTTGGCCGCCATGACGTTTACGTTATCGGTGAGATCTTTCCAGGTACCTGCGACACCTGGCACCTGCGCCTGGCCGCCCAGCTTGCCTTCGGTGCCCACTTCTCGAGCCACACGAGTTACTTCAGCGGCGAATGCATTTAGCTGATCCACCATCGTATTGATCGTGTTTTTGAGCTCGAGAATCTCGCCCTTCACGTCTACTGTGATCTTGCGCGAAAGGTCGCCGCGCGCAACGGCCGTTGTAACTTCGGCGATATTACGCACCTGGCCGGTCAGGTTGCCGGCCATGGCGTTGACCGAGTCGGTAAGATCCTTCCATGTGCCCGCGACGCCGGGGACGTTGGCTTGCCCGCCCAAGCGGCCTTCGCTGCCCACTTCGCGCGCAACGCGCGTAACTTCCGCCGCAAACGAGCGAAGCTGTTCCACCATCGTGTTCAGTGTTTCCTTGAGCTGCAATATCTCGCCGCGCACATCGACGGTAATTTTTTTGGAAAGGTCGCCGTTGGCTATTGCTGTGGCTACCTCGGCAATGTTTCTTACCTGACCGGTCAGGTTGCTGGCCATGAAGTTTACGTTGTCAGTCAAGTCCTTCCAGGTACCGGCTACGCCCGGTACCTGCGCCTGCCCTCCGAGCTTTCCGTCGGTGCCCACCTCGCGCGCCACACGGGTAACTTCGCCGGCAAATGCGTTCAGCTGGTCGACCATCGTGTTGATGG
>JBEKVS010000078.1:0-19030 GCA_049513795.1 Occallatibacter sp. | reverse complement strand
GGCTTCAACCGGGTCGGCGTGGGACGTGATCCAGGCTGGAGCCGTTCCGAAGAGGATTCCCGTGAGGATCGAAATGCCGAGAGTGAACAGCAGCACCGGCCATGATGGCAGCGGGCTGACCGGAACATAATTGTGCGACCCCGAAACCTCGAAGGCCAGATACAGAATCAGCCGGGTTCCGGCGTACGCCACTGCGATTCCCAGAGCGCCGCCAATGATGGCCAGCAGCACGCTTTCTACCAGCGCCTTGCGCACCAGGCGGAGTCGCGAAGCTCCCAGCGCGACACGGACTGAGATCTGCGCACGATCTTTCAGTCCGCGCGCCAGCATCAGGTTGGCGAGATTGCCACAGGCCACCAGCAGAACGCATGTGGCGGCGATGAGCAGGAGCTTCAAACCGTCTTTGTATTCATCCCGCATCTCCGCTACGCCCGCACCGCCGGAGACGAGGTGAACCGTCTGCTGCTGCCAAAGGGCCTTTTCTCCCGGCTCCATGTCCGATACGTGGCTGGCAAGCCAGTTGTGGAACTCCACACGCAGTTTGGCTTCGAGCGCTTGTGGATTGGCGCCGGGACGGACTCTGCCCAGTATGTCCAGATAATTTCCATTCGCGCGCTTGGGCCGCGCGAGCGCCCCCTCGAGAACATCCTCGGAGGCGATCGAGATCCAGAAGTCCGGCATGCCCCAGCCGGCCAGCTTGGCTCCATAAAATCCTGGCGGGGTGACGCCGATAACGGTGAACGGGTGCCCGTTGATGGTGAAACTTCCGCCGACTACAGAAGGGTCTGAGCCATACTTCGTCTGCCAGGTGCGAAAGCTCATGACGGCAACCAGCGGTGCGTTTTCCTGGTCGTCCGCGTCGCTCATAAGACGGCCGATCCAGGGCTGTATGCCCAGGGTGCGGAAGAAATTCCCAGAGACGTGTTGCCCGTTGTAGGTGTCTGTCTGCGCCTGCGATCCGCGCCGAACGCCGAGCGGAGAATTGCCGGCCTGCAGAGCCGCAAGGTCGGTGAACTCGGGGGTGTTCTCGCGGAAGTTTTTGTAGGCCTGCCAGGAGAAGAGCGCAAAGTCACCGTCGTCGCCCTGCGTGTATCCGCCCCAGTTGCAGCAGCGGATCTTGTCCCCGATACGCCACAGTTCTTCCGGTTTCGTTACCGGCAGCGACTTGAGCATGACCTGGTGGACCAGCGTGAAGATGGCTGTGGTGGCGCCGATTCCCAGGGCCAGGGTGATGACTACCGTAGCCGCAAAGCCGGGTGCTTTCCGCAGTTGCCGTAGTGCGTCGCGCAGGTCCGCCAGCATTCGATACCTCTCCTTTCGCAACCTTCAAGTACATACTCGAAGTCGATCATCGCCTTTGAGCGAGTTTCTGCTTGGCCCAGGGTCGGGCTTGTCACGCGTTACTTGGGCGTTTCGCTTCTGATATTCGGGCTGGTTGGGGGCTGAGATTTCCCACTCTTGCGATAGGAAAAAGCGCAAGAAGGGGCACCGAACGTTTGCAGCGTTCTGGGCAGCTTACCTCGACAGGCCTGGATGAGGCTGGAGGCGCCGCAGCGATGAAGCCGCGGCGCACCTGAAATCAATGAATATGAATTTCGCCGGAGCCGGTTTGCGCGCGAATCAAGGGACCGCCGCCATTCAAGGTACCCCGGGTATGATGCTGATCGAACGAGCCCTGCACCATCATCTCGTGGTCGGTGGTCACCTCGCCTGAACCCGTGGACGCATCGAGTGTGACCGGCGCATTCCCGGTCCAGAGTTCGATGGTGCCTGAACCGGTTTGCAGGGTCCAGGAAGCGGAGGGTGTGCCGGTTGCCTTGATGTCGCCGGAGCCGGTCTCGCCGTGGAAGCCGCCGTGGATGTCTTTGAGCTCGATATCCCCCGAGCCAGTTTCTGCAAAAACGTCGCCCTGACCGGACTGCGCGGCAACGATGTTACCGGAGCCGGTCTTCACGGTGAACGGTCCCTCCAGGCTGGTGGCGTGGATATCGCCCGAGCCAGTCTCGAGCTTTGCCTTTTGCCCCACGCCCTCGTCGACGATGTCACCCGAGCCGGAGTTGGCGGTAAGCACGGTGCCGGCTGGCGCTTCAATCTGGTAGTCGATGCTGATGCCGCGCCATTGCTCTCGATCCTCATGCTGACCGACGCGAATCACGTCGCCGCTTTGTTCGATAGGCGGATTCGCGGCGATCTGACGGGCCTCCTCTTCATTGCCATCGTCGTTCACGTGGATCTGGCCGTGGATGTGGATCTGGTTGCCGGAGCTGCGCGTGATATGGATATCCCCCGAGCCGGTAGAAACTGCGAGCTGGCCGGCGGCGCTTGCAGAAAGCGTGCGATCGAAGGACAGCCGGACACCTTCCTGCGCGCCATCCTCGCTCATGGTGGCCGCGGACGTCAAGGAAATCACAGGCGCAGGCGAGGCGGCCGCAACTGTTTCAGAGGCCGGAGATTTCTGCTCAGGAAGGATTGCCGGAACGGCCGGAGTCGCCGCCGCCAACAGCGGCAACGAGTGGTCGCCAAGTTGGATCGTCATGGCAGCGGGTGCGGCAGGTAAATGCGATTGCGCGTCGGCGGCGGCCTGTACGCGAAGCAGAGCGGTGGAGGCAAACAGTGCCAGCGGCACCAGCGCAACAGCTACCAGTGCGCGGCGTCCGCCGGCAAAGCACTGACGGAATGCATTGTCGTTGAGCAAGCGTTCAATGCGGCGAGACAAACTTCCAGGACGGGCCATGGCGACTCCTATCGACATTCGGCGCGGCGCAGCCGCGAATTCAAGCAGGATCTGGGCGTAAGACGTACGGGTCGCAGCTTCTTCCGTTGCGGCGCGATCGCTGATGGCTTCGGCCAGCTCGGCAAGTTCGTGCTTGAGCCACCAGCCAAGCGGGCTGAACCAGACGAGCGCGGCGTAAAGACTGGCGAGGAACTGCAGGTAGAAGTCACCCTGGCGGACATGCGAGCGCTCGTGGGCAAGAACGATGCGGAGCTTCTCGCTGTCCCAGGTTTCGAAGTCCGCAGGGAGCAGGATGGCTGAACCAATCGTGAGCGGCGAACCGATTTTGCTGCTGGCCCGGATGCTGGCCGGTATCTGCAGCGGAACCGCATCGTACGGCAGTTCGTGCGCCGCAACAGGTGTGGCCGTGCGCCACAGGCGAATCGTGATTAGAAGACCCAGAGCGATGCGGACAAGAAAGAGCGCGGCGATGCCGAAATAGAGGATAAGCGCCAGGACGATGGGGGAGACGGTGATTTGCTTTGATGCCGGAGACTGCGCTTCCTGCATGCGATCGGTGTTGTACGCGATCGACTGAGCGGAAGAAGATGCTGAATCGTCAGGAATGAAGGCTGCGTTCTGTTGCGGCCTGGCGCCTTGTTTCGCACGCGCGGAGCGGGACGGCGTTTTGTCGGCGCGCGGCGCGCCTGCCTGCTCAGCCGCGGGAGTCTCTTGCATCCACGAGGGATCGCTATGAGGGATGGGTTCGATGGGCGGCACCAGTTTGCTTTCAGACCCTGCCTTGGCCTGGATGCGGGCCTGCAGTTCTTCGAGCAGCGTCATGGGATGAGCGGGAAGAACAACGTTGAATCCGGCAGGAAGAAGAGCCCACTGCGCCGCGAAAGGCAACAGCAGCGGCATGGCCAGCGCGGAGACCAGCACCAGACTCCAGGCGGCCTTCTGCGCAAACACGTTGCGGACGCGGAAGATGCGCAGACCCACCGCGACTGCCAATCCCACGAGGATTGAACGCAGGGCAGCTTCGATGAAGACGGGAATCATAGAGCCTCCTTTTTGGCGGCCGAAACTTTGGCGGCCGGTAGGGCATTTTGTGCAGCAGAGATGCGGTCGGCCAGGCGCTGAAGTTCGGCACGATCGAGCACCTTGGAATCGACCATGCCTACGAGCAGCGTTTCCACCGATCCCTCGCAAAACCAGTCCACGATGCGCTTGGCGGCCCGGCCGGCGACGCGCTGGCGCGATTCGGCTGGCCGGTAGACGAAGGTGCGATCGTCCAGGCTGTGCGCGACATATCCTTTTTCTTCCAGACGGCGAAGAACTGTGCGGACCGTAGAATCTGTGAGCGGACGGTCGAGGTCTTCTCTCACCTGGTCCGCGGTGACAGAGCCCTGGCGCCAGACAATGAGCAGAACATCGCGTTCCAGTTCGCCCAGTTCGGCCGGATCGTGGGGTGGTGTAGTGTTACCCTTCATAATGTTACGTACTGTAACACACAAGATGGGTGAGCGCGCAAGTTAATTTTTGTGCAGCTTTTCTGAGCGATTGCAAGAAATGCAATTCGGGCACAAATCTGACATCAAATGCCTCATAAATGAGGACCGACCGGTTGGGATTATTGCGAGCGCCACGCCGACCTCAGTGCCATCTCAGTGACTCGCATAGGAGTTCCGAAGCCTGCGTCGGCGTGAGCAATCACTGAGCGCAGGCGCGCAGCAGTTGGTGGCCCAAGCATTAAATGTGCGGGGTTTCAAAGTTGAGAGCGTCTATGCTCCGGTCAAGCAAGCAGGCGCGGACTTTGAACGCAAGCTGGCGACGTTGCCGGTATGTGGTGTGGCTCCGCGCAAGAAGATTACGACGCGACCCTTGGTCAATCCGATTGATGGGATACTTCGGCTGGCGACGAGAATCGTTGTCGCGCGGCTTTGTCGCAAAGGGACCCAAGTGCTCTGAGTACATCTTCCAAATCTTCCTCAAGCTGATCAATCATTGGTCCGGCCATGAAGAGATCGCCGGAGCGCCCCATCGTCTCAATGGCTGCGGCGGTCTTGCTAGCGTCGATTGCAGCGAGGTTCGCAAGCACTCCTTTCAACGTGTGACCGGCTCGCATTACTCCGTCCGAATTCTTTTCCTCGAGTGCTCGACGCGCGTTCGAAAGTTCTTGTGGATAGACATTTCGAAACACGTCGGTGAGTTCCGAGAGGAAGGAGAGATCGTCACCGATTCGATCGAAAAGCTCGGCTTGATGAATCGCGTCTCCGCCAAGCCGCCCCAACTCACCCCTGGTCGGTTCAGGTTCGCTTTGGCTGGAGAGACTGCCTTCAAGGATTGCGTCCAGTTCCTGTTGGCGAATCGGTTTGGACAAGTATCCATCCATGCCCGCCGCCAAGAAACGCTCCTGATCTCCTTTCATCGAGTGAGCCGTCAGAGCGATGACGCGTTGATGGAAATGTCCGTTCCTCTCGTTTAACCGAATGGCCGTCACTGCCTCAAGTCCATCCATGACAGGCATCTGGACATCCATCAATACCAAATCGAATTGCGCGCCTTCAAGCGCTGTCAGTGCCTCGCGGCCATTTTGGGCGACAACCGCCTGATGCCCCCGCTTTTCGAGTAATCGCGTCGCCAAGCGCTGATTCACCGGGTTATCTTCCGCGACCAAAACCTTCAGGGACTTCCTAGGTTGAAGAACCGGTGTCTGAGTTGCTTTCGAGCTTGATTGCGCCGTCGATCGAGGTTTTTGGCTGCCGAGGGTCCGCCCAATTACTTCGCGCAGATCCGATCGACGAACCGGCTTCACCAGATAGCCAGCCACCTTCAGTTCTTCGCATCGGGCCGCATCTCCCCTCTTTCCAGCCGATGTGAGGATAACGATGGGGACATGCGCAATTCCTTCGGTCTCTCGAATGTGCCTCATCAGCTCAAAACCGTCCATTAAAGGCATATGCACATCGGTCACAATGAGTGTGTAGGGATCGCCCGCATCACGAGCCGCGGACAATTCCGACAATGCTTCGGGGCCGCTTTGAACCGAAGTCGATCGCATACCCCAATGCGCCATCATTCCGTCTAGGATCTTTCGGTTCGTCTCATTGTCATCAACCGCAAGTACACGCATTCCCTCCAGCAATGGCAGAGGGAAGGGAACGACTTCTGGGGATGGCTGAGCATGAGAAATGTTGAGTTGAGACGTGAAATGAACAACAGTACCCACAGCCGGCTTGTCGTCGAGCCAGATCTCGCCGCCCATCATCTCCACTAAGCGCTTGGTGATCGTAAGTCCAAGGCCGGTGCCGCCGTATTGTCGTGTAGTTGAGGCATCCGCTTGCGTGAAGGGATCGAAGATCATTCGCCGCTTCTCGAGCGGAATCCCGATCCCTGTATCCGAAACCACGAAATGAAGAATGCAATGATCGTCATGCCTGGATTGAATCTCCAGCCGAACGGCTACTTCGCCAATGCTGGTGAACTTGATGCCGTTGCCTACAAGATTCATAAGGACCTGGCGAATGCGAACCGGGTCGCCGCACACCATCTCCGGTACATCAGAATCGATGTCGCACAATAGCTCAAGCCCACGCTCGTCGGCCCGCAGCGCGAGCGACCTCAAGGTGCTTTCCACGCACTCCCTTACATCGAAATCGATCTTCTCAATGTCGATCTTGCCCGCTTCAATCTTGGAGAAATCGAGGATGTCGTTGATTACGATCAGCAGAGCATCTGCGGAACTCTTGACCGTCTCGAGGTATTCACGTTGCTCGTCGGATAGATCGGTATCGAGCGCCAGATCGGTCATTCCAATTACGCCATTCATCGGCGTGCGTATCTCATGACTCATGTTGGCCAGGAATTCGCTCTTGGCTCGACTCGCCTCCTCGGCAGCTACCTTGGCTTTGCGAAGAGCCTCATCCGCCAACTTGCGTTGCGTGACGTCGACGAATGTGACCACCGAGCCGATGGTGGTTTGGCCGCGAAGAATGCGGCGCGACCAACATTCTGTGGGGAAGGTGTTGCCATCCTTACGCCAAAGAATCTCGCCGTCAATATGAGCGTCATCTTCCCTGTTAAGTGCCTGACAGATGTGGCACTCTTCGATCGGACAAGAGTCTGCCGTCTCCTTGGCGCGGTGCGCGAGCGTATGCAGGCTCTTGCCAAGAAGTTCCACGGCCGACTCGTAGCCCAACATGCGCAAACAGGCTGCGTTACAGAAGGTCGTGTTGCCGAACATGTCGATCCCGTAGATTGCTTCCGGCGCTGCTTCGAGAAGGAGCATGATGAGCTCACTGCTCTCCTGCAAGGCCTCCTGAGCTTTTTCTCGCTCGGCAATCTCTGCGGCAAGTCCGGCGTTTGTGACGGAAAGAGCTTCCGTCCTTTCCCTGACCCGCGCCTCCAGCAGTGCATGCTGCTCGATCACTTCCGCTGCCATGCGATTGAATGTCTCAGTGAGTTCACCAATCTCATCTTTGGCCTGCACCTTCACGGGTCGAAACGTACCCCCGGATTCTGCACCGAGAAGACGGGCAGCTCGCGTCAAGCGCCGAATCGGTCTGACGATGAACTCGGTCACCAGCGCGATCAGCAGGGTTACCACGATCATCACCACGATGATGCTCAGCAGGACGATCTTTTCCATCGATCGAATGGAAGCAAGGAGAGCTTCCATAGGAAAGCCTACGTATACCTGCCCTACAATACCGGTAAGAACCGGCTTTCGCATGACCAGCGTTTTTTCCCGTTCTCCCGCCAGTGACACGAATGCCCGATCAGGTTGGCTTTCCATCTGCTCCCTGAGCTCAGGAGGAAACTGCGGCACAAATGTATGTGCCAGGACTTTGCCATCCGGCGCAACGATGTACGCCCATTCCACACCGGGGACGGTCAGCACCGCGTCGAGTGAAGACTGTGCGGACGTGATATCACGATTGATCAAGGCGGGTTCAACGGATTTTGCAAGGGCCGAAGCAATCACATCGGCTTCGCCTTTGAAACTCTGCTGCATGCGGACTGTCAGCTCTCGATCCAGAACCACGTAAAGGACCGTGGCGACAAGCAGCGCGCAACACAACTGCAGAATTGCCAATTTGGCGGAGATGCTTTTCATGGCATCTCCTCCGGCTGCCAATTGCCATTCACAGTCCGGGTCAGCCAAACTTTGTGGATTCCCTGGTGATCGGTGCTGGAGAAATCAAGCTTCGCGCCCAAACCTGGGTCCCAGTCATGCAACGACTCCATGGCCCGGATGAACTCAAGCCGGGTCGGATTTGGCCCGGCGCGGCGCAGGGCCTCCGTTACGACAGCTGCATTCAGCCATCCTTCCAGCCCAGTGAAACCTAGCTCCTTCGCGTCGGTGTGGGCACGGTATTCCTTTACCAACGGGTAGCGAAGGTCTTCGGGCGATGGAACCACCTGACTGTTAATCAGATTTTGAGTCAGGTCCTTGCCTGCCTTTTGCGATGCATCGCGCAATTTGTCAAGCATTGTGGAGGAGCTGACAAAACTGAGATTCGCGACAGGAACATTCCATCCAGACTTGCGCGCATCACGAATGAAGGCAGCGGCCGGCCCATAAACCGCAACTGCGATGACTGCTTCTACGCCTGCATCGCGCAGCAGCTTCACCTGCGCGCTCATATCAGCATCGAACGACTGGTTGCGTCGGTAGGTCACAACCCGCAAGGGAGCGAGCCCGAATTCCGCCAGGGCATTGTTGACGCCAAGTTCACCGCTCTTGCCATAAGAATCGGCCTGCGTGAAGAGCCCAATCTTGCGGTAACCCTTGGAATAGAGGTAACGCACAAGCGTGCGCGTTTCCTCGTGATAGGAAGCGCGAATATTGAAGACAAACTTGTCGTACGGGGGGAGACGTTGCGGATCGGCGCCCGTCAAGGGTGCTACATTCACAATGTTTTCACTCTGGTAATACTTCAACAACGGCAGCGTGCGGGTCAGCGTCGGTGTACCTATATAGTCGAAAAGAAAAAATACCTTGTCCTGTTCTATTAAATGATTTGTATTGCTGACCGCTGGATCAGGTTCGTACTTATCGTCCTTAAGAAGAATCGATATCTTTCGGCCGTTAATTCCGCCGTCATCGTTGACAATGTCAAAGTAGGACTGTGAGCCGCGCACCAGTTTGCGACCCAGCTCTCCAGACGGCCCAGATTGAACGTTGGAAACACCAACTATGATGGGTGGGGGATTCGAGGGCTGAACAGAGTCCTTACCAGTTTCGCTTTGCGCAGGAGCCAGCGCAAACACGAAGACAACAATAGATGCGGCAACTCGACGATGCCTTAGACCGTGTCCTGTCCGTATTCGCAATGTCTCCCCGAATATTGAATTTCCTGTGCGCATTGCTCCTCGCATCCACCGGCCATTGTCCACGTTCAGACCAACGTGCTTAAATTACGATCGGTAGGAACTCTGATCGCCGATCCCGCCTGTTTGCCTCAGGCAAAACGATTTGCAATACACCGAATTGTCTCTTCCTTGTCAGCAGATTCTCTGGACATTTCATGCTTGGCTTTTGCCGCAGACCATCTCACCCACGAGTTCGGGAATATCGAAGCCAAGCAGGATTTCGGTTGATGTCGTTCTATCGGCACTTATCGATGAATATTTCATCCCCTTGGAACAAATTCTTGACTGCGGGGCGCCTGGTTCCTTGCTTCATCGGCGGCGATAGAGTTGACCATCTGCTGGCGCAAATGTGCGGTCGGCCGCGTCCCTGTAAGGGGAGGATTTTGGGATGGTGCAAATACCTTCTCAATCGCAATAGGAACTATCGAGTTGTTCTCCTATTTGCCTCCGGTTGTTGGAGGCGTTACGGGGGTTGGCGCACTTGGTGGCGCTGCGTTGCAGGCCCCGTACTGCGGGTCGGTCCAACATTGTCCGTATTGACTCGACGAAGGCTGGTTCTTGGCGGCGGCCATTGCGGGCCCCATCTCGTCGATGATCTTCAAGTATTCGACCAGGTCCCACCGCTGCTCATCGGTAAGCTCCGGGCCGATGACGCCCTTCGTTCCCGGAGGGGCATTGCGGAACTCGTGACCGGCGTTGGAGTTTCCCGGTTTGGTCGTATCGACCGTAAACCCGCCGGGAATTCGGACATTCACATAACCAACATTGATGGGATCGAATTCGGGATCGCCAACATGGAATTTCTTGATCCGCTGGTCCGCGGGAAGCAGAAGCTGGTAGAGGCTGGGCACGGAGTTGTTGTGCAAAAAGGGAGCAGTCGCCCAGACACCGTCGAGCGGCCGCGCGGGATAGGCTTTCGGGGCTCGCCAGCAATCGGAGCGATATCCGCTCCATTCATCCTCGGTTGACTGCGGAAGATTCAGGTCCTTGAATCCGCGCCGAAGGATTCCACCGATGACTGTTTGAATCACCAGCGGCCCCGCGGCATCCTTCCCGAGGCCGAGTGCCGACGCATCCGCGGTGCGCGTTGCAAAGTTATTGGCATCGAGGGGATCGGTGCCAATCTCATCGACGGAAAACAACCGCAGCATGAAGTATGTCTTCTTATTGCGAATCGCGATCTGATCCCCGCATAAGGGAGCTGGTTCTAGCTGGGGCGAGTGACATTTCGAACAGTACTGGGTGTAGAGTTCCTTGCCCTTGGCGGCTTTCTCGCGGTCGATGGGGCCTAGAATCCATTCCGGCCAAGTCGGCGCTACCAGCTTGCCAGCCGCATCCTCCATCTCCCACATGTTCTTCATGCGGACACTTGAGATGTACCGGTCGTTATTGGCTGGATTGCCGGGAAGAACCACGCTGGCATTCACGGCGACCGATTCAATGATGTTTCTCGACATGGGCTGGCGGATCGAGCCGTTTGACTGGACCCAGTCATATTGCGTTACATACCACAGCGGGAAGGCCGTGACAGGAGCATCCAAAGCGCGAAGGTTATCTGAAGCAAGCAGCCGGTACAGGGTATTTCCTCCGGTGCCGAGAGCATCCAATCGGCCAAAGGAAGCTGTCGTGTTCTTGAGGGCCAGTTGATCTGCCTGCTGCTTCACTTTTTGAGCGAGCCACGCGATCACTTGCCTGCGAAGATCTTCAGCAGCCGGCGCGCTGTATTTGTCCTTCAAAACCCGCTTTGCAAAGCGATCGAACTTTCCGCGATCAAACAGATTTGCAATAAACTTGGGCTGCACGGTCGCTGCGACAGCCACCACGAGTTGCGTCAGGAACGTATCGAAGTTGACGATTCCCGGTGCGCCATCAACGCGAATGCCCATGCCATGATAGGTAATCTGCGCAGTATGGCAAAAGGCGCAGGTCAACCCGACATTCTGCACGCCGGTGATCGGATCTGGATCGTCCTTCGCGAATCCGATTGGCAAAAGGTCTGGATTGCTCATCGCGTTCGGATCTGGAATGATGCGCATCTTGGTGATGTATTCGTTGGACAGAAACAACTGCTTATTGTTTGGCTGCTCAAGCGCCATAAACCAGTCGTAGGGCATAACCTGCGACCCTTGCGAGGTGTGATAGTACTTTTGGCGCTCTTCATCCGTCCAGTTCTTATTGAGCTTGACGACGTCGTAGACCTTTACTGACGAGGGAAGGTCTGGAAAATAGAGGATGTAGCCCCACACGCCAAGGCCAACGGCAGCAACGACTGCAAAAACCAATACAAACCAGCCAATCGGCGTAGATGGCAGGCGCAGCCAGGCTCGCACGGAATTCCAGATTCGGTTCATAGTTATCACCCCTCATTCAGCAGAAGTGGCAGCCGGCCTGCGTTGATCAGTACTAATTAGTACTGACAAGTACAACCCAGGCTCGCGAATAGGTTCATGAATTGAGTTATTACCCGGCGCAGTGCGTCGCGCGACGGTATCTGATTCGAAAATGTGACTAGATGATCGATGCCTGCCTCCTGAGCCAGACGACCCAAGCTTCGCTCAGGATTCCGGCTCGACAACTGGAACAGCGTTTCGTTGATGCCGGAACTTTGACCCTTCGTAATAGATCCGTCTTCTCACGCGATTCACACCACCAAGGGGTCTATGTTCCGGAAGGCAGCGCCAGGGATTCATGGAAAGATTCTCGCAAAACATCATCTGCTCGGGGGAATCAATCTTCTGTTTGGGAAGAACAACGGTTGCGATTCTGTGCCACGGGGAGTCCTGTTCGCGCCACGGTACCAACGCATCTTCAATGGGCTGCTTGTAGGGGTCGAGCTGAAACTGGATGCGAAGATCGAACCCTGCTTCAGACTCTTGAAGTTGCCGCACAAGGCACTCCCGCAGATAGTTGTTGGCTGGATCTTGCGGAACCGGCGTCTTGGGCTCCAACCATGGGCGGAGCGAGTATTTGACAGCGCGCTCGCCGAACAGATAAGGCGTAGCACTGTACCACGGCACCTCCAGCAGGCTGCCGATCCTCTTCTGGGACTTCAGAATACAAAGCAGAACCGCCGGGTGAGTGAGCATAAAGATGAAAAGTCTTAACAGATCGTGCAGGCTCTTTTTTGCGTTTAGGCCTCCTGCCTCGGCAAAAGAAAGAAAGTCCTGGGGATTCGCCGTAAAGAAGGTGTCCGGTGTGATGAATATCAGATCATGCGTGTGTGCATGGGAATCAGCCTCCAAGAGCGTGGCTCCGTCCACATCCATCAACTTGATTGCCATGCCGCGCAGGTCCCGGTCACTGTCCGGCAACGGGTCGGGAAGCGTGCTGCAGAAGCGTATCCAAGCAGGATAAGTGCGCGGCGTCCGAAAGAGACCAACCCGGAGATGTTCAGGAAGATCGGGATCGACGATGAGATTTGCCCGCACGGCAGCGTGGGACTTTGTGTTGACACCGCGATATGTCATCCCTTGCAGAAAGCGTTGCTCAACTGTTCCGCGCAGTAGTTGAACAAGTTTTTCCGCGAGCTCATCTTCGTTCGGCGCCGGATACTCGGTATTGATCGCAAGTTCGGTCGTGCCGCTCAATGTTGAACCCTCCCTCAGAAAATCCGAGCAGTTAGGGTCTTGTAGGCAGTTTTGACTCTTAAGCAATGAAATCTGGACTGAGCCTATAATGTGAGACACAGGCGTAGTAAAAAATCCTAGCACCGGGAACAGCGCAGGACCACAGTTTTCAATCGCATGACCGCAACGCAATCAATCAAAAGAAGTTATTTCCGTCTGGTTTCAGCACTCTTCAACAAGCCGCCAAATCTCGTTCGGAACCCGCGTAGAAAGGTGCCAAACGCTCGCCTTCGCTCTAAGGGGTGCTTTGGATGGAGGGCGTTTATATCAGCATCTTGCTTTGCGGGCGGCGGGCAGGATGGTTGGGGTCCGTGAATTCGAGTAGTTCGATAGGCGCGCCGTTTTCGACTATGAACGCGACGCGCACGCCTTCGGATGGGCTGTTGGGAGGAATGAGAATTTCGCGGCCAGCAAGTTCGGAGTCGAGATCAGTCACTTCAAACGCGACGTGCGGCACCTGCCGGACGAGATCAGGGATCGCCGCGTCCGCTTCGAAACGCATCCACTCCACGCCAAATTCGCTTTTCTCGTGGCTGACCACAGAGACTTTCAGGTGTTTCAAGTGGGTCTCGCCTGGTTTCGCTTCAGTAGTGGGAATTCCGATGTGATGGTACCGGCGCATTGTTTTCGCTCTCCGTGGAGTCGGCACAAATTCTACACCGTAGCTACCGCGATCGGCCCCGATTCTGTCCGAAGTGACGGAGCGAATCGCGTGGAGTGCGGCGCTTGTCAAACCGGGAGCATTTGAAGACATTGCTGGTCGGGCAACCGGGATCTTCCCCGCAGCCATCGGCAAGAGCAATCAAGCTGCCTAAGATCAAGCTTCGAGCGGCGGCTGCTCAGTCAATGAAATAGCCAATTTCTGTGAGGGCGCGGTCACTCACCTCGACGCCTAAGAGCTTGGCCTTTGAGTACGAGCGCAGTTCTTCCTCGAATTGCTTAATCATGTAAGCGGGCAAATCGGTCTGCTTACGAAGCATGTGCATCAATTCCGCCATATCGGTTGAGTATTCGTAATCGCCCGGCAATCCGCAGGAAGGCCGGATCGTCAGAGACACAGGGACTGGCCAAGTCGCAGAAGTCGACTGGGCGCACGACTGAGAGATCAGATTGACTCGCATGCACGCATGTTCACACCCGACTTCGGAGTGTTTCAATACCCCAAGGTAGCTATGAAACTTGAACCTCTTTGTGCCGATACCCACTCTTTTGGACGAGCGTTCCCTACGATCTTAGACAGCTGGACCTCATTTTCCAGCCTCTCATTCCGTTCGCAGTGCTTTCAGCGGGTCGATTCGGACGGCTGCGCGTGCGGGAATATAGCACGCGATCAGAGCCAGGACGGCTAAGAGCGCGGGAGCGCCGGCCAGCAGGCGCGGATCGTTGGTGCCCATTGCCATCGCGTCGGCAATCACGCTGGTTGCTGCTTCGAGCGCTTTGGAGACTAACACCGTGCCGGCAAAGCCCAGCACCGTTCCCACGACGATGAGCGCGATGCCCTCACGCAGGACCAGGCGCAACACCTGACCCTTGTTGGCGCCCAAGGCCATGCGAATCCCTATCTCCCTTTTTCGTTGCGCGACCGCGTAAGCTGTAACGCCCGCCAGGCCGATGGCGCTCAGGATCAAACCGAATCCGCCGATGCCGCCGTAGGTCCGCATGGCCGAGCGAATCTCCCTGCGGCTCACGCCAAGCTGATCGCTCAGCGTCTCCACGTGAAAGGGCACCAGCTTCGGATCGAGGCTCGAAACTACATCGAGCACCGCTGCGGCGCCGTCCACGCCAGGCCTGGTGCGCGCCAGGATGGTAATGCCCGATCCCGGAGGGCGCGCAAAGTCATCGCGCGACAGGGCCACGTAGGCGATTGCCTGCTTGATGCCCATACCGCTTTTGAGGTCATGCACCACGCCGACGACTTCGTAGCTGCGGCTTCTGTCTTTCAAATGCCTTCCTATGGCATTGGTGCTTCCGAACAGCTTCTGCGCCGCTGTCTCGTTGATTACCACGGGAAGAACGCGCGTGGAGTTGGTCGGCGAGACCTCCATCAGACTGGTTTCGTCCGCGTCGTTGAATTCACGCCCCGACAACATAGGCTCATCGAGCGCAGCAAAGTATCCCGCGCCGATGGACTCCTTGATCGCCGGCTGCTGCACCTTTTGCGCCGACCCGGGGTCGTCGACCATCATTTGTTCGCCATCGTCGTCATCTACGCTCGAAAACGGCGGCAGCGTGGTTAGCGCAATTCTCGAGAACTTGCCCGAGTCCTTCAACCGCTGCGGGAGCTTGGCGAAGACATCGAGAGCCTTCTCCGCAGTTTCTCCATCGCGCACAGGATCGATGGAGGCCATGGCCATCGTCTTCGGGTCGAAGTTCGTTTGCACTTGATAGCCGCGCGCAAAGCCCATGAGCACAAAGCCGGTGATCAGCAGCAGCATGAGGGAGCCAGCCAGTTGCGCGGCCATGGCCAGGTTGCGCAGGCCGAAGCGGCGGTGGCCGGGAAGCTGCATGTTCGATCCTTCTTTGAGTGCCGGCGTCAGTTCCGACTTGGTGGCTCTCAGTGCGGGCGCCACGCTAAGCAAAACCCCGCAGACGAGGGCCGCACCGAAGGCAAACACCGCGGCGCGCCAATCTACCCCCAGGTCGGGCATCCCCGGCGCGTCAATGGCCTGGTGCAATTTTGCGTTGAACACATTCAGCACATAGGCCAGCCCGAAGCCCAGCATGCCGCCCAGCAGCGACAGCAGCATTCCCTCGCTCATCAACTGGCGCGCCAGGCGGAAGCGGCTGGCGCCGATCGACATGCGGATGGCAAACTCCTTGCGCCGGTTGGCGCCGCGCACCATCAGCATGGTGCCCAGATTCATGCACGCGATCACAATCACGATGCCCATTAGCACAACAAAGAAACCTTCCAGCGCTCGCTTTACTTCCAGCGGGATAGGCGCGCGGGTTCCGGCAGGCAGCAGCGTGACGCGCCTCGACTTGTCCGTCTGCGGCGGGGCTGAAGGATCTTCGACATCCAGGCGGCGCGTGACTCCGTCAAGCGCGGATTCTGCCTGCGCGGGCGTAACACCCGGGGCGAGGAACGCCAACGCAAAAAACTCGCGCGCGTTGCGGCGATGGAGCACGTCGTTGGCTAGTTCGGGCGCGACGGCTGCGGGCGCGGTCACGGGCACGAAAAGCTCCGCTGCCGATTCAGCAGCCAACGCGCCTTCAAATCCGCGCGGGCCGATGCCGACGATGGTCACGGTCTGGCCATTCACGCGCAGCGCAAGGCCGACTGCGTCGGCACGGGAGCCGAGGCGCGTGCGCCAGAACTTGTCGCTGATCACCGCCGTGGGCGCGTCTCCCGCGTGATCCATTTCAGGGCTCAGGACACGCCCGCGCTGCGCATCCACGCCCATTACCTGGAAGTAGTCGGGCGAAACCAGCTGACCGAATATGCGCTGCTGCTTGCTCTCTGTCTGGCCAGGCAAGCGCACGTTGAAGGGCACGGGAGTCTTGAACGCGGCGACCCCGGCGAAGACATTCTTCTGCTCGCGGTAACGCTCGATATAGAAGTAAGACACCGGCTTCTCTGCCATCACCAGGCCGCCTGCATGGGCAACGCCCTGCAAAGGCCGTGTGAGCATAGCCCAGTTGGAGCTGTACACATTGGTCGTGAGCCCGATGGCGAGACCCATGGAAAGGATGCCGACCAGCGCGAATCCCGGTGACTTGATGAGGGCCCGCGTCGCGTATTGCAGATCGCGGCGCATCTCGGCAAGGTACTCGAATGGCAGCCGCACGGCCGCATCCACCAGCAGCTGCGCCATGCCGGTCCAGCCGCGCCGCCGAGCCATGTGCGCCATGACCGCTTCGCCCGACTCCAGCATCTCGTCGCCGTGCGCCAGCCTGAACTCGTGGGGAAATGCTCGCGCCAACCGCTCGTATACTCGCTGTGATCGATTCATTCCGTCACCATTTTTCGTTTCGTCTGGATTGCGTGAACCAGGCCCTGGAGCCGCTCGCATTCGGCATCGAGCACCTGGCGGCCGAGCGAGGTGAGCCGGTAATAGCGGCGCCGGGCGTCGTCCAGTTCCGGCCGCGGCCGCTTGCTCGACTCTTCGATCAGCTCCGCCTCGATCATGCGTTTCAGCGAGCCGTAAAGCGTAGCCGGCCACAGCCGCACCTTGCCCATCGTGCGCTCGAGGACTTCCTGCATGATCCCGTAGCCATGTTGTTCTTCGCCGGCCAGGGCCAGCAGGATGTGGAACCACTGGGATTTTAGGGGCAGAAAGCGTTCTGCGCGCATCTTGGTCATGATGAATATGTATATTGAACGATATAGATATTGTCAAGGCCAGTTTTCAGCGGGCATCCAATGCGTGGCTCGGATTCCATTTCCAATGCCGGCTGCGCGAAACTGAACTTTAGGTGCAGCATCCACAGAATAGATATGGAAGGTGCCAAAAGCGGCAGTGCGTCCAGCAGGCACTCGCCAAGAAGGTTTCATTGCTGATTTGAGTTCAGAAGGTCTACGAACGCGCCAACCATCCGCGTGCAGCCGGGCAGCCTGGTTAGTGGCTGGTGGCTCCACTGTCATTGCTGACCATGAGGCTCGATACGTTGACTGGCTCGAAGTCCGAGAGCGTGAGACTTGTTATGCAAGAAAGGTCGTTATTGTTCCAGCGGGCGTCAGGAGTGCCGATCAGCCCCCCGCTGTCTCCATTGTCGGCCAGAATAATTCCAAAATTTCGTAACGCCGTGATGATTATGGATGCTTGCGGACTTGTGTTGGCACAAGAGGGAGTCGTCACGGAAGCCTTCAGGCGGTAAATCTCTCCAGCCGCTCCTGACATGCTGCAGCTTGTTGGGGGAGATGATTGCGAGATCTCCGACTCGACGGGAATTGCAGTTCCACCGGAAGCCGTGCAAGACCCGACGCCCGCTGTTTGCGTAGCGGGCCAGACCCAGTAGTTCAGCATGTGGTTCAGTGTGAATCGGATGGGATGCTGAATCGTGCCGTTGGGCGCACTGGGCGTGCCCGTCCCGATGACCTCATCGGCATTAGCCAGCAGCGGGCCTACCGGAAGCCCGGCGGCATCGGATGTTCCATTCCCTTGTGGTGTCAGGTTATTCGAAGTGACGTTGGGCCAAAGCGCGTTCGAAGAATCGCTCCACGGACCGTCCTCGTATACTCCTTGCCACATTTCGTAAAGGGCAGGATTGTTTCCTCCACCAGGCTCCAGGTAGACCAGAACGTGCCTATCTCCAGTTGAGTTGCTGGTGCCTTCGACCGGAGCATACGCTGGAATCGGTCCGGAAGTGAAATATGATTGATACACACTGGTTGTGACCGGCACGTTCTGCTGGTTGTATGCGACTTCGATGGCCGGGATTCCGTTGGGAAAGTTAGCATATTCATCACCGAAGAACGGCTTGACCGTCTCGGTCAGATAGGCGCTGTACATAGGCGCTGCGGGGGAAGTATCCACAGGCAGGCCAGTCGTGGCCGCGTCCACGCGATGATGAAAGATGGAAGTTGACGGGAAGATGCTGGCGAGGAACGCGTTGCTGCCGTTAACGGCGAAACTGATATCTTGCGTCGCCTGCGCACCCGTCGAGTCTGTAACGACAAATTCGGGAATGTATGTGCCTTGACCGCCGATCAGGGGGCTCGTGACGTTCCCCGTATTTGCATTGAGAGACATCCCCTCGGGCAATGGAGGATAGTCGATGACATCCGTGCTCAGTGAATACGCGTAGGGTGGAGAGCCGCCGCCCGCGGTTATGGTGCAGCCGGCATACGCCGCGCCTTGTGTTCCGCCGGGACAGGAAGTAGTGGTGATCGTCAACGGACCGCCCGCGGCCGTCACGGTGACATTTGTCGTCGATGTGGTTGAGCCGGCCGCATTGCTAGCGGTCAACGTATAAGTGGTCGTAGCCGTTGGGCTCACGGCTGTTGAACCACTCGCTGAGGTGGACGCGAAAGTTCCGGGCGTGATGGCGACGCTGGTCGCCCCGGTGGTCGCCCAACTCAGGGTGCTGCTGGACCCCAAAGCGACACTTGTGGGGCTCGCTGTGAATGAACTGATTGCCGGCCTGCCCACTGTTGTTACGGTGACGGTTAGCTTAGATGTGGTTGAACCGGCCGCATTGGTGGCGGTCAGTGTGTAGCCAGTCGTCTCCGTCGGGCTTACGCTCGTTGATCCACTCGCTGATGTGGACGTGAAGGATCCGGGCGTGATGGCGACACTTGTGGCTCCGGTCGCTGCCCAGCCCAGTGTGCTGGTTGCGCCGGAGGTTATGCTTGTTGGAGTCGCCGCAAAGG
>JBEKVS010000077.1:0-19054 GCA_049513795.1 Occallatibacter sp. | reverse complement strand
CCACATCATGAACGTCGCCTTGCCCTCGCCTTCAATCAGGTCCGCCAGCCGGTTGCTGTAGAGGGTCACGGGAGGGAAGCCATAGGTCTGCGAGCGCAGCAGCGTATGGTGATCCGCCGCCCACGCCCGCATCGGCGCAAGAAAATTCTCATCCGCCAGTTCAGTCAGCGTGCGGCCCCAGTCGTGGCGAACGGCCTTGGTCTCCGCACCTGCGTCCATCACCAGCGCGGCCAGATGCGGACGCAGATCGTACCCGCGCCTGCGCTCGAATTCGCTCAGCAACGCCGGCGTCCAGTCCGAGGCATAGTCCTCCAGGCTGTCGCTGAACACGGCGTACGGAGGCTGATCGCCAAAGGCCGAAAGCAGCTTGTCTCCGACAGCGTGCAGGTGCTGCATCGTTGCAGCGTGATCGTAGTGGTCGAGAACAAACCCCGCCGCACCCACCGATGGCCGCTTCACCATCATCCCCGTGCGGCTGGAGATAAACACGAGCAGTGTCCGCGGCTCGGCGGCAGAGGCGAAGGAATATCGTCCTCCGACAGGCGGACTCAGCGGAATAGCGTCCGCAATCTGCTCTGCGGAGGCATGAGCCGGAAGCAGGAAGGCGGAGATCAGTTCCTCGCCCGCATCCACAAACGGCACAGCTGTTGATGTCACTCCTGCCTCAATCGGTATCGACTCCACACGCAGCTTTCCCGCCGCCTCCGTCACCGGAATTTCGGGTCCGCCGAGAGGCCAGCCGCTGCCCAGAGTCACATCCGCGCGCAACCCCAATCGTCGCGCTTCCTGAGCGGCAAAGCGCAGCGTATCCAGATGCTCGCTCGAAAGGAATGGCGTATTGCGAAAGCCGTCTTTCGGATCGTCGAGAGCCAGCGCGTAAAGGTTCGCTATCTCCACGCCGCCGATTCCGGCAGCCTTCATCTGCTCCAGTTCGCGCGTCAGCTCGGGCTTCGTCGCCGCCGGACCAAACCACCACCAGCGCATCATGATGCGGCTTGAATCCGGCGGATTCTGGAAGCTGCGATGCAGTTCTTCGAGGCCCGTCCCCGCCTGGGGCAACATCGGCTGCGGAAAACATAGTCCAAACCCGCATGACCAAAGTAATGCCCATGAGCCGGTGAGGCATCTGAGAATCCGGTGTATTGAAAACGGAATTCTGAACATCCCCGGAGTATGCCTCTTCTCACTGGAAGCATACAAGCGATCTCGCTCTGTGGATGTTCCGAATTGGACCCCAAGCTCAAAGCAAATTGTGAATTAAAATCATTAGCAACTTGTATTTAGCCCATGAACGGGCACCCTCGATACGAGCCGGGAAACGCTCCGTAATCCGCCCTGATCCACCCCCTTGAATCGAGACAGGTAACTGATGTCTTGCGGTACCAACGGCACGTTCCGCTGGCAAAAAAGGGGCATTGGCATAGTTCCTTTGGAGCGTAACAATGAACTTGTCGCGCCCTGGAATCAAGGAGAAATCTTGTATTCTGTTATCCACATCGAAGGAATCACTTCGTTTTGTGGCAGTTCCGGGCGGGGGTTAGCGAGGCCTCCTTGCGTTCGCGGTTTCGGATCGATTCCGCAGACTTTTGGTTACCTCGATGCTCGCCATCCGTGAATCGGCGCGGTGTTGACTCCGAGAACGAGCTAGCGGCCGGGATCCTGTTTGGGGCAGGGTCCATCGACAACTGGCTCATCAACATCTCGGACAAGCAGCAGTCGTCTGTTGCGTTTGCCCCCGGATTTTCCGTTCTTAGATTAGGTGATTCTCAAGTCCAGATTTTTGTCGACGCGGCCAACTGAGAGCGGCGGCGTTCCACACGATCGAACCGGCGCGAAGTTTCAGAAGCGTCAGAGATCGGGCACTCTTTTATACCATTCGTGGGAAGGTGAAAAAATGAGCTCAATAACTATCTCGCCGCAGGCCGAGGGCGAATCGCTCGAAGCCTCGATTCAACAGCAGATCGCAACCTTGATTGACGATCTCATTGCGCAGCTTCCTAACCCGGATCGCCTTACCGCCGAACAGCGCCGCGGCATCATCGCCCGGTACTCCGCGGTGCTCGAAGGCAACTTCATCTATTGGATGACCGCCGCTTCCATCGCTGCCAAGGCCGACGAAGTGCGCCCCATTTTGGCGGAGAATCTCTTTGAAGAAGTGCGCGACAGCCATCCTGCCATGCTGCGCCGCTTTGCCATCGCGGCCAAGGCTTTTCCCACCGACACCGATGCGCTGGCGGCGAATGACGAGCTGAACAATATGCGTCTGTTCCTGGGCAAGCTGCGTGGTGTGCAGTCTCTTCTGACCATGGCCTTCTTCGAGGGATGGATTCAACGCTTCATGGCCTATCTTGGAGACCTGGCTCGCCGGCAGGGTTCCACTGACTTCGAATACACTGACGTCCACGGTGTTTGCGACATTCACCATACAGCGGAGCTATACCGGGCGCTGTCGCTTGAGATGGCCGCTAACCCGATCAGCCCCGATGCGAACCTGTTTGAAGGAGTCGATCTTCTGCGCACACTCATCACTGCAATCATCCAGGGCCCCGCTCCGAAAGCTACGGCCTAAACGAGTCCATAGGTGTCGCAGTGCAAAGTCAGGCTGATTCGAAGAGCCATCCTCCCGAACGCGCCGGATACTTTCCGGTATCCGGCGCTCACCTCTACACTGTGCTGCACGAGGTAGAGAGCCCGCTTGCGCGGGTTCTTCTAGTCGGACCCTTTGCCTCCGAACGTCAAAACTCCTATCTGCCCTGGGTCCGGTGGGCGCGCTATCTCGCTGAAGAAAACATAGAAGTTCTTCGCTACGACTATCGCGGCATCGGAGAGAGCACCGGCGTCTTCGAGCAGATGACCTTTGCGGATTGGCGCGAGGATGTACGTGTCCTTGCCAGTTGGTTCCAAGACCGGTCACCGCACGCGCCGCTTGTTCTACACGGACTCGGTCTCGGCTCCGTTCTTGCTGGTAAGGCTTTCGATGAGGGCGCCGGCGACGCGCTCATGCTCTGGTCGCCGCCGGTCAATGCAAACCAGGCGCTACGCGCCACGCTCAAACGCTGGGTGGGCCTGGAGCAGATCTTCAAATTCGGCGACGATCGCAGGTCCGCCTCGGACTATATTAGGGAGCTGGAACTTGGCGCTCCGCTGGAGGTCGATGGCTATCGCTGGTCGCCGAGCCTGTGGCGCGAGTCCTTCGATCTCACCCTGCCTGAAGCGCTCGCCAGCGAAGAAACTGCCCATCGTGCCTATAACAAGCCGGTTAAAATTGTTAAGCTCACCCGGGATGCGGCCCCCTTGGCCAAGGGCGGCTTGGTGGGATATGACGACCTCAAAGACTTCAGCTGGCTTTACGCCCCCAATCGCGCATGGATCTCTGCGATTGCGGCGCAAACCAGCAAGGGGGTCGCCTATGCTTGAAACCATCGGCAACCGCGAATTGATTGTGCTGGACGCTCTAGGATCCCAACTCCGCGGCACGTATCACCGGCCATCCGATGACTTCACGCGCACTAACACGAGCCAGGCCAACACAGGCCAGGGCAGTCTAGGTGTTTTATTTGTCAACTCGCTCTCCTTGCCCAGGGCTGCCAGCGGCGACTCCGCCGTCCGTTGGGCCGATGCTCTCGCCGAGCGCGGCTACCCATCGTTTCGCATCGATCTTCCCGGTCTTGGGGATTCAGAAGGGAACGCGTCTACCGATCTCCTGGACTTCATCAACGCGGGAGGATTTGCCTCCGTGGCTGCCGCCGCTGCTAAAGGTCTCGTCGATCGGTTCCAACTCTCCGGGCTGGTGATCTTCGGCCACTGCGCGGGATCTGTTTCCGCCCTCTATACGGCCGCCGCGAGCAAGGAGTGCAAAGGGCTGATTCTTCTCGATCCTTACTTCCACCTGCCGCAGGCCAAAAGGTCAAGAGCACGCGAAGTATTAAGTGACTGGGCCAGGCGCAGCAAAGTCGGCCGCCTGCTCAGCAATGGCTACGATCGGGCCAGAAATCTCGCCATGTCCGTGCGTGGCAGCACGCTTCCAGGCAATGCCAACACTCAACTCATCGCCCGCTGGAAACAGCTGGCCACAACCGGGCTTCCCATTCTTCTGCTTCAGGCGCCGGGAATCAAAGCGCAAGGTTCGAAGCCCAGGGTTGGCGAGTTCGACTACATCGAGTACGTGGTCAACCTGGCCTCGCGCAAGAGCCGGGTCGCAGTGGAGTTTGTCGAAGGCGCCGATCATTCATTCGCCAATCGCGAAGGCCGCCAGGCTGTGCAGCAGCATATGGAAGACTGGCTGGTCTCGCATTTCCCCCTCGCCGGGGCGAACCTGACCGGCAAAGGCATTCAATCGGTGCGCGCAGGCGACAGCCAGAATGATCAAAGAAAGTCATCGGGCGCACCTGCTGATCTGGGCTGCGTTTTGGAAGGCAGGTAAAGAGCGTGGATGTAAGATCGATAATCATCGAGCAATTCAAGCAGGTTGCCCAGGAGCAGGACCGTCGCCTCGCGCCTCTTGCGGACGATCTTGCCCTGCTCGATTCTGGCCTGGATTCGTTGTGCTTCGCCATCGTTGTTGCCCGGCTCGAAAATACGCTGGGCGTGGACCCTTTCAGCGACGACGAAGATGCCCGCTTCCCCGTAACGTTCGGCGACTTCATTCGATTCTATGAAAATGCCGCAAAATAAAACGGCATCCCTACGGTCCGCTGTTGTCGAAGCAGGCAATCTGTCTTCGCGGATCCTCGTTGGTTGCGACACTAAGGCAACCTGGGCCGAGGTCGCACACGGTTCTTTGCTTGATTCCTCGTTGGATGAGTTGCGCGGCAAGTCTGTCGTGCTCGCTACCGTCGATCAATTTCGCGCCGCCGCCACGCTCGTCCAGATCGATGGCATTGCACGCCGCATCGTGCTCTATCCTCCCGATGTCCCACTTGAAAATCTCTCCTATGTGGTGAAAACCGCTGAAGCAGACATCATCATCACCGACCAGCCGGAGATTGAGCCCGATGCATACGGCGTCAGCCGCATAGTTGGTTGCGGCCGGAAGATCACTCCATGCGAGCAAGACCGCGGCGCCGCATTCGAGACCGAATGGATTCTGCTTACATCCGGCACCACCGGCTTGCCCAAACTCGCCATGCATACCCTGGCCAGCCTCGCCGGCTCTGCGTGGCACACCGACCCCGCCGCTGCATCCATGGTGTGGAGCACCTTTTATGACATGCGCCGCTACGGTGGATTGCACATCTTTCTTCACGCTGCTCTCACCGGCACATCGCTTGTGGTGTCGAGCGCACAAGAGCCAGTCGCGGATTTTCTCGCCCGCGCCGCCGCGCATGGCGTTACGCATATCTCGGGCACGCCCTCTCATTGGCGCCGCGCCCTCATGAGCCCTGCTGCCCATCGCATCGATCCCGAGTACATTCGCATGTCGGGCGAAATCGTCGATCAGGCCATTCTTAATCAGGTTCAGGCGAAGTTTCCGCGCGCTAAGGTCGCGCACACATTCGCGTCTACCGAGGCTGGTGTCGGATTCAATGTCAATGATGGCTTAATGGGCTTTCCACGGGAGATTCTCGAAAGCAATCCGCTGATCGAGATGAAGGTGAAGGACGGCACGCTGAGAATCCGCTCCAAACGGACCGCAACTCGCTACCTCGGTGCAAACAGTCCGATTCTCGCCGACGACGAAGGCTTCGTCGACACCGGAGATACTCTTGAATTGCGCGATGGGCGTTATTACTTCACTGGCCGCCGCGATGGAGTGATCAACGTCGGCGGCCACAAAGTGCACCCTGAGGAAGTCGAGGCTGTAATCAATCGTCACGCTCGTGTCGCGATGTCGCTGGTTAAGGCCAGGAAGAGCCCCATCACCGGCGCAATTGTGGTCGCCGATGTGGTGCTGAAAGAGCCTTTGCAAAACGGGGGTGCCGACGCTATGCAGAAAGACATTCTGCATATCTGCCGCGCCACGCTTGACGCGCATAAGGTTCCTGCAACCGTCAATTTTGTTGCCATGTTGCCCATCGGCGAATCGGGAAAGCTGGTGCGCCGCCATGCGTAATGTCATCGTCACCGGCGGCAGCCGCGGCCTGGGCCTGGGCATCGCGCGCAAACTCATTGCTTCCGGCTTCCAAGTCATCGTCATCGCCCGCAAAGAGAGCGAAGACCTCGCCGCGGCAATGCACGAGACAGAACAGGCGCGCCCTGGCTCGCTGCATTTCGTCCCCTTTGATTTGGCCAACATTGAAGCCATTCCAAGTCTGGTGAAGCAACTGCGCAAAAACCACGGCCCCATCTACGGCCTGGTAAACAACGCAGGCATGAGCACCGATGGCGTTCTCGCGCTTACATCCACGCAGCAGATCGAGCAGGTCGTGCGCTTGAATACCATATCGCCCATGGTGCTCACCAAGCACGTAGTTCGCTTCATGATGGCCGACGGCGGCGGGCGCATCGTCAATATCGCATCCATCATCGCTTTCACCGGCTACAGCGGACTCTCCGTCTACGCCGCCACCAAGGCATCCCTTATCGGCTTTACCCGCTCACTGGCCAGAGAGGTCGGTCGCGCTGGTGTAAACGTGAATGCAGTTGCGCCCGGATTTGTCTCGACAGAAATGACGCAGTCCCTTTCAGAAGAGGATCGCCAACGGATCGCCAATCGCAGCGCGCTCAGAAAGCTTGTCGATGTCGAAGATGTTGCCAGCGCGGTCGACTTTCTTCTCGGCGATCAATCGAAAAACATGACCGGCTCCGTGATGACAGTGGACGCGGGGAGCACTGCATGAACGTCGTACGGAAGGGAGACGAGATTCGCGCCAATAACTCACCCGCGAAAGCATGGTTGCGTGCGTTGGAGATGACCGCGCCCATCCCGCGCAATCCCCATCGCATTCTTCCCACCGCGATCGCAGAAGTAGCCGCGCGCATGGGCGATGCGCCGGCACTCTTGTCGGACGGTGAGACTCTCACCTATCGCGCCCTCGCTGCGCGCGCAAATCAGTATGCTCGATGGGCGCTCGAACAGGGCTTGAACAAGGGCCATGTAGTTTGCCTGCTGATGCCCAATCGGCCAGAGTATTTTGCCATCTGGCTCGGCATCTCCAGCGTCGGCGTTGTCGTTTCTCTGCTCAACACGAATCTAGTCGGCGCCTCGCTAGCTCACTGCATCCGCATTGCAGCGCCTAAACACATCATCGTCTCCGCCGAGTTAGCCCACGCAGTTACCGCGATTCTTCCGCAGCTTGAGCGGTCTCCGTCTATCTGGGCGCACGGCCCGGGCGCTGCGCAATTTCCCCGCATTGACCCGGAGATAGAACTTTATTCGGCCGAGGCCCTGCAAGGCCTGGAAATCAAAGCGCCGTCCATTCACGATCGCGCTCTCTATATTTACACCTCCGGAACAACCGGCTTGCCGAAGGCCGCCTTGGTGAGCCACGCGCGCATGATGCAATGGAGCCATTGGTTCGCCGGCATGATGAATGTGCAGCCAACCGATCGAATGTATAACTGCCTGCCCATGTACCACAGCGTCGGCGGCGTTCAGGTGCCCGGTGCCATGCTTGTGGCCGGCGGAGCAGTCGTCGTCCGCGACAAATTCTCCGCCAGTCAATTCTGGGGCGAAATCGTCCGATGGGACTGCACGCTCTTCGAATATATTGGCGAGCTATGCCGCTACTTGCTTCATACCAAGCCCTCACCAAACGAATCCGCTCACAAAATTCGCCTTGCCTGTGGTAACGGCATGGCGCCCGAAATCTGGGAGTCATTCAAAGAGCGGTTCAGCATTCCGCAAATCCTCGAGTTCTATGCCGCGACCGAGGGCAGCGTCTCCCTCTTCAACGTCCAGGGAAAGCCTGGCGCCATCGGACATATTCCCCCCTACCTGTCTCATCGCTTCTCGCCGGCATTGGTGCAGATTGATGTCGAGACAGGCCAACCCTCGCGTGACGAAAACGGATTATGTATAGAATGCGCAACAAATCAGGCCGGCGAGGCGCTGGGCAAAGTAACTTCCGACCCATCGAACCTCGGCAGCCGCTTCGATGGCTATACCTCGGCCGAGGCCTCGGAGAAGAAAATGCTGCGCAACGTCTTCGAGACCGGTGACGCGTGGTTCCGTACCGGCGACCTGATGCGCAAAGACGAGAAAGGCTACTACTACTTCGTTGATCGCCTCGGTGACACCTTCCGCAGGAAGGGCGAGAATGTTGCTACGACAGAAGTAGCCGAAGCCATTTGCAAATACCCTGGTGTTCAACACGCCAATGTATACGGCGTCGAAGTCAAGGGAGTCGAAGGCCGCATTGGCATGGCGATGCTCGTTTTACAGAATGAATTGGACCTGGTCGATTTTCGCGAGCATCTAACCAGTTGTCTTCCGGTTTATGGACGGCCTCTTTTCTTGCGAATACGCCGGGAAGCCGACTTGACCGGAACATTCAAATACTCAAAGACCGAACTGGTGCGCCAAGGGTACGATCCCGATCTCACGCGCGATCCGCTTTACTTCGATAACTCGACTGAGTTTGTGGCATTGGATAAGGATCTGTTTCAACGAATTCACCGCGGGGAGTTTCGACTGTGATGGTTATATCCGGGCAAGAACTGCAACGCCTGCAATATGAAGGATAAGTGAACATGCGCATCGACCAAATTCGGGATGAATTCGCAACGCTGGAGGCAGAGATTGCCCGGGGTCCCATCGTTCCGAATGTGACGGCGGCAGAAATCCGTGCCCATCTCGAGTCGCATTTCGACTTCAAGCAAGCCATGCCGCTCGAAGAACTTATCATCGATGTCGAACAAATGCTCCGTAATTGGCAGGTGCAGGTAACTCACCCGCGCTACTTCGGTCTCTTCAATCCTAGCGTCACGCTTGCCTCGGTGGTGGCAGATACCCTGGTCGCCATGTATAACTCGCAACTGGCAAACTGGCGCACCTCGCCAGCAGCGAATGAGATGGAGAGGCACACCCTAGCCTGGCTCAGCGAAAAATTCGGCTTGCCTGCCGATTCCATCGCGACCTTCACGAGCGGAGGCTCTGAAGCAAATCTGTCCGCGGTTGTCGTTGCCCTCACACGGGCCTTTCCCGAGTATGGCGAACACGGCCTTCGCCATCTCGCCGGCGATCCGGCAATCTATCTCACCGACGAGGCGCATCACGGCTTTAACAAGATTGCGCACATGGCCGGTCTCGGCCGTCGCAACCTGCGCATCGTCGCCACTGACTCCAGTTTGAAGATGAACGTGGACGATCTCAGAAAGCGCATCGTCGAAGATCGCAGCAATGGCCTGCTGCCCTTCATGGTCATTGGCACTGCGGGCACAACCGCCGCCGGCATCATCGATCCACTTTCGGAGATCGCGCAGGTCTGCCAACAGCAGCGCCTTTGGTTTCACGCCGACGCAGCCTACGGTGGCTCTGCAATTGTCTCACCCAACCTGCGAACTCATCTCCAAGGCATCGAATTCGCGGACTCCATAACCTGCGACGCGCATAAGTGGCTTTCAGTGCCCATGGGCTGCGGCATGCTCTTCTGCCGCCATCGCGACGCCGTTGCCCAGGCCTTTCGCTCCGATGTTACTTACATGCCCAGTAAGCCCTTGAATGGGGATGCTTCGACTACCTTCGACCCCCTCACTCATTCTGCACAGTGGTCGCGCCGCTTCATAGGGCTCAAGCTTTTCATGGCGCTCGCTCAACATGGCGAAGCAGGCTATGCGGAAATGCTTGACCATCAGGCACGCATGGGAAATGTGCTCCGCATTGCACTCGCCGCAACCGGCTGGCGCGTTGTCAACTCCACGCCCTTGCCCGTTGTTTGCTTCACGCGCGATGGGCTTGTCGTATCCGAATTTCTAACTGAGCTCCGCGAGCGCCAGATCGCGTGGATGTCGGAGGCAAGTCTAGGCGGGGTTCCCGTAGTGCGCGCATGTATCACAAGCTTCAAAACCCAGGAGGAAGATATCAATTGGGTTGTAAGTCAGATGAACAGCCTCATCTCGAATGGACTCCTGCGTAAAACCGCATGATTGAAGCGGACAGTTGGTCCAATTTCGGCAGGCAAATGTTGAGGGAAAGTATCGAAGGGTGGTCAGGTCAATGAAACCGGAGACGATCGCGATTCATTACGGCTACGACGTCGATCCAACGACAAAGGCCGTTGCCGTGCCGATCTATCAGACGGTCGCCTACGCCTTCGACAATGCTGAACATGCAGCCGCGCTCTTCAACCTTGAAGCCGAAGGATTTCGTTATACGCGCATCCAGAATCCGACCACCGCCGTTCTCGAGCGTCGCGTCGCCGCGCTTGAGGGTGGCCTTGAAGCAATGTGCGTAAGCAGCGGCCAGGCCGCGGTGAATTATGCCGTTCTCAACGCAACTCAATTGGGCTGTAACATCATCTCTGTCCCGCAACTCTATGGCACCACGCACACCCTCTTCGCACACATTCTGCCTGGTCAGGGAATCGCGGTTCGCTTTGCCGCGAGCGACCGGCCGGAAGACATCGCCAAACTCATCGATCACCAGACGCGCGCTGTATTCTGCGAGAGCGTTGGCAATCCTGCTGGGAATGTCTGCGACATCGAAGCGCTCGCGCGCGTGGCCCATGAACATGGGATTCCTCTAATCGTCGATAACACCGTCGCGTCACCTATTCTGCTGCGTCCTGTTGAATACGGCGCCGATATTGTGGTGCATTCGCTTACCAAATTTCTCGGTGGTCACGGCACCACCCTTGGCGGAGTTATCGTCGACAGCGGTAACTTCGACTGGAAGCGGAATGCATCCCGCTTTCCGGCCTTTACTGAACCCGATCAGTCTTATCACGGCATGGTTTACAGCGACCATTTCGGCAGAGCCGCATTCATTGCGCGCTGCCGAAGCGTTTATCTGCGCACCGGCGGAGCTGTTCTTTCACCGCTCAGCGCATTTCTGCTGTTGCAGGGAATCGAAACTGCTGCCCTTCGCGTGGAACGACACGTTGAGAATGGGAAAAAAGTCGCCGAATTTCTGCGCGGCGAACCTCGAGTCGAATGGGTCAAATATGCTGGGTTTGCCGAAAGCCCCTATCATGCCCTGGCAAAGAAATATATGCATGGCCAGGCATGTTCGCTCATGTCCGTGGGCATCAAGGGTGGTTATGCGGCCGCAGTCAAATTCCACGATGCGCTAAAGCTTATAACTCGACTCGTAAACCTGGGCGATGCGAAATCGCTCGTCTGTCACCCGGCCTCGACGACTCATCGTCAGATGTCGGCCGACGAGCAGCGCCTAGCCGGTGTTTCACCGGAGATGATTCGCCTGAGCATTGGCATCGAACACATTGACGACATTATTGAGGATTTGGATCAAGCGCTCGCAGCAGCAGCACAAAGCTAAGCGGGATAATTCTAAATAGAAAGTAAAGAAAGAGGGGAGCTGGGAGTGGTCGTAAATATCGAAGAAGCAAATTATAGTCATCACCGTCCCGCGAGTGGCGCGCGGCCCCTGCGCCGGCTTTCTGTTGTGGCGCCCTCCGAAAGTGCAGACAAATGCATAACTATCGGAATCGTCAACAATATGGCGGGAGCGGCCTTCAAGGCTACTGAGCGGCAGTTTGTCTCGCTTTTGGATACTGCGTCCAAAGACATTCCAATTCAAGTTTTCTTTTATATGCTGCCCGGATTGACTCGAAGCGAAACCGGTGGCCAGCATTTCGCCAACCACTATTCAAGTATTGATGCACTTCTCCAAACGCAGCTCGACGGCTTGATTGTCACCGGAAGAGAACCGCGCATGGCGAATCTGCGTGATGAACCGTATTGGGATAGTTTTACGCAGGTCCTTCAGTGGGCACGCAGCAATACACTTTCAACTGTTTGGTCGTGTCTCGCCGCGCACGCGGCCGTGTTGCACATGGACGGAATCGGCCGCCGAAAAAGCAGCGAGAAAAAATTCGGCGTCTTCGAATGCACCCAAGTTACCGATCATTTCCTGACGCAGGGCCTTTCGTCCCCATTTCATGTTCCGCACTCCCGATGGAACGGCGTAGCGGAGACGGACCTGCTCGACCATGGTTACACTGTTCTATCGCGAATCGCGACCCAGGATGTTGACGCCTTCGTCAAGCAGCATGATAGCCTGTTTGTTTTCTTTCAGGGCCACTTGGAATATGGAAGCGACACGCTGATGCGTGAATACAGAAGAGACGTCGGGAGGTTTATACGCGGCGAGGTTGACACCTACCCGCTGCTGCCACAAAGTTATTTCGATAGTGGTACTGAGGCGGCACTGACGATCCTGCGCGATCAGGCAATCGCGCGCCGTGGCGCCAATCTCGTAGGGGCCGTCGGCAACGCGATGGATGCATCCAGATTCCAGAACAGATGGCAAAGCTCAGCGGTGAACATTTACAGAAACTGGCTCCAGTTCATTTGCGAGCGGAAGAGTGAGAGCAAGAGGGAACTAAATGGTTGCGCAATATGCTCGATCTCGCTATAAAACGTTCGAGCCGGTTCGGTGTTGATGCCCGTAGACCCCTCTTTCGCAGTCTGTGATCAGCATGTACGTCTTGGCCCAATTCCAGAGCGCGTCAAATTCGCGCTTTTTATTCAACTCGATCGCAGTCATCATGCCATAACTCATACCCTCGGTTCGCGCGTCGTAGTTTGCCCAGTCTGTGATGTAAGCAAGCGGTCCGTGCTCGTTGGCCCCGGTCTCGAAATACAGCCGCTCCTCCTGTCCGTCGCCGTGAAACAACTGCTGAAAGGTCTTCTCGATCTTCGCCTCGCTCTCAGCCGCCATGTGACCCTGTTCAGCAAACAGATCGACGTATTTGTGGGTCTTGTACGCCCCAGTGCCATCGCCAGGCATGCCGGGGATATTCCCGAGCGGTGCGTTAACATGCGGCAAAGGCGGCCGGTAGGCGGATGTGGATTGCGGCTGGGACGAAGGCGTTGGAGCAACCTGCGCGCCTAGGTTGCAGGTCAGCCCCACTAATAGGGCGAATGTAAACCGGCAGGCAACTGAACGGTAAGCCATGCGGAACACCCTCTTAAGTTACAACAGGTCCGACAGCCCGGTTTGAGCCACTGCGCGTCCGCCATTATTCCACTACAAATGAGATGCATTCGTCGAATCTTATATGCCGATCAACAAATGACGGGCCTGCGAGTTCACAAAACGTCTTCATGAAGCCTGATTCACTTCACCCAATAAAAGCAGGCTCGGAATGCTTCAATTCGGATCGCTCCACGCAAGGGGAGAATCATCCCTCGATTCAATTCACGGATTCTAAGAGTAAATTGTTTGCCCATGTTCTTCGGATCGAGTATTGTGTTTGAAGCAGAGAATTAGTTCGGCCGGTGAATCAGCTTGGCCACCGGGATGAATCGATTGCCTGTATTCATCGGGGGTATCCATGGCACTTTCAGACATTATTGCAAGCATCGATCGGGAGATTGCCCAATTACAGCAGGCTCGGGCTTTGCTGAGTGGCGCCGTTGCACCGGTCGCAAAAAAGAAGGCAGGCAGACCCAGGAAAGTCGACGCAAAGGCCGCACCTGCAGTCGCGAAGACGGCAACCAAGAGGAAGAGAAATCTCTCCCCTGAGGGCCGGAAGCGCATTGCAGAGGCCGTGAAGCGGCGCTGGGCTGCCCAGAAGAAGGCTGCCGCGGCATCCGCGAAGTAGCCTGTAGTCAAAGGCGTGCTTAGTTACCGACTAAGCGGCTGCGCCTCTATTGATCAAATTGTCTTCCCCATCTTCTGTGCCACCGCTTAGCCTGGCTTACGGTGTGGTAGGCGTGTGTCTACTGCCCGATAGAAACTAGATCGACCATTTTGGGCGGCAAGCCAATTCGAAAACTTACTTACTCAGGGAACTTTCGCCGAATGGCGACAGTCCGGTCAAGCGAATCGGAGACTTCAAGTACCTTGAGGCGCAAATCGGGATCGATGTCTTTTTCTGCCAGCCAGGCTTCGACGACAGCCTGCGCCTCCGCACTGTATTCAAAGGTATTTTGTCCCTCGATAAATGCACCTAGCCAGGCGCCGAGAAAGAAGATCTTACGGTGGCTCTTGATGTTAGGTAACTCCTTGAGCGCTTGCATCAGATAGCCTTTGGTAAGGGTGCTCTGATCCCACGAATTGAATGGGCGCAGGCTCTGTGTGATCCAATCTTCCTGGATCGCTTCCGAGTCCAGGTATTGTTCGAAGTAGCGAGCTTTGACCTCCGCAGCAGGCGTCCCAGCTTCAGCCGCGTACGCATATTTCTGGCCTTCCCCGCTATGGTCACTGAGTTTCTCAGAAGCCAGAATGTCTTGCGCACCCGGGTCGTTCAAAGCAATTAAATGACCGATGAGATTCCATCTGTCGAGCGGTTTCAGCGCCAGCCCCGGAACAGCCAGCTTGCCGTCCAACAAATCCTTCATTTGTTGCAACGCGGTCGGCGTTTCGGCAATTGCAGTGAAGGTGCGGAAATTAACGATTCGCAAACCCAAGGTCGGTGCATTGACCATACGCTTGGCTACAACTGCCTCGGCATGCGGCGCAATCGATTCTCGCTCGGAGTCTGGAAGGTAGGAATGCATGGCTGTAACCAAGCGGGCGCCCTGAATGCGGGCGAGAGACTCATCCGTCTCCATGGGAAGCGACTGCAGCGCAAGGTCGATATAACTCCGCGGCGCCGATCTGGCGACATGTACGTTGTCCCACAGAGCTCCCCAAAGCATGCTGCGCAACAGTGGGTCCTGCTCGGCAAGCGGAGCTGAGGCAATCTCCCGCGCTGCCGGCATCTCGCTTTCGCGATCGAGAAGAAATCGCCCATAAGCTTGGTCCTCACCGTTCGCAAAAAGATAAGTAGGGCAGGGTAATCCAATAGCCTGAGAAACGCCAACGGATGCCGCGCTCCAATCCACACGTAACATCCGATTGCTGATTCCCGCCTGGCCGGAGTAATTCAACACAATATTATTGGAGATAGGCCAGACCAGCCCGTCGGGAAGAACATCATGCTGCGTGAGAACAAGATGGTCGATCTTGCCATCTCTGCAACCCCACTCAGCGTCGATCTGCGGCATGCCACGATGCTTGATCCAGGCATTTGCCCAGCCATCTATGTTCGATAGGGAAGTTGCCCCGCCGGTATTCCCCCCAGCCGCTTTGAAAGCAGCGATTAGATTGCTCCACTCCGCATTCCCATAGGCGTGATCCTTGAGGTAGGAGCGCAGCCCATCGCGAAATGCGTCCGGCCCAATGCGAAACTCGAGCTGCTTCAGCACAGCGGGCGCCTTTTGGTAGACAATGGCGCCATAGGCAGACTTGGCGTCCTTCAGGTTGGCAATGTTTTGAAAGATCGGGGTCGTTCCTTGCGTCTCGTCAATTCCATAGGCCAGCGGTTTAATCTCCTCATAGAAATGCTTCCATGGGCTCGCCGCCGGGTCGAGTACGGCCAGGGACTTATACGCCATATACTGCGCGAAGCCTTCTTTGAGCCAGAGATCGTCGAACCAGCGCATAGTTACTAAATCCCCGAACCACTGGTGGCAGGTCTCGTGCAGCACCAGCGTGTTGCGCCGGAAATAGTCGTTCGCTGTGGGAATGGAACGAAATAGCACGCTGTCTTCGTTGAGAAAGGTGGCGCCTGCGTGCTCCATGCCCCCAAAAGGAAACCCTGGTATCAGCACCAGGTCGTACTTGGGGAAGGGAAATGGCCGGGCGAAAAAATCCGCAAAATAGGCGATTCCACGAGCAGCCATCTGCTGCACTTGCGGCGCCTCTTGCTGCGCGCGCGAAAGCTGCGACTTGCGCACATAGAGCGCCGGCTCGGCCGAATTCCCCGATCTCACAACAGAGAACGGACCGGCAGCAAACGCGAAGAGATAAGTGCTGATTGGCAGCGTCTCAGCAAATCGGGTGTGAGTATCACTTACCTTGACCGCAGCTGTGTTCCCAATCGCGGTCCAGCCCGCGGGGTGCTCAAGATCCAGAGTGAATCGCGCCTTCAGATCGGGCTGGTCGAAGCACGGAAAGGCCATGCTGGCGTCCATCGGAACAAACAGGGTATAGAAGTATTCGCTGCCGTCGTCCTTGTCCTCATAGCGCGTGATTGACTTCCCGGCGGGGGCGGCGTTACTTGTAAAAGCGACCGAAAGGGCGTTCCTTCCGTCAATCACGGGAAGATTTAGATGGCCGTTGACAAGAGACGGAGGAATTGAATGCCCGTTAAGCGTCGCCGACTCGATGACTCCATCGCGGTAGTCGATGGCAAGATCACCCGCTGATTTTGATTCAAATGTGACCGTTCCAATCCCGGCCACAGCTGACGAATGCTCTTTGAGGGTGAACGAGAGCTGATAGCGAACGTTCGCGATGCGAGCCGCGCGAGCGATCGCAAGTTCGTGGCTGACGCCTGGCTCTTCGCTTGCGGCCATAACTACGCTAGCGCCGGCGAGCACCATCGCCGCCAGGCAGCAAATGCGAGTTTTGCTCGACGTTGACATGTTGTTAGAGGAACATAGGTTAAAAGCCGTGCGATCGCAATTGCGCCAAATGTCATGCGGTGATCAGTCTCTTAACCAGGAATCACGCTGAGTGTCGCTCCTAGAGTATGCGCTTGGCCTGGCGCCAAAGTCACCGCTGCCAATCGTATGTTACCGGCTTCGACACACGCCATCCATCGCCATTCTTCATCTCCGAGATCGGCGAGCGCCGCTGCTCCTTGTTGCCATGGATTCCAAACAACGGTCGTTGCAGAGTATTGTTTATCCGTGCGAATCGTTCGATGCAGCATTGGATCGATCAGTTCACAAGCGCTCTCAATATTGAGATACGCGCTGTCGGTGGCCTGATTGAAGACCACATCGCCCGTCTGAAGCTTCTCGCGATTCCCATCCGTGTTGTCAAGATAAGTCACCTGATCGAGACCGCGCACGTGCACGCTCTCAGCGTCACTCACCCGGAAATATGTATGTAGAGCCTCTTCAAAGCTGAACGGAGTGGACCCTGTATTGTGCGCAATCAGTTCCAGCCGAAGAGTCTGTCCTATGCTGACTCGATGCTCCAGTCGAAACTCGTGCGGCCACCACCGGCGCGTTGACTCGTCGCTTTCCGTTGAGCAAACCACGATGACAGTTCCGTCCACATTGGCCGTCACGGAGTCGAGACGCCATTCTTTTGTCCGCACAAACCCATGAGATGGCGCCTTGGCGTCGTCTCCCTTGGCTCGAAACCAGGGAAAGCAAATAGGAATGCCTCCGCGAATGGCGCGGCCGTCTTGCCAATGCGAATGCTCGCTCAGAAAAATGACCTCATCTGCACCAACTGGGCACCACGAAGTTACCTGTGCGCCGTGCAGGTAAATCTCCGCCGAAGAAGCAGCCGAGGTTACCAAAAGCTTCGGCAGTCCGCCGTTCCCGGGCACAAGTTGCACCAATCCGGCAATTCCGAATCGGCAGTTCAGGTCATCGATCTGCGAGATTTCGTTCGTCACAGAGAGGATTCTATCCGAGCGCAACGCGAGAATGCGGATGATTAGGCTGCCGCGTAATGATTATTCGTTGAAACAAACGCCGCAGGTATGCCTTTTCTTGTTTTGCACCCAACAAATTTCCAAATCTGCTGCTTTTACTTCGAGCGCTCTTACTTCGAACCTGTGGCAAAAGCATCCGCCTCCCGGTCCATTTGCGCGGGCGTCACGGCGCCCGAGTAAATGAGTACTCGGTACTGGAAAGTCGCCGACGCACCTTTGTCGAGCGTGTAGTTGAAAGCTGGCTGCTTGGGATCGAAGATGCTTCGGCCCAGCGGGTTCGCCGCAAAAAGCCCATAACCGCGTGCATGCCAATAGGTCGGGTAGCCTGGATTTCCCGGGTGGTCGAGGATGACGATCTCGTCCGTGTGATCGCCTGTGTGGCCGGTAAGCGAGCACCATCTGCCGCGCGTTCCCCATGCGGCGCCCCCTTGAGCGCCCTCGCTGGTAAGGTAATTTCCGGTCGCGGGGTTAGGCGTGCCGGCGAGCGCAGGCGCAGCATCCACCGGCGTGGGATTTCCGTGCGCATCCATAAAGACGCCGCCTTTCTCTTCGGGAGACTCAAGCCAGCGCGCGACTCTTATGCCGAGCAGTCCCTCCTTGTCGTCACGGAAGACAGCACGGTCCACGGCCGAGAGAGTTACAACCATATCGATAACTCGGGCATTCTCGTGACGCGAAAAAATATAATGCGTAGTTTGCTTGAGAATCTCCTTGCCATCCCCTGCAACCCAATCAGAATCGACAACCAGCTCTCCGCGATCCGGCCCGCTCTTGGTGGAAACCACGCGAGTGTGATCAATGGTGCCCATCTTGCCCCGGTCCGCGGGCTTGATTGCATCTGAGTTATTCCAGAAATCGAAGCCGTTCACGTCCCCATAGTTAAACCAGAGCCCGGCGTGATGCGGATGATCGACTCGCTCGCCGGCGCGTGCTGCAAGCGGATAGCCGCGCGTGACCGTGACTCCATCGTCGTCAACCAGCGGATAGAGAACCGGTTTCTTGAGCGAAGTGGGCCAGATATAGGAGGTGAAGGGCTTGCCGTCGATGGTGATGTCGACGCGCCGATTGGCCTCATCCGCAACCACCGCCACGCCCTTGGCCGGCGGCGCAGCGCAGGCAATCCCAACTAACCCCAGCCCCGCCACAACCAGGCACAGCGCGAGAAGCCTATTCATACGCCTTCCCTCCCACGATCACCTGCTGTGTCTTGTCGTCGAAGGTTACCTTTTCACCAGTCTGGATCGCGGCAATATTCATGCACAACGCCACCGAGTGGTTATACCCGGCTTCGATTGAAGCGTTCGGCGTCTTGCGCGAGCGCACGCACTCCATCCAGTTCCGCATGTTCGCCGAAGTCATGGGATCGCCGCCCGTGTCGGCCGAGGTGTAAGCACTCTCGGCATGATCCACAAGTGGAAAGCTGGGCAGCAGGTTGGCTTTCATGCCCATGGCTGCTGCCTCTTTGCTTTCCAACCCGCCGTCGGGAGTAACTCGCTGCTTATCCATATCGATCATGCCGCCGTTCGAGTAATAAAGCTCCTTCACCCCGC
>JBEKVS010000076.1:0-19112 GCA_049513795.1 Occallatibacter sp. | reverse complement strand
TCGGGAATGGGTGTATAGACATGCGGAGTTACGCGCACGCAGCTGATATTTTCCCAAACAATGCCCACGGTGTGAATCTTGTACTTATCAAAAAGGGCAGAAGCAACCTGGCCCGGCGTCATGCCGTCGATGGAGACACCGCAGATGGCGCAGGAGTAATTGAGATTGAGCGAGGTATGCAGCTTGACCTTGGGGATGGATTGCACGCGCGAGGCCCAGTAGTTCTTCAGGTAGCCGATACGCTGCTCCTTGCGCTTGCTGCCGATGCCTTCGTGAAAGTTGATGGCCTCGCCGATGCCCTGTTCAATGGGGAAACTGCGCGTACCCAGGTCTTCGAACTTGCGAATGTCGGCGGAGTGGGGCGTGCCATTGCATACCAAGGGCCAGAGCTTTTCGATCTTGTCTTCCTTGACCCACATCATGCCCGTACCTATGGGCGCGGAGAGGAACTTATGCAGGCTGGTGCCAAAGTAATCGCAATGTAAGTCGGGCACTTTGAAATCCAGCAGGCCGAAAGAATGCGCGCCGTCGGCGATAACTTCGATGTTATGCGCGTGCGCCATGTCGGCTATCTTGGCTACCGGCATGGTCTGACCCACCCAGTTAATCATGTGCGTTACATGAATAAGTCGTGTGCGGGGAGTTATGGCCTGCTCATAAGCCTTCACAATCGCATCGTCGTCTTCGATGGGAAAGTCGAAGCTGATTTGCTTGTAGACAATTCCGTCGCGCTCGGCGCGCTGGCGATAGGCCTCAATCATGTGCGGATAGTCCTGCTTGGTGCCGATAACTTCGTCGCCGGCCTTTAAGGGCAGTCCGTAGATGATGGTGTTCAGCGCTTCGGTCGAGTTGCGGTTGATGGCCACTTCGCCGGGCTTGGCGCCGGCCAGGCGGGCAAGCTTCTCGCGCAGCGGCTCGCGGCCCTGGTCGAGAATGCCCCACATGTAATACGACGGCCCCTCATTGGCAAGCTGGTTGTAACGCTCGACAGCCTGCTGCACCACGATGGGCGAGGGCGAGACGCCGCCGTTGTTCAGATTAATAATGTCGGGGTTCACCGAATACGAGCGCTGGATGACAGCCCAGAAGTCTTCGTTCTGCGCGACGTCTGCGGGCCCGAGATGGGCGACGGCGCGTGAGGCGGCGCTGAAGTCCGCGGCGTGGGCCTGGCTGAAAAGACTGCTGGCGGAAAATGCCCCTGCAAGGGATGCCGCGTTGCGGAGGAATGTGCGACGGTCGCTCGATTTCATATTCAGCACTCTAGGCGCTTGCGGGCACTGGAATCAATGAGAAAATCGCCGGCAATGAAAATCAGCCGCGCGGATTGACCTTCAGACCGGTGCTCAATTCGAGAGAAAAAGGGGTTTCCTTGTCGGTTAACATGCTCCAGCCCTGGCCATGGAGTTGGCCGTTTTCGATCGACGTGATGGATACGCCTTCGTCGGAAAGTTTCTCCGATTGCCACTCCTTCCCGCCAACGCCCCAGGCGAGAATGGCGTGATGGCTCACGAAGAGGAGCAGGGCTTCGGCTGGAACCGACAGCGCCTGGAGCACCGGGCGGTAGGGAACCATGGTGAAGCGACTCGGATCGGTCGCATCGATGACGTAGGCGTAGCCGCCGGAGACGGCGCAGATTTCGTCTGGATTTGGGCACGACCAAATGCCTGTCGGGACCGCAGGATCGCGGAATCCGAGCGCGCACGTGGCGAGAAACTCCGGCGTCGGCGAACGTTCCGCGGTATGCGCAGCAAGACTTCCCTCGGGGGCTAAAGCCCGCTCCGATTTTGGCGCGATATCGGCACGACTAAAGTCATGCCCTTTCAAGACATCAACCTGGCGCGCGGGTTGGCCGGATGAAGCAGGCCGAATGAGAACTTCGAGAGCGCCGCGCTCGACTTCTTCAGCCTGCGCGGGATAAACAAAGTGCCTTCCGGGCAGGATGAGTGGCCGCGCAGGAAGAATCTCAGCCTGCCAACGGTGCGGGAAGGTCAAGTCCACCGTCGGGTTGCGGCCGGCTTCATTCATGTGCCGGCCTTGTAGTTCAGGATCCAGTGTTCCTGCTCTTCGGTGTCGGGTACCGGGCAGCCTCGCGCGGCCTCCACAGCGGCCAGAGCTGTTGCGGGATTCCACCCAAGATGGATGAGAGTGCATGCAGCAGTGACGGGTGCGCGGCCTATGCTTCCCCAGCAATGGATGCCGACCGGCTCGCCTTCGCGCACCAGCCGCGCCAGTCCTCCAACAAAGCTTCGAAAGGCTTCCGGGTCGGAGGGAAGCTGGTGATCGCGGATCGGATGACGGAGAAACTGCATGCCTACCCGCCTGGCAAGCATTTCCTCTTCCTGGAGCTCAAGCATTTCAACCTGGTCGTCGCTGAGAAGCGAGACAAGCGTCCGGACTCCAGAGCGCTGCAGGTACTTCATCTCCCAATGCAGCTGGGCGCCACCGCGCGGGCAGAGGACGACTGCAAGAGGCATGGGCGCAAGCGCTGCCAGTCCCGGCGGCGGAGGAGTCAGCGGTGCGACGGCATGGCCGTAGATCCAGTAGACACCGTTCACGCGAACTCAAACTCCGACGAACTGCTCAATGCGGTCGTGGATGGTGGGGATGGCCAGGCCCATCGCCGCTCCCTCTTCGATGAGCGGAATGATCTTGTCGAAATCCGGACTGGAATGAGAGCCGGTGAGTGCGATGCGGATGGGGTGGTAGAGTTCCTTGCCCTTGACGCCGGTGGCGGCCTTGATGTCGTCCATCCAGGCCTTGAAGTCCGCCGGGGTGATGAACCCGTTATGGGTGCGGACGCGGCTGGCGAACTCGCTGAGAACGGAGCGGGCGGAGTCGGCTGAGAGGATTGCGGCGTTCTCCGGATTGGCATGCGCGGCGTCGGGGTCGATACCAAAGATGAAAGCCGATTTGACGGGCAGCTGGGCGAGGTGATCGACGTGAGGCAGAAACAGCGCCAGAAGGCTGGCGAACCAGGCCTTGCGCTCGGCGATCTGCTCGGCGGAAGGAATGTCGAGGTGGATCGGAGGATCGAGGCTGGCGAGCAGGGCGATGGTCTCAGCCGTATAGAGCTCCGACGAGGTCCAGAGGGGAAAAACGCCCGGGTCCTGCAGGATGAACTGCCGCTCGGCCAGCTTGGCGATGCGCTCCGGGTCGGCCTGTTTGATGTAGTGACGATTGAGCCAGTTGAGCTTGTCGAAGTCGAAGACGGCCGGCGAGGGGGTCACTCGCTCCAGCGAAAATTTTGGGACGAGTTCGGCCAGGGTAAAGGTCTCCGTCTTGCCATCTTCCGCGCCCCAGCCCAGCAGGGCAAGATAGTTGGCCACAGCTTCGGGCAGGTAGCCCATCTGGCGGAACGTGGAGACGCTTGTAGCACCGTGACGCTTGGAGAGCCTTTCGCGGTCCGCGCCGAGAATGGTGGAAAGGTGGGCGAACTCTGGAATTGGCCAGCCGAAGGCCTGGTAGATGGCCACTTGCTTGGGCGTGTTCGAGATGTGGTCGTCGCCGCGGATCACATGGGTGATGCCCATGAGGGCATCGTCGATGGTGACCACGTAGTTATACACCGGCACGCCGGCGGAGACTCCGCTGGCGCTGCGCACCAGCACCGGGTCGCTGACTACTTCGGCAGGGAACTCCACCGTACCGCGCACGATGTCGTGGAAGCGGAGAGGATGGTCCTCAATCTTCAGGCGGACCGCGAAGTGCTTGCCGGCCGCCAAATTTTGTTCGATCTCGCTGGCGGACAGCGAGCGGCAGCGGCCGGAATAAACCTGGGGGGCACGCTCGGCGGCTGCTTTGGCGCGCTCGGCCTCAAGCTCTTCAGGAGTACAAAAACAGCGGTAGGCTTTGCCCTCGGCGAGCAGGCGGTCGGTGTGCTCGGCGTAGATATGCAGGCGCTCGGATTGCCGGTAGGGGCCGTGGTCGCCGGTGTCCGGCTCGATGATGGAACCGGGGCCTGCGTCCCAGTCGAGACCGAGCCAGTGCAGGTCCTCGATGAGCTGGGTTTCGAAGCGGGCTTCGGAGCGCTCCAGGTCAGTATCTTCGATGCGCAGAAAGAAAAGGCCGCCGGTGCGGCGCGCGAAAAGCCAGTTATAGAGCGCCGTGCGCGCGTTGCCGACGTGGAGCAAGCCGGTGGGCGACGGGGCAAACCGGACGCGGGGAATGATGTTGGTCATGGCAATCAACATGATAGACGCTTGATGAGGGACGGCGCGAGTGCCAAGCTAAGCGCGCCTCATTATGGCCGTTGGCCTTCGGAATCGAACCGCTGCTGGGCTGCCAGCATCTGGCCGATGTGAGCTTCGGCCCACTCGCGGAGGGAGTTGACCGGCGCGGTTAGGGCAACACCGAGCGGGGTGAGCGAATACTCGACGGTGACTGGAACAGTGGCGAAGGCGCGGCGGTCCACGAGGCCATTGCGCTCCAGTTGTTTCAGGGTTTGGCCGAGCATTTTTTGCGACACGCCATCAAGGCGGCGCCTGAGGGCATTGAATCGTACCGGGCCCGAATCAAGAGCGCCAAGGACCAGGACAGTCCACTTGTCGGCGAGCTGATCCAGAACCATGCGGGTCGGACATTTGGAGTCGAAGGCGTCACCACGAAACGTAACGGATAGGGCTGGCATGGTTTCCTCTAGGTGACCAGGAAACTTACTAGTATCTTCTTGAAACTTGCTCTATTCTAGCGCCTAATTGAATTATTGGAAATGGTGATGAGCGGGAAACCGAGCGACGCCAACTACCCAAAAACAAAACTCAAGGGAGGTGGGGCATGAAGGTTGTACTGTACGGGGCGTCGGGAATGATTGGGATCCGGATTCTGCAAGAGCTGGTAAGTCGGGGGCATGAAGTAACGGCGGTTGTACGCAATCCAGAGAAGGTGAAGGTGCCGGGAGTGTCGGTGGTGAAGGGCGATGTGACCGATGCGGCCAGCATTGCGGCCACGGCGCAAGGGGCTGAAGCGGCTATTAGCGCCTATGCTCCCCCGCACGCTGAGCCGGACATGCTGCTGACAGCCTCCCGGTCCTTGTTGGAGGGGCTGAGTACGGCTGGCGTCAAGCGGGTGCTGGTGGTGGGCGGCGCAGGCAGTTTGGAGGTCGCGCCGGGAGTGCAACTGGTGGATACGCCCCAATTTCCCGAAGAGTGGAAGGGGATTGCACTGGCGCACCGGAATGTTCTGCCGCTGTTGAGGGAGTCGGGCCTGGACTGGAGCTACTTGAGTCCGGCGGCATTTATCCAGCCAGGCGTGCGGACGGGGAAGTTTCGGTTGGGGAGCAAGCAACTGTTGACCGATGAGAAGGGCGAGAGCCGGATTTCGGCCGAGGACTATGCAATTGCGCTGGTGGATGAATTAGAGGACCCTAAACATTTGCGGCAGCAATTCACGCTGGCTTATTGATTGAACGCTGAGCGGGACGAGGGTCAGGAGAAATGCTCCCAACCTTGGGGCTTGAGCGGCTGGGGGCCTTGTGAGGTGAGCGTCGTCACGGTAGGGCGGCCCGCGCGCGAAGTAAGGATCCGGCCGATGCTGGTAATCGAGACTCCGGCAATTTTCTTCGACATTCGGGTGTCGGGCGGTGCGGTGAACAGAAGTTCGTAGTCGTCTCCGCCATGCAGTGCGTATTCGAGGCTTGCGCCGGGGTGAATCGGCAGCCGGGCGGGGTCAATCTCCGCGGCCACGCCAGATTCTTCGCACAGGTGGGTGAGGTCGGTGGAGAGGCCGTCGCTCAGGTCGATGGCCGCTGAGGCCAGGCCTGCAACTCTGAGCCGCAGTCCCTGGGCGACGCGCGGCTGCGGATACAGATGCCGCTCCACAAGCGGCCGCAGGTCATCGGGTATTTGTTTTGGGTTCAACCCGTCTGGCTGGGATTTTGCCTTTTTCGCCAATCTGGCCAGATGAGCCAGGGACGCGGCGCCTCCGCCAAGTGAGCCGGTTACATAGAGCAGGTCGCCGGGGCGGGCGGTTGAACGCAGCAGCGCCTTGCCGGCCGGGACAGACCCAATGAGGACCAAGTCGGCCAGGGGAACGGGCGTTTCGGAAAGGTCGCCACCGGCCAGCGGCGTTTTGTGAGCCGCCGCAAGAGTGAGCAGGCCATCGAGAAAGCGGGCCACCCATGTCGACGACCACGCAGACGGCGAGGACCATTTAGACGCCGAGCCGGTCCGCCGGCCTTGGGGGTGGGCCAGGTCGCGCGGCAGGCCCAGAGAAAGAAACGCGGCGACAGGTTGCGCCCCCATGGCGGCCAGATCGCTGAGTCCGCGCGCCAGAGCGCGGTGGCCGACGGACTCCGGCGTGTGCCAGTCAAGGCGGAAGTGCGTTCCGCAGACGGTGAGGTCGGTGGTGACGGCCAGTTCCTGCCCGGGCCGAGGGCGGAGCAGGGCGCAGTCGTCCCCAATGCCCAGGCGAAGGCTTGAGTTGGCGGTCTGAGCGGCTTGACGCCGGATATGCCGGATAATGGCAAGTTCGCCCCGTTCGGGGTCGTGGCGGGCATCGATGCGACGAGACGGCATTTCTTGAGGATAGGGCAAGAACAGGCAACGGCGCTTGGGCTTGAACAGGCGAATTCTCAACCGAACTCTGAACTGAATTTTTTAGCCGGAGTCTGATGCAGGCAAAGACAAATCGCATCCGCGCGAATTCCCGTGAAGGATCATTGCCTGAGTGGAATGAATAGCGAAAGATCCAGCGATTGAGGAGGCAAAGTAAACCCATGCGCCGTTTTCCCAATCTAACCCTGCTGTGGAACGGGACTTCAGTAACGGGACTCGAATACCGGGACGCGCGAGGAATTCGTCTACGATTTCGTTGACCCTGCCAAGAGCGGTTTGATAGCCTTGATGAGCACTAAAGGACATTGCCCCATCAAGGGGTGCTTCATTCACGGGCCAATCGGCCCATGCTCGCGCTTTGGTCAAGGACTCGGCGAATTGCGGCCCTGCCAGGTTGCAGGGATGAAAGGCTAAAATGCTGCGCAAACGCTATTACATCCTGTTCGTTGCACGCGATGAAGATGGGAGCCTCAGGAAGATTCCCCTGCCCCTTCACTATGCCTACGGGTTTGTGGCTGCCGCACTGGTGGGCGCATTTACGATTGTCGGCCTGGCCGGCTCGTACACCCGAATGCTGCTGAAAACAGAAAGCTTCAACCAGGTTCGCCAGGATCGGGAAAATCTCCGCAAAGACTATAAGCAGATGGCGCAGATTGCCCACGACCGCGATGTGCAGGTCGCCTCTCTGGGTGCGCTGGCCAACGAAGTGGCGTCGCTCTATGGGCTGAAGCAGAACAAGCTGGGAACGGCCAAAGCTGCGCCGGCTGCCACTGCGGCAGCTGCTCCGACTCCAGCCACCCTGGCCCAGACAGACGATGTGAGCCAGCAGCAGGTGAAGCAGTCGCTCGATCAGTTCTATGCTCTTCGCTCGCAGGCGCTCAGCGGACAGGTTTCGCGCGCGCTTGAAGGCGGCTTGACCCCTGCCTTCTCAGGCGATTGGACGCAGTTGGCGGACGCACCCTCCATGTGGCCCATTGAAGGTCCGGTGACCTCAAGCTTTGGCGAGCGCGAAGATCCATTCAACGGCGAAGGCGCCTTCCATGCGGGCGTGGACATAAGTGCTTCTTATGGTGCGCCGGTGCGGGCAACGGCCGATGGAGACGTGAGCAGCGCGCATATGGGCGCCGGATACGGACGGGAAGTGGTCCTGAATCACGGACATGAAGTTTCAACACTCTACGGCCATCTCTCCTCGATCGCGGTTTTGCCGGGTCAGCATGTGACCAGGGGCCAGGTGATTGGCTATGTTGGCCAGTCGGGGCGCGCAACCGGACCGCACCTGCACTATGAGGTTCGCGTTCACAATGTGCCGGTGAATCCGCACAAGTACCTGCGCATCACCTACGCTCAGGTGGCCAGGCTCGACGGAGATTCCGCGGGCTACTAAGTTCGCAAGCTACCAAGTTAGGTAGATAGCAATTCGATTGAAAACGGAAGCGGCTCTCGTTTGTTGAGAGCCGCTTTCGCGTGGATGATCTATATTTCGCAGACTCAGTTCTTGGGTCTGATAGCCATGCCCGTGTTCTTCTCCATCACTGTGTACCAGGTTTCGTCGTCGGATGCGTGCAGGGCGACATAGGCCTCATCGCTGGTGGCCTTGCGCGACTCGAGCAGCGGCACTGCCCCGGGACCGACCGGATGACGAAGCTGCCAAAAACTTGCATCGTCCGCGGCGCATTCGATGATGCTTTTGATTTTTTCAGCTACCAGCGAAGGCGGGGTTGGATTTTTGAGTGCTGCTGCAAAGTAGGCAGCCATTCGACGTTGCTGCGGGTAGTGGGATTGCGGCGCGGCAATTCCAGTCCCGATTCCCTGCGCCATGGGTGTGTCGATGATTCCCGGTTCGACAATGGCCACGCGCACGTTGAAAAACTTCATCTCCTGGGCCAGAGCTTCACTGAGCGCCTCAAGCGCGAACTTCGTAGCGGCGTAGGGGCCGAGCGGCGAAGTGGAAACCCGTCCGGCTACCGATGTGACATTGATGATGCAGCCGCCGCGCCGTTGGCGCATGTGCGGGATCACTGCTTTGATACAGCGAACAGCGCCGAAGTAGTTGGTTTCCATCACCGCGCGAAAATCCGCCATGGGCAGCTCTTCGATGGAGCCGTTGCGCTCCACGCCGGCATTATTGACCAGGGCGTCGATGGCGCCGGCTCCTTTGTAGATCTCGCCAATTCCGTTTGCCACGGAGTCATCGGAGTCCACATCCATGACCGAGTAGTGGATGGGCAAACCTTCCTGCGCTGCTTCTTCTGCCAGTTCCTCAACGCGGTCACGGCTGCGCATGGTTGCGTAGACGGTGTGCCCTGCGCGCGCAAGCATGAGTGCCGTGGTGAGGCCGATACCTTTGCTGGTGCCGGTGATAAGTACATTTGCCATTGCTACCTCAGATCAGGGGATGGTTGACAAGGTTGGAGTCTACAGCATGAGGCTTGGAGCTTGGTTGTTCGATTTCCGCCCGATCGAGACGCGGCAACGAAATCGATGTTAGAAAATATTGTTGACGACCTGCCGCCCGATCATCGGGAATTACACAGCTCGGGGAGTTCAAGAGAACATGAATTTCAAGAAGCCATCGCAAAGAGCACATCGCCCCCCGACTGCCGGGAGCGGGACTGCCGTGAACAAAACCGCCGTGAGCCTTGCTCTTGCCGCGGCTTCGCTCTTCAATCTTGCCGCCCGCTCCGTCTTCGCGCAATCCGCGCCCGATTTTCCCGGCAAGGATTGGCAGCTTGTATCGCCTGAGTCGGAAGGCTATTCCTCGAAGAAGTTGGATGCTCTCCGAGCGTGGTTGGCTGCCGGACCGACCACGGCGATGGTCATCATCGTCCACGGCCACATGATCTTCAGCTATGGAGACACGGCAAAGGTCAGCAAGATTGCCTCGGTGCGCAAGAGCATCCTTTCGATTCTGTATGGGAAGTATGTCGCAGACAACACCATCGACCTTAACAAGACCGTTGAGCAGCTCGGCCTCGCCGAGCCGGATCGGCCCTTCCTGCCCAGCGAGAAGAGCGCGACGCTCGAGCAGCTCCTCGCTGGACGGTCGGGCATCTACCTGCTGCCTGACGACGTGCCTCCCACGCGGGATTTTATCGTCGCCTCGCAGCCCCACCGCGGCTCAGAACTTCCCGGCATGTACTTTCATTACAACGACTGGGATTTCGGCGCTGCCGGAACGGCTTTTGAAAAGCTCACCGGGAAGAACATCTACGACGCTCTCGAAACCGATCTTGCCAAGCCGACCGAGATGCAGGATTTCGATCGCAGCCTGCAGAAAAAGATCCCTCACGAAGGCCAGATACATCCGGAATACGCCATGTACCTCTCCACGCGCGACATGGCCCGCATCGGCCTGCTGATGCTCAGAAACGGCAACTGGGCCGGCAAGCAACTCGTTCCCATCGACTGGGTGGGCAGATCGGCATCGAACACCACGCCCTTCATTGAAATGAATCCACCCTACCTGCGTTCTCTCGGAGCTCCAGAGCGCTGGGGATTCGGCTTGATGTGGTGGGCGTGGGACGGCGGACCATTTACCGGCGGGGTTTACATCACGCCGTTTCAGGGCGCCTATGAAGCGCGCGGAACGGCCGGCCAATACATTACGGTTCTCCCGGCAAAGGATATGGTGCTGGTGCACAAGGTCTATATCGATGTATATCCGCAGCCGGCGATCACCCAGGAGGAGTGGGACACCATCACCAACATGGCCATCTCAGCGGCTTGTGATGGGGCGTGCAAGTAAAGTGGTTTCCTAATTCTGACTCGCGCAGGTCTCAGGCTTCCCACCCTTGCGCAATAAGCGCGCAAGGATGGGGCACCCAAGGGTCGTGACGCGATAGAGTTGGCAACTCAAAAGGGCCGAAGGCTCGGGCGCTGATTATTTGCCAACGTAGGTCACGTGCCAAATCGATTTCGATCCGTCGTCGGAGACGAAAAGTGATCCGTCGCTGGCCTGCGCCACGCCCACAGGCCGGCCCCACACCGTTCCGTCTCCGTTTGTAAAGCCGGTAAGGAAGTCTTCATACTCACCCGTCGCGTGGCCGTTCTTCATGGGCAGGCGAATCACTTCATAGCCGGAACGCTGGGCGCGGTTCCACGAGCCGTGCTCGGCGGCGAAGCCGTCGCCCTTGTAGCCGTCAGGAAACTCCGAGCCGGTGTAAAACAGCATTTCGAGCGAAGCGAAGTGGGGATTCACAAGAATGTCGGGCGTGATCACCTTGGCTTGCAACTCGGGATGCTTGCCGGGATGGCGCGGGTCTTGCAGGCCGCCCGAAGGTCCGTGGAAGTAATACCACGGCCAGCCGTAGAAGCCGTCTTCCTGCACATGCGTCACGTAGTCGGGAACCAGGTTGTTTCCCAGGCCGTCGCGCTCGTTGGTCGAGCACCACAGCTCGCCTGTAGTCGGGTTGATGGCCTCGCCGACGCAGTTGCGGATGCCGGAAGCGTAGATCTTCACAAACTTGCCGTCCGGTGTGTACTCCAGAACGTTGGCCCGATGAAATTCGAGCGGGTGGGTGTCGGCATCGTCGACATTCGAAAGCGAGCCCACTGAGACGAAGAACTTGGAGCCATCGAGCGAGAAGGCAAGGTCCCGCGTCCAGTGGCCGCCGCCGCGCAAATGTCCGCCGCCGGGGACTTCAAACAGGTGCTCGGGCGCGCCCGCCGCCTTCAGGTCGCCCACCGTGTAGGGAAAGCGGAGAATGCCATCGGTGTTGCCCACGTAGAGCCACTTGGGGTGTGGGCCAGCGGGATAAAACGCGATGCCGAAGGGAAGATTGAGCCCCGTTGCAAAGTCGGAAACTTGCTTGGGCTTACCTTCAGCGTCGACGCCGCGAAAGACCTTGATGATGCCCGGCTGGCTTTCGGCCAGGAACAGATCGCCATTGGGCGCCGTGCGCAACAGACGCGGGTTGTCCAGGCCGGTTGCGTAAAGCGTCACCTTAAAGCCTTTTGGCGCAATCGGCCAGGCGTTGGGCGGACGGGGGACAACTGTGGGGCCGTTATCGACCGATTGATCGGGCGCCGGCGCGGGCAGATCAGCCCAGGTGAGGTGGCGAAGGGTTCCGGGCGATTCGTGCAGAGCATCGGTAAACGCGGCTTGACCGGTGAGTGCGGCTTGCTGCGGTGAGGAGTTGGCACCAAGTGCGAAGAGGGACGGCAAGAGCGCAAATGCGCAAGCTGCAGCAGCGAGAGCGTAGAAGGAGGATGGAGACGTGCGCATCCTGAACATGCGAAACATGGGCATGCGAATCATGGAAACAAACCTCTCATAGGGATGGGATTTGATAAACGCCTAAGCTCGAACAAAATCACCTGCTGGTTGGACGCATCCGGGATCTAATCGGCTTCATGATTTTCTGATTACACACAAAGATACCCAAACTCGCTCATTTCAGTTCTAGCATTCCGGCTCTAGCATTCCGCAGATACTTCGCTGCAGCTACTTCTCTGAAGCTGCCGGATTAGGGTTGGACGTCTGAACACTCAGCGAACTGTCATCCTGCGCCAGGCTGCTCAGCACGGAAGGCGTGAGAAAAGCGCCGACCACCACGCGATTCCGCTTTTGCGTCACAGCGGCAGTTTTGAGCAACTCCTTGAGGCCGATGTTTTCCGCGGTCGTAGCGAGCGGAGCCGTGAATCCCCGCGCCAGCGTGATCAGAGTGGCGATGGACGCGGCCTGGCGAATGGCCACGTCGTCTGTGGGGGCGATCTCCTCCACTTTCACGTTGAGCACGCCGCCGAGAGACAAGCCCGGCGTGACACTGGCGATAATGGTGGAGTCGTCTTCAAGAGGCAGAGAGAAACCGAAAACGTGAATCGCACCGCTCTCCGAGAACGGCAGCCCGATCTGGCCAACGCCCCAGGCAATGGAGAGAAGCGGGATCTCGTGATAATGCTGGGTGAGCAGCGTGGAGCCGGCGAAGGGCAGCGCGGCCGTGCGATGCCGGTCGAGCATGGAGTGAATCTGCTCCGGCGTCGGAGTGTTGGAGACGGCCAGCATGTCATAGCCGATCTGCGCCACACGCACCGTGCGCTGCTCGGATGGGATGGAATAGATGGTGTGCCCGGCATAGGACTCGCGCGAGGCGGCATGCGTGTCGAGCCAGGCGTTGAGCCGGCTGCCGGTCAGGTTGCCCACCAGGACCATGGAGTAGGCGACCGGTCCATTGGGACCCTTGGGATCGGGCATGCGATGCAGGGCGATGGCCACCTGGTTCAGATCGCGCTCCCAGTCAACGCCTGTGGCGTCAACGAATTCCTGGTACTCGGGTACGCGGCGCGGCGGCTTCAGGCCTTTGTGCAGGAATGAGCGGACAGGTTTGAGATTGATGTAGAGAATGCCGTCCGACTCCGGCAGCAGCCGCGCCGCCTCGGGCGGAGCTTTGGAGCGCAGAAAGACAGCCAGGGCCAGCAACACCAGAACCGCGGCCAGGATGAAGAGCGATCTGCGTGTGCGTCTGTGCATGGGCCGTCAGAGATACCCTAACACCTCACCGTGCATGCTCTGCGTGTGACAATGGTCGCCAAACGCCGAATGAGGTTGAAGTGGAGGGGGAACGTGGTCGCCTGGTGCCCCATCCTTGAGCTTTTTTCTGGCTCAAGGGCGGGAAACCTCGAATCTCTTCCATCCCGCGTTCTCCTGCAGGTTAAGCCGCCCTCGGCACAACTCGATTCACGCGGTGCCCCGCCGCCCACCGCTTTGGGTCACTATATCGCCGGCGGTAAGCTTATATCGTCGGCCACATAGACCTTCATCGCCGTTCCCTTCTTGATATCTATGTTTTGACCATGCTTGATCAATCCAATCGGCCCAAAGAGAACCGTGAGCACAACAACGCCCGTCGTGCCACTCTCCCCCTCTTTTCCCCTGGCTCCTCGCAGATGAACCTTGAAGCTTCCAACCTTTAAATAGTCCAACCGAACGTTCAATTCGCCAGCCTTGCCCATCATTCCTGATTTCTTCGCGTTTGTAACTTCGCCAAAGGCCTTGCTCCCAGCCTTCGCGACGACAACACTACCGACTTTAATATCCTCTGAAAGAACAAATGCGACCGAATCTCCTTCCGCGGCGGTCTTCGAGCTAAGGTCTTGATCGAATACAAGAGGTACATCGGTTCCCTCAGCCAATACCAGTTTGGCGCCGGCCGGCACCGCCGGAGCCGGAACATCTGCAGGCGCTGCAACCGGGGCACCGACCGGCGTTGGCAGCGGTGTTGCTTGAGGAGGAGCGGCAGCCGCGGTCCCGGCCACCTTCTGCACAACTGCTGACATGACTCTGTCGCTGGCTCCAGCGTTTTTCAGTGCGATGATTGCTTCCGGAGACGCGTCGTAGTTTCCCGGCTGTGAAGTAATCGTGGAGACGATGAAGTCATCCGACAATCCGGCTTTCACGAGCTTAATGATATCTGTGTTGTTGAGTGGTTGCTGAGCGATTAGACCGATGCATGGCCCAAGCAACGCGAATGCCAGAAGGACCTTGCGCATTCAGTGTCTCCTTGTCTTCCGCGACAAATGAAACTTGGTTGGAGGTAGATCAGAATCATCCGCCCGAATCGAGTTTCGCGCAAGAAAAATCGTTGTCCGAACAGAATCGGCGAGTGAGTTCTCTTCAACGTCTCGCATTCTAATAACTCGAAATCACGTGCATTCATGGAAAAGCTTCCAGGCAAGAGACATTTCAAGGCCGGAAGAAGATAAGAAGCCATCAACGCTGCAACGCCCTCCGCCTTGTCAGGCGGAGGGCGTTGCGCTTTGCCAGGGCGATCCAGAAGGAGCAGCCTGGCTTACTGCGAAACCAGCGAAAACGTAAAAATCTTCCCCGAACTCGCCATGCTCTTTCCTGCACCTGCATCCTGCGGCGGAAGAAATCCAAATTCGCCTCTACCGGTCTCGGTACCCAGGGTGATCTGGTAAACCCGCGGCGCGAGCTTTTTGCTTGAGAATTCAACGGTCGCATTGTTGGCGCCGCCCGATTCATGCACCACGCCGCCGGTCACGGAGCGGAACTCGCGGTTGTCAGGATTCACATGCAGGCGCAGCAACTGGTACTCGCCGGGCGACGTTCCCTCAGGAACGTAGAGGATAAAGGAAGCCGGAAATTTGAGCGTCAAACGGCTGCGGTTGCCGGCGATATCGCCGTTCATGTCTTCTTTAATGATGCCCACGGTGGCGATGTGCTTGAGCGCGCCGCCGGTCTTGAAGTTCACAACTTCCGCCGGCACCTCCTGCCAGCCGCCGCTCGGGTCAAGGTAGTAGACACCCACACTATCCACGCCTGCCGGGACCCCGGAGATCGCCCCGCTCTCGCCGAGTCCGCCGGCAATGCCTGGAGCAGTGGCTGGCGCTCCGCCCGCACTCTTCACGATGATGGCCGAGACCACTTTGTCGCTGACCTTGGCTTTCTTGAGGGCGATCAGTCCATCGGTGGTTGTGTCATAGGTGCCGGGATTGGCGTTGATCGACGTGATGATGACATCGTCCGACAGGCCGGCCTTCGCCATCTTGATAATGGCGTCGTTGTTGAGGGGCTGCTGTGCGACAAGGAGCGGCCCCAGTGTCGGCACAAAGAAGGCCAGCAGAAAGAGGGTGAGGATGGTCTTGCGCATGGTGTCTCCGCGTGTTGGTGAGGCGTTGAACGTTCGCATGAGCCGCAACCGAATCATCCACCGGCAGGGGCCGATCCGGCAACTGGATTGTGCGCGGGCGACGCGGCAAACCTCTTCGCTCAAATGGCAAACTGTATCTGTGTGCATGTCTATCTCACTCAGATAGCGGAATCTCCACCGTTTTTGCCTCATGGGTGTGCGATTGGTATCTCCGCCCGCACTCCTTGCAAGGAACCCTGGTGGCTCAATTTGAAGGGTACGGGCTTCAGTATCGGGAGTTTGCGCTGGAGGTCTGGTAGACGGGAAGTCACGCGGGCGGACGATTTCTTCTGCCCCGCTTAACCTTTCTCTGAACTAGGACTACGATGGAACCGAGGTAGCCAAATGGGAACAGCCATTCGTGATTGGACAGATTACCCCTTGGTTGAGGTCGTCCCCGGCAAGGTGAGCGGCGCTCCGCTGCTCAAAGGGACCCGGCTCCCGGTTGAAGCCATCCTCGGGAATTACGACGCTTTTCGGGCCGAGGGATTGCCTCACAACGAGGCCCTTGCTGAGACCCTCGACTGTTACCCGGAAGCTGGCCTCGAAGCAATCAAAGCTATCCTCCGTTTCCGCACCGAGCATCAGCTCCAGGCGCAGCGTTGAAGGTTCTCTTCGACGAAGATGTGCCGGCCAAGCTGACGCGATCCCTGCCAATGCATGAGACTCATACCGTAGCTAGCTAGCATGCATTGGGGCGGTATTAAGAATGGCGATCTTCTCAAACTGATCGAGCGAGAGCGCTTCGACGTTTTTCTGACGGGTGACAAGAACATGGACAAGCAGCAGCGGCTCGGAGGGCGCCCATTTGCCGTTCTCATTCTGTCCGCAATTGGCCGGTAATCCGGCCACACATCGAAGATATTTCCGCCGCGATTGACAATGCCCAAGCGGGTACCGTCGAGACAATAGCTTGCGGCGTTTTCGTCCCGCCGTCGGAAGGAAATGGGGCGATTGAGTTGTGATTCGCAGACCGTCGATTTCGCCCCAACAGCACCAGCCAGATTCTGTCAATCCACGCAGAAAGGCCGCTCCCGGAGGAACGGCCTTTCTGGCTCTTAGTAACTGAGCCGAGTTAGTCGCCGGCTACGGGCTCGGTTTCCGTCTGCCGGTTGATCGGCGATGCCGCATTGTTCGAAGCTGGCCGAATCGAGTCCAGCCTCACCAGCCCATCGATCGGCTTCTCGCCCAGCACATGCTCGCGGTAGAGCTTGGCCATGCGGGCGTTCTCGGCTTCGGCTTTGATCTTGTCCGCAGTGGTCTTTGTATCACGTGCACGGATCTTCTCTTCGCGGGCGTTCTTGGCGATGCCCAGATCATCCAGCGTGTGATTGGCTTCGGCGTTGACGTGCTCCATGTTGAGGTTCAGCTCGTGGCCTACGTTGGTCATCGAGACCTTCTTGCCGCCGGCGAAGATCTCGTGCCGCCCGTGCTCCTCATACCACTTGGTGAGCGTCGACGTCATGTGCATCTTCTCGATGATGTTGCGCCAGCCCACGCCCGTGTTGTACGCGCAGAAGCTGATCTCGCCTTCCTGAGTCGCATACGGAATGATGCACTGCTCGGTGCGGCGGAAGTCGTAGTTGAACAGGTCCTGGAACCACATGCCGGCGATGAACAGGAAATTCCAGCGATCCGCCCGGCGCTTCTTGATGTCGTCCATCGTGCGGTCGCCCTTCACGCTGCCGTAGTCTTTGCCGGTGGCGTTGAAGGTCTTGTCCATCTTCTTCATCATGTCGGTGATCTTGAAGTGCGTAGGCGCCTGGAAGGGGTCGTAGTTCCTCATTAGCGAAAGGCCCAGGCCAAGCGTGGACAGGAACTTGCCGCGCGAAGCATCGTTGACCTTGGCCAGATCCTTGGCCACGCGGCCCATGTCGAGGAATGCAGTGACGGGCGCGGACTCCTTGGTCTCCTTGTCGATCATCAGCGCCATGCCGATGCCGCAGTTAGGATGGCACCCGCAGCTAAGCTGGCCCCACTCGGCCGTTGGCCCATGTACCAAGTCGGCCCAGTCCGAGAAGGTGCTCATAAAGCTGATCGGGAACCAGTCGCGCTCGGGCTCGCCGATGCCCACCTGATTCTTGATGTCATGCGCCATGTGGCTTAACGTGTATCTCTGCGCCAAACGCCGCTCGTCCGTAATCTCTTCATCGCGTCCCGTAAAGCTCACCGGCTGAAAGCTGAGGAAGCTGATCTTCTTCGGATTATCCAGCGCAAACTGGATGATATGCCCGACCTGCTCGTTGTTAATGCCGTTGATAATCGTCGTCACCGGCACAATATCCACGCCGGCTTCATGCAGGTTGTTAATGGCCTGCAACTTTACGTCGAACAAGTTACCCACTTTGCGGTGCGAGTTAGCCGCGTTGCCGATGCCGTCGAACTGCAGATAGACATACCGCAGGCCAGCCTCGGCAGCCGCGCGGCATAACTCCTTCGACTTGGCAAACTCAATGCCATTCGAAGCCGCCTGCACCGAGTTATAGCCCACCTTGCGCGAGTAAGCCACAGCGTCCAGGAAGTAAGGCGAAAGCGTCGGCTCGCCGCCCGAGAACTGCACGCTCATCTGCCGCTTGGGCTTGATGGTGATGGCGTTGTCGAGCATGGTCTTGATCTCGTCCCAAGTCAGCTCGTGCACAAACCCCACCTGGTTGGCGTCCATGAAGCACGGGTCGCACATCATGTTGCAGCGGTTGGTCAGGTCGATGGTGAGCACCGAGCCGCGGCCGTGGGTCACGGTCGACGTGCCGTGGTTGTGCAGCTTCTCGTCGTTGTGCGCGCGCATGTCGCGGCCGGGAAAACTCTCTTCCAGATGTTTAAAGAATGCCGTGTCGATCGACATCACGTCTTCAAAGTGCCCATGCCTGGGGCAATCCTTGATCATCATGATCTTGCCGTCGCGCTCAACGATCTGCGCCTTGATCTCGCCCACCTTCTCGTTCAGCAGCACTTCGTGAGGCAGCTTGCCGTCCAGAATCAGCTTGCGGATCTCCGGCACGCACTTGGGGCAGAGTGAGTCCGTGGTGCGCGGCCAGCCCAGCGGCGGCTTTTCTTTTTGCCACGACTTCTGCAGAGGCTTGTCGGCCCACTTGGGCGTAAACGAGGCGTTGGGGCTGATGCGGTTGAGCCGCTCATACACCACCCACGCGCCCTTGGCGGCGTAGACGGCTGCTTTTTCGACGTACTTGATCGCTTTGGGCATGTGTTGCGGTCTCCTCAGGGGATTGGAATTGCCGGCTCATGTCGCTCGGCCCTGGCCTCCAGGCGATAAACTTTCGCGTCTAGATAGCCAGTACTAGGGTAACCGGGCAGGCTGGTCAACCCAATGTTCGTGCAGCGAATGGCGGAATGAGCGGCTGAACGGTCAAATCGGATCGTTGAACGGCTCTACCAACATCAGAACATTTGGGATAGTGTTGCACGCCCGCTGCTAATCTTATGACGATGACGGCGCTTTACAATCACGTTGCTCGTGCCGCTTGGGAGTTTTTTTCTGGGTTCTGGTCTTGGGTCACGAATGGCCAGAACGCCACGGCAGTTGGCGTCATTGCCGCAACAATCCTCAGCGGCTTCACGGCGTTCGTGTTGCTCCGCACCCTCAACGCGATAAATAGGCAGGCGCTAGCCTCTGACCGCCAGGCCGAGGCCGCTGAGTCTCAGGCTCTTGCAGCCAGGAAACAGATTGAGGTATCCGAGCAACTCAGGGTGGTTTCGGAGAGGGCTGCGCTGGCCGCTGAAGAGCAGGTCAGAGCCGCGATCGCCTCATCGGCGGTTTCGGACGCACAGCGCAAGGCGATCGAAGACAGCGCCAGAGCAGAACGGGCGAACAGCGAATTGACCAGGCATCAGACGCTAGCCCAACTGCGCCCAGTTCTTGTATTGGGGGCCCGCCCGCACCCTACGCAAGGGG
>JBEKVS010000075.1:0-19320 GCA_049513795.1 Occallatibacter sp. | reverse complement strand
ATACTCCAACCGTATGAACCAACGAATTGCGCCGTCATGTTTGTGCCGGAAGAAACGAGGGCGGATGGTCCAGATCTCAACTCCCTCGGATTTGAGGGTGCCCCAGGTCTCGATTCTGAGACCTGGGATCAATGAGCCGGTCCCTACGAGCCTGCGTCCAAAAGGACTCGATCGCGACGGTTCCTGGTTTGCCGGTTGCGTAGTGGCCAAAACTGGACCATTGCCAATCTTCCGGTTTTTCAACCAGTCCGCGCTTCACTGGGTTGCGGTGCATGTATCTTAGCTTCTCTACGCGCTTCTCTTCCGTGTGCACATTGAAATCGTAATACCGTGCCTGCCAAAAGGGGCGTTCGCGGCTTTGCACGGACACGGACAGTTTGAGTGCCTGAATGGCCTTCGAGAGCAAGGCTTTCTTCGGCTCGTTCACCAGCATGTGAATATGCTCCGGCATCAGGACATAACCGACTACAAAGAAATGGTAACGGACTCGTATGACTTCGAGGGACCGTTCGAAGAGATTGCGCGCCAGCGCCGTGCCCAAATAGGGCAGCCGCCGATAGCAACTAAACGTGATGAAGTGGAAGGACCCGCATTGCTGGTAACGGACGAGGCCCTTTGTCATGCCGACATCCTTCACTCCCATGTCTCAAAGACGAGACATGGGGCACCCATTCATTTGGGGGTGGTCAGAAGTGGTCCACCCGGCGTGCCGAGATATTGCAAACGGTGAAAACAACTGAAGGTAACGAAATGAAAGTTCCCCGTGTGCTCGTAGCGTACAAGTCCTCGTGGCATCACCGGGAAGGGTACGACCAATCACACCAGATGTCGAGGGAAAATCATGAGAGCGGCAGCTTGGGTCCTTGCACTCCCAGGTCCCCAAAGGCGAGGGACCTGGGGCACCCTCTCATCGAGGCAGAAGCCGCCCGCAGGACCCTGGCCACCGGCCAAAAAGGCCTGCTAGAATTAGCCGGCAATGATCCGCCGCTGGATTTGGATAGCTTTCGCGCTGATCCCTCTCGATGCTGCCCTTGCCCAGCAGAGTCCGAAGACAAAACTCACAATTCAAGTGACGGATGTGACCGGCGCCTCCGTCCCCAAGGCGATGATCGAGGTCGGGGGACCAACCTCGCACGATGCGACCTTAGCTGCAGAGGCGGACGGAGTTGGTAAATCCGAATTCGAATTGCCGATGGGAAGCTACCGACTGCTCGTGAAGAGCCCCGGCTTTTGCCCTTTCACGAAATCCTTGGAAGTCCTGCAACAGCAGGACCAACTTATCACGGCTAGGTTGCAGGTCGATACCTGCCCCGGACCCTGCGCGGGGCCATGCGTCATCCCCGAAACTGAAGTCCAGACCACGCAATCTCCGTTTGGACACCTCTCCATCAGAGTCGCTGATGCCAGTGGGGCGGCCGTGCCGGGTGCTCGGATTCAGATCCACCGCTCATCCGACGAAACCGGAATTGATGCGGCGACTGATTCGGCCGGTCAGGTCCAAGTTCCTTTGGACGCAGGGATTTACGAGCTGAGCATATCGGCCAGAGGATTTCAGCTTTGGAAAGAGAAAGAATTTGAAGTAGCGGGGGAGACGCGCAGGGACGTCACCCTTCTGATCGGAAACCCGTATTCCGGGCCTGTTGTCGCCATCCAAGATTTCGCGAGCATCCCCATAGACCATCAGCCTTTGACGGTAGAAGTCGCTTCAATCCCTATGGCCCAACTCGTCCTGACTCCAAGGCCACTCCGTTCCAAGCAGCGCTGGTTCTAAATTCAATCGGAATTACTTACCTCCCCCCTCGCTCCAGCTTTCCACCGGCCCCAGCTTCAAATCCTTCAAGCCGCTTTCGATCTTGGCCTTGTCGCCGACTTCGATCACCAACATGTGATCGGGGTGAATGTACTTGTCGGCCACGGCAATCGAGCTCTTCCGCCTGCTCCGGACTGATTTGCTTGAGGACGCGCTTCCAGGTTCTCTCAGAGCGCATTCGGCGCGGCGCGAAGTACGAGAAAGATCCTCTCGCCGTGACGTCGTGGGAGGATTTGAATCCAGCAGCTCGAACTTCTCCGCCTCGGAGAGGGCGCTAATATTGCAGGGGAGAATCGCCATGCAAAGTAGGACCGCCGAGGTGTCCAGTCAATCCGGCGGGTAGAAGGAACCCGCGTCTGCGGTTTGCCCCAGTCTCGCAAGCTGGCTTGAAATGTAATTCCCCTGTAACTTCTTCCAGCAAAACCGTAGGCGTCTTAAGCAGTCTGATAGCGTTGAGCCAGGAGGTGTCCATTATGTTCTTGCAGTTCAGGTTTCGATTGGTTACAGCTCTGGCGGCACTGTTATGCGCGGCGTCGGTCTTCGCCCAGTCGCCGCTCTTCGGGCCTGACGGGTTTGCCTTCACGGGCGAGTGGAGTTGCAACGGACATTTTACGGACAAAGGCGTATCGCACGCCCATCGTGTTCTCTACGAGGGCAAGACGGTCTCCGATGGCAAGTGGATCGACCTGGCGCAGAAAGACCTTGAGCCGGTGGGTTACGACGCGGACTTCCTGATGGGCTACGACCGCGTTAAGAAGGAGATTGTGGCCTTTGTTGGCGACAACCGAGGATATGCGCTGCTGACCGGACAGGGATGGCAGGCCAAGTCGTTTACGCTCACGATGACCGGGCAGGCAGGTTACGAGGGCTTCTCACAAGCCAAGCCGCTTCCCATCAGCCGCGTTACCTACAAAGTGAGCTCGGCCGATGCATTCACCGTCACCTGGGAGGTGCATGAAGATGATAAGTGGAACGAGGACGATTTCTTAGCTTGTAAGCGGGCGAACGCCTAGCAGAACTTACGGATGGCAACAACCGCGGGCAGGCGGCGGTCGATCTTCGAATTCTCCACGGCCGTGAAATCTGTGCCCCATTCATCGCAGTTTTGTCGCGATGAGTGAGCGGCACTCCGCGCGGTCACACCTTGCAGATAATTTCGACCTACCAGCGCACAATTGAGTAGCAGAGAGGGAGGCCGGGAAAAAACTCAGAAACCTCAGACATCCCACCCCACCCGGCACTTTTTGCAGCCAGAAGAAAGCAGGCATGTTACATGCGAAAAGCCACCTTTTGTGGCACTTTCAGCGGCGTTTTCAAAAACGTTAGCCCGAGCTCCTGCCTTCCGAAGTCTAAGAATCCAAACCCGTGACACCAGAATTGCTGTCAACACCACCGAAGAAAATCGGGCGGCTTACTTCCCTCCCCCTTCGCTCCAGCTTTCCACCGTCCCCAGCTTCAAATCCTTCAAGCCGCTTTCGATCTTGGACTTGTCGCCGACTTCGATCACTAGCATGTTCTCCGGATGAATGTACTTAGCCGCCGCGGCTTGCGCATCGGCCGAAGTCACACCTTCAATCTGCGCTGGCAGCTTGGTGTAGTAGTCCTGAGGCAGGCCATAAAGCCACAAGTTAGCCAGTTGGCCGTTGACGCGGCCGGCGCTCTCAAAGTCGCCGGGCATGCTACGGATGATGGAATCCTTGGCCATGCGCAGCTCGGCATCGGTGAGCGGCTTGGTATGGATCCCATCGAGTTCCTTGAACATCTGCTCCGTTGCCGGCGCCGTCACATCGGTGCGCACCAGCGCGTAGCCGATGAATGGCCCCGTGCCGCGATTGAACGAAAAGAACGACCGGGCTCCGTAGGTGTAACCATGCTGCTCGCGCAGGTTCATGTTGATGCGCGAGGAGAAAAGGTCGCCCAGCATGGTGTTCATCACCGTGGCGGCCGGGTAGTCGGGCGAGTTGCGCTGCAGGCCTACGCCGAACACAAGCAGCGCCGTCTGCGGCGATCCCGGCTTGTCCACCAGCAGGATTTTGCGCTCGGGAGCTGTGGGAGCGGGCGGAAGCGTCGCCGGCTCGGCGCCCGAAGTCCACTTGCCGAAAGTCTCCTCGGCCAGCTTGCGCGCCTCGGCGGGCGTTACGTCGCCAGTCAGTTCGAGCAGCGTGCTCTTGGGCACGTAGTGGCTGGCGTGGAAGGTTTCAACCTCTTCGCGAGTGATGGCATGCAGAGAAGCGGCCGTTCCCAGCGCGTCGTATCCGTAAGGACTGGCTGCGCCGTACAGATTCAGCGACCCGGCGCGCAGTCCCAATTGAATGGGGCTGTCCTGCTGCTGCAACAGCGCGGTCAACCGGTTGGTGCGAACTCGCTCCAGGTCCGCAGCGGAAAAAGCAGGATGCTGGGCAGAGTCGGCAAGAAGCTCAAGGCCGCTGCCGACATGTTTTGAAAGCAGCGAGATACCAAGCTGCGCGCTGTCGTTGCCGCTCTGCGCGCTGATATCCGTGCCAAGCAGCGCGGCCTGGTTGGCAATTTCCTCGGCGGAGCGCTTCGCCGTGCCTTCGGTGAGCAGGGCGGCAGTGATGCCGGCAAGGCCCGGCCGGTCTGGCGGATTGGCGGCCGCGCCCGCCAGCGTGAGCAATTGCACGGAGACGATGGGCAGCTCATGGCGCTCGACCAGGTAGACGGTGAGCCCGTTGTCGAGCGTAAAGACGGTGGGCTTGGGCAGCACCAAGGCACGCTCCGGCCCCGGCGCAGGCGGCGTGGCGCGCCAGGCCTGAGCGGCCTCAAACTCCGCCGTGTGTTGCGGATTGATCTTCACGTTGGCGTCGGTGTCCTCGGGGCTGCGCGGCACGTCGTCCAACACCTTTTTGCCGGGAATGCCGTAGACCACGACGCGGTGATCTTTGCCAAGAGTAGCCTGGGCCACCTTTTGCACGCTGCCGGGAGTTACGGCGTCGTAGCGCGCCAGATCCTTGGGCAGATAGCCTGGGTCGCCGGTGTACTGGTTGTAATAGTTGAGCTGGTCGGCCACGCCGCCGAAGCCGCCCAGGCGCTGCAGGCCGGAGATGAGCCGCGTCTCAATCTTGTTGCGCGCCCATTCAACCTCTTCTGCGGCCGGGCCTGAAGCGTTCATCGCATCGACAATCTTTTCCGCCTCGGCCTCCAGCTTTTCCGGCGTAACGCCAGGCTTGGCGATCAAGTCGCATTCAAACATCGAGACCAGTTGTTCGGAGTCGTCGTAGCAGCTGGCCGATTGCGCAATCTGCTGCTTGTAGACCAGTTCCTTGTACATGCGGCTCGACTTGCCGCCGCCCAGAATGTTCGCGGCAATATTCGCATCCGCATCCCCGGACGTAAACGCCGGCGGGGCCAGCCAGGCAAGAATCACCTTGGGCAGCTGCACAGTATCCGTGACCACCGTCCGGCGCTCGGCCGTGATGGCCGACGTTGTCACCGCGGTGACATCCACATGCGGCCCGGCTGGAATGGGCCCAAAGTACTTCTCGATCAGCGCTTTGATGGTCGCCGGATCGTAGTCGCCGGCGATGGCCATGGTGGCGTTGTTGGGCGCGTAATACTGCGTGAAGAACTCGCGCACATCGTTGAGCCGCGCCGCTTCCACATCCGCGTGCGAGCCGATCACATCGGCGTAGTAAGGGTGCGTTTTTGGGAAGAGCTGGTGATACATCTCTTCATCCACAACGCCGTAAGGAGTGCCTTCGCCCTGACGCCGCTCGTTGCGCACCACATCGCGCTGGTTCGTGAGTTTGGCGCGGTCGAGTGTGTCGAGAAGGAAACCCATCCGGTCGCTCTCCAGCCAGAGCGCTGTCTCCAGCTGGTTGGCGGGAACGGTCTCGAAGTAATTAGTGCGGTCGAAGTTTGTTGTTCCGTTGATGTCGGTGGCGCCGGCAGCCTCAAGATATTTGAAGTGAGCCTTTTCCCCCACGTGCTTGGAACCCTCGAACATCATGTGTTCGAAGAGGTGGGCGAAGCCGGTGCGGCCGGCCCGCTCCTTCATGGGGCCGACGTGGTACCAGATGTCGACGGAGACAATGGGCAGCTTGTGGTCTTCGTGCAGCAGGACCTGCAAGCCGTTGCCGAGCTTGAAACTTTCGTAACGAATCTCCGGCGCGTGCGTGGAGCTTTGTGCGGGCTCGGCCGGCCGGCTTGCGGAAGCGGCGTGACTGGCAGAAATGCAAATGCCCAGCGAGGCAAACAGGATAGCGCCGGAAGTAACTTTCATGGCGGCAAATCTCCTTTGGGGGGCTACTGATTTGAGGTGGATGTCCGAGTCGTCTAAATTGTACCGGTTTGACCCCGATTGATTGTCACCCTACCTGTCTCGCGCGTTTCTTCCAGCAACTTTCGAGCTATTGCAGGGTCCGATGAACAAGAGGACTCTGTACAAAGGGGACAATGTCTTCCCCAGCCAGCAGACCAGAGTGCACGGGAGAGCCTTCCATGGGTGATTCAGATCGCTTGAGGCGCGCACTGGCCGGGGCAATGGCGCTCAGTCTTCTCTCGCCTTCAGCGCCGATTGCCGGACAGGCGTCTGCAACTTCAGGCACGCCGGACACGGCCCGCGCCGCTCGAAGACAGCCATACCAGGCAGGACAGCTACAAGGCGACGAGCGAATTCTTCATGCGCTGAATCGATTCACATTCGGCACCCGGCCCGGCGATCTGGAGGCCGTTCGTTCGACGGGACTGGAGACGTGGTTCGCCCAGCAATTGCATCCCGACACCATCGATAACTCCACGCTCGAAGCTCACCTCGCCGACTTCCCTGCCATGCAGCGGAGCCCGCAAGACCTGCTCTATCGCCTGCCCAGCAACGGCATCATCCGCCAGGCAGTCGACGGCAAGGTTCCCATTCCTGCGAGCGGCGCGGAAGGCGCGATCTACAGGAATGAGATTGCGCGTTACGAGAATCGCCAGCAGCAGAAGGCGCAGCAGAAACAGCAAGTGGCCGCGTTGGCCAACAATGCCGCCATGCCGGGCGCGGCTCTCGCAGGGCAATCCGGGAGCAGCCAGGCGATCGGTACGGATGCAGGAATGGCATCGTTCCCGCAATCTGCTGGAGCAATAGCCGCGACGGAACAAATGAGGTCCATGGAAGCGACGAGGGAGTCTGCGGGGGAAACTGCGAGCTCGCGACCCGAGGAACCGACGCCGGATCAAGCGCAGATTGCCCGCGTACTGCTTCTTGCTCCCGCGCCGCGAGTAGCGCGTCTTGCTGCCATGCCGCAGGCGGAGCTCGACAGCTTTCGCAAGGCACTGAAGGGGCCGCAGCGCCTCCAGCTTGTGGCGGGACTCGATCCAGCGCAGAAGGAGTTTCTGGCCGCACTCGAGAATCCGCAGCGCGTGGTTGCCGATGAGCTGACGGCAGAACGCCTGACGCGCGATATATATTCGAATGCGCAGTTACAGGAAGTGATGACTGATTTCTGGCTGAATCACTTCAATGTTTATCTGCATAAGAACGACGAGACTCCCTACTATCTGGTGAGTTATGAGCGCGATGTTATCGGGCCTCGAGCGCTGGGCAAGTTTGAAGATCTGCTGGAAGCTACGGCTCATAGCCCGGCGATGCTTCTCTATCTGGATAACTCGAGCAGCATAGGTCCGGATTCTCCCGCCGCCGAGCGCGCGAAGATTGCCGCAGCTCGACGGCCCGATAAAAAGACAGCCCCTGAAGGCCTGAATGAAAACTATGCCCGCGAGTTAATGGAGCTGCACACGCTGGGCGTGAACGGCGGCTACACGCAGGCGGATGTGACGCAAGTAGCCCGCGTGCTGACTGGGTGGACGGTCGATCAGCCGGGCCGCGGTGGCGCCTTCAAATTCGACGACAACCGGCATGAGCCAGGAACCAAGAAAGTGCTGGGCAAGAAGATCAAAGAACACGGCGAGCAGGAAGGCCGCGAACTGCTGCACATGCTGGCCACGCGTCCCGCGACAGCCAGGTTTATCTCACGTAAACTTGCCATCCGCTTTGTGGGCGATGACCCGCCGCAGGCCCTGGTCGATCGCATGGCCAAGACTTACTTATCCAGCAGCGGCGATATTTCGGCCGTGTTGAAGACGCTGTTCCATTCCGCTGAGTTCTGGGCTCCGGACGCGTACCGCGCCAAGATCAAGACGCCCATTGAATTTGTGGCTTCGGCGGCGCGGGCCAGCAATGCGTCGATCGATAACATGCAGCCGCTGGTGAACGCGCTGCGCGACATGGGCATGCCGCTCTATGGCGCCGTGCCGCCCACGGGCTACAAGTGGGAGGCGTCAGACTGGGTAAGCACCGGCGCGCTGGTAAACCGGATGAACTTTGCGCTTACGCTGGCGGCCAACAAACTGCAGGGAGTGGCCATTAACTGGCGCGCACAGGCGGAGGCGGCGCAGGATCAGTCGCCGGTGACCAGGGTGGATGATGGAACCGTCACGCGCAGCTTCGCGCAGCCAGATGGCGCGAGCGCAACGCTTTTCACCGCGCCCACGCCCGAGTCCGAAGAGCAGAGGTTGGAGACGCTGCTTGTTGCTGGTGGCGTCGGCAGTTCAACGCGCGCCGCTGTGCTCGATCAATTCAGCTCGCAAATTCAGGCGCAGAACGCGCAGACTGAAAAGAGCGCCAGACCGGTGACCGCCGCAGCCAGGCCTGTCAATCCGGCGCAAGCTGCGAACGCGCTGGAAAGACAGGATCAGTTGCTCGCGGGACTGTTGCTTGGGTCACCGGAGTTTCAACGCCGCTGACATGAGTCAGAAAGATTGAGGGAGGTTCTCTGTGCCGATCAACAGAAGGTTTTTCCTGCGCAACGGTGCATTGGCGATTGCAGGCACGTCAGCCATCCCGAGTTTCCTGGTTCGCTCCGTGCTGGCCGAAGCTGCGCCAGCGCCGGGCCGGCGGCTCGTGGTCATCTTCCAACGCGGCGCCGCTGACGGCCTCAACGTAGTCGTGCCTTACCGCGAGAAGAATTATTACGCCATGCGCCCGGGCATCGCCATTCCGCAGAATCAAGTGATTGATCTTGATGGCTTCTTCGGTCTGCATCCATCTCTGGCGCCGTTCAAGGCTCTCTACGACGAGGGCCATCTCGCCGTGGTGCATGCGGCCGGGTCGCCGGACATGTCGCGTTCGCACTTTGATGCGCAGGACTTCATGGAGTCGGGCACACCCGGCATCAAGAGCACCGAAGATGGCTGGCTCAACCGGGCGCTGCAGGAGGAAGACCTGCGCCACCGGCAGGAGCACACGGCATTCCGGGCTCTGGCCCTCGGGTCACAGATCCCACGCACATTAGCCGGTACGGTTCCGGCCATCGCGCTCTCCAGCGTAAACAGCTTCGCAGTCGGCGGCCGCGGTCCAACTCCCTCGCCCGCCGCTAATGCTTTCCAAGCCATGTATGGACAGAGCGGCGACCAGATCTTCCATGCCACCGGCGAAGAAACATTCGAAGCCGTGAAGATGCTGCGCGATGCGAATCCGGCACAGTATGTGCCGGCTGCAGGCATCGCGTATCCCAACAATGAATTCGGCAACAACATGAAGCAGATTGCGCAGCTGCTCAAGGCGAATCTGGGCGTCGAAGCGGCCTTCACGGATGTGGGCGGCTGGGATACGCATCAGAATCAAGGCGGCGTCAACGGCCAGCTCGCCGACCGTCTGCGCGAGTTCTCGTCGGCCATTGCAGCCTTCTGGAACGATATGGGCGACCAAGCGGAGAACATCACGCTGGTGACGATGTCGGAGTTTGGCCGCACCGCTCGGCAGAACGGAACCGGCGGCACCGACCATGGACACGCGAATGCGATGTTCGTTCTCGGCGGGCACGTCAAAGGCGGCAAGGTCTATGGCCGTTGGCCGGGCCTGGAGAACGAGCAGCTCAATGAAGGCCGCGACCTGGCCGTAACCACCGATTTTCGCCAGGTTCTGGGCGAGGCTGTGGCCAAGTCGATCGGGGCGCGAAACCTGGAGATGATCTTCCCCGGCGCGCAGCTTCGTCAGGACCGTTTTTTGCGCATCATTTAGAGCGGAACCAGAGTGACGCGCCTTTGCGATTGCCTTCAACGTTGCGTCTTATTGATGAAAAGGCACTCGACGGGATTGCTTCCAGGTAAATCGACTCTGGTTCCGCTGTAGCCTTGCGCATTTACTCCGCCCGCAAGGCTTCGGTTGGATTGACAGACGCTGCCCGCCTCGCGGGAAAGTAGCTGGCTGCCATCGCTGAGACTCCCAGCACCAGCGCGACGCTCATCAAGGTGACGGCATCCCAGGCCTCCACGCCGAAGAGCAGTTTGCGTATCAACATCGCGGCGCCAACCGACGCAGCCAACCCCATCGCCACGCCGATTCCGATCAGCCTTCCCGCCTCGCCCAGCACAAGTTGATAGACAGAGCTGCGTTGTGCGCCGAGCGCCATGCGCACGCCAATCTCCCGCGTCCGCTGGCCAACCGAGTAGGCGATCACACCGTACAAGCCGACCACGCCCAGCACCAGCGCCAGCGCCGCAAAGCCGCCCACGAGCCAGCTTGAGAGGCGGTGCATCAGCGCGGTCTGCGAGCCCTCGATCTGATCGGTCATGGTGGTTTCACCATAAGTGCCCAGATTCGGATCGATCTCATGCAATGCCTTCACAAGCACCGGCAGCACCGCCTTCTCGTCCTGGGTGGTGCGCACTACCACGGCAAAGAAGGAGTCAGGGCCCTGGTACATGGCCTGATACTCTGTTGGCCATAGCTCCTCATCCAACCCGCCTTCGCGCACGTTTCCGACCACGCCAATAATCTCTCGCATCGACTTCGGGTCAAGATCGCCGGTCCCAACTTTTTGCCCGATTGGGTCCTCGCCGGGTAAGTACTTCTCGGCCAGCGCTTCGTTGATGATGATCTTGTGCGACTGCGACGCGTTGTCATCTTCGGTAAACCAGCGGCCGCGCAGCAGCTTGGCTTTGAGCGTGGGCAAATAGGTTGGCGTCACATCGCGTTCGTCCACCTCATTGTGTTCGCCATGATAGGGTTTGCCCACAATGCGAATCCAATCGGTGTCGCAGAGGCACCCCAAGGGAAGGTCGCTGGTGATACCCACCGACTGCACGCCTGGCAGGCTCGACAAGCGGTGATTGATCTCGCGCATGAGAGCTATTTTTTGCTCGTCCTTGGCGTACCTGCTTTCAGGAGCGGCCAACTGCACGGTGGCCAGATGGGTCACATCGAAGCCGTTCTCAACGTGCAAGAGGCGGTAAAGGCTCTTTCCCAGCAGACCCGCGCCCACCAGCAGAATCACGGCCACGGAAAGCTCGACAATCACCAGATTGGCTCCAATGCGCCGCCAGAACGTGCTCGCCGCGGCGCGTCCGCCGTCACCGAGCCCCTCGCGGATGTCTTGAAACGACAGGCGCACCACGGGGGTTGCGGCCATCAGCAGCGCGGCCACCAGCCCCACTGCGCCTGCTGCGATTGCGGTGTGCGCGTTAATGCCTACGCCGCCAAGAAATGGCATGGCGTCCATCATCGTCTTGGGAACAAGCCGCGCCAGCATGGTCATCATCCAGCCAGCCACAAGAGTGCCGGCGGCGCAGCCCATGGCCGCCAGCAGCAGCGCCTCGGTCACGAATTGCCGTATCAGGCGTAACGGCGTTGCGCCCAACGCACCGCGCACGGCAATCTCGCGACGGCGCCACTCCGAACGAACCAGAAGTAAACTGGCGACATTCACGCAGGCAATTAACAACAGCAGGCCGGCTCCGGCCAGGAGCGTAAGCAGAATCGGACGCGCCTTGCCTACAACGATCTCAGAGAATGGCTGCACGCTGGCGCTTTGGCCCTGGTTTTCGGGGTATTGCGCTGCCAGTTGCGCTGCGATAGCCTTCATCTCTTGCAGAGCTTGTCCCGGCGTGACCCCGTCGCGCAGCCTGCCCACCGCGAACAGATTGTGGCAACTGCGCCGCTTTTCGCAACCATTGAGGTCTTTCAATGGAAACCAAAACTCCGCTTGTCCGTTCGGCGCAAAGGAGAACTCGCGCGGCAGCACGCCTACGATGGTGAAGGAGTTGTCGTTCAAAGTCACTGCCTGGCCGACAACATCGCTTCGCCCCCCGAAACGCGCGAGCCAAGTTCCGTACGACAGCATGACAATCCCCGCCCCGCCGGGACGGTCTTCACCCGGCAAGAAATCCCGCCCCAGCATTGGCTTCACGCCCAGCGTGTGAAAAAAGCCATCGCTCACGCGAACCACCGGCACGGGCACTGCACCGGACGGTGTCTGCAACAGAAAGCCGCCGCCGCCATATGCGTCCAGCGAACTGAACGAGTGATTCAGACGCTTCCAGTCGTCGAAGTCGGCACGCGACAGATTCGATCGTCCATGCGATATGGAACTCTCCGCCACGTCCATCAACTGGTTGGGTGAGCCATAGGGCAGCGGCTTGATCAAGGCCGCGTCGACAAAGCCGAACATGGCCACGCTTGCGCCCATGCCAAGCGCCAGAATCAAAATTGCCGTAGCCGCAAAGCCGGGGTTCTTGCGCAGCTGGCGCAATGCAAATCGCAGGTCCTGCAAAACTGTTTCGATCCTGAAGGCAACAATTTCGTGGCTCCTCTCTTTTAATCGCGCCGCATTGCCAAACTGCCGCATCGCCGCGTAGCGCGCAGCTTCCGCCGTCATTCCCGCCGCAATGAGTTCGCGCTGCGCCTGCTCGCGATGGAAGGCCATCTCTTCGTCGAGATCGCTGGTGAACCGCTGGCGACGAAACACCAAAGAGACTTTCCTAACGAAACGAGCGATTAGATTCACTGGACCCTCCCATTGCCAGTTGCAATCGACGGAGTACGCGCCGTTGCGAGTTTGCTATTCGACGCGGAGCGCTTCCACTGGACTTACGGATGCGGCACGGCGCGCAGGGATATAACTGGCCAGCAGCGCCGAAACCGCCAGTATGATGGCCACTGCTGCCAACGTTGACGCATCCCACGGAGGCACGCCGAAGAGCAGCTTGCGCATCAGCATGGCCGCGACTAGAGAGCCCGCCAGGCCCAAGGCCACGCCAACGGCGATCAACCGTCCAGCCTCATTGAGAATCAGGCTGTACACGGAGGCGCGTTGCGCCCCGAGCGCCATGCGGACGCCGATCTCCCGCGTTCGCTGGCTCACTGAGTAAGCGATCACACCGTACAGACCCACTGCGCCAAGCAACAGCGCCATTACCGCAAAGCCGCCCACCAGCCACGCCGCGGAGCGATGAAGATAGGTAGAAGGCGCATCGTGAATCTTTTGCCCCATGGTCATCGGATCGTAGATCGCCATCATCGGATCGATCTGGTGAATCGTGCCTGACAGGCTGGGCAGAATCGCCGTCTCGTCCTGCGCGGTCCGCACCAGCACGGCAAAATCACTGCTGAAGGGACTCTGGTTGAACGGACGATACATCGCCGCCCTCGGCGCGGCGTCCAATTGGCCTTCCTGAAGATCGCGGACGACGCCGACAATCAGCATGCGCGTTTTCTCGGTCTCATCGAACGCGATCTGTTTGCCCACCGGATTTTCGCCCGGGAAGTATTGCTTGGCCAGCGCTTCATTGATGATCGCTACGTTGGGCTTCGACGCATCTTCATCCTCCGCAAAATTGCGGCCGCTCACAAATTGAGCGCGCAGCGTGGGCATGAAGCCGGCACTCACCGACCGGATCGCAGCATCCTGATGCTCGCCGTGATAAGGGCGGCCCACAATGCGAATGCCCGTTGTGTTGTCGCCATCCTCAATGGGCAACTTGGTTGTGATGCCCACTGAGATCACGCCAGGCAGAGCTTGAACAGAGCGAAGGATCTCCCGCTCCAGCGCAACCCTCTGCTCGTCCTTGTCGTACTTCCCGCTCTCGCCGGCAACGCGCAGGGTCGCAACGTGATCCGGCTGGATGCCGATGTCGGTGTGAAGCAACCGATAGAAGCTCTTGCCCAGCAAGCCCGCGCCGCCGAGCAGCACCATGGCTGTGGCCAGTTCGATCACCACAAGATTCACTCCGAATCGGCGCCACACGATTCCAGCTGCGCCGCGCCCTCCCTGCGACAACCCTTCGCGAATCTCGGCAAACTTCAGGCGCGACATAGGTGCGAGCGCGAACAAGGCACCCGCCAGGAGTGCAAGAACGACTGCGAAGACGCCCACACGCCCATTCAAACCGAGACCATGGAGATAGGGCATACTGGCCTGCATGTCTTTGGGCATGAGCGTGTCAAGAAGGTGCATGGCTTCCACGGCGCCGGCCACGCCGAGGCCGCCGCCAATCGCAGCCAGCAGCAGGCCTTCTGTCACAAACTGCCGCACGAGACGCTTAGGCGATGCGCCCAGCGCCCCACGAACCGCCATTTCGCGCCTGCGGCTCTCCGACCGGACCAGCAGCAGACTGGCAACGTTCACACTTGCAATCAACAGCAGCAGACTCGCACCAGTGAGCAAGACGAGGAGAATTGGCCGAATGTCTCCCACAATCACGTCGGTCAAGGGCAGCATGTTCGCCGCTTGATCGCGATTCGAATCCGGATACTGCTTCTCCAACCTTTGCGCGATGGTCTTGATGTCGGCGAAGGCGGTTGCGAAACTTACTCCATCTTTGAGACGCGCAATGCCGAAGAGATCGTGGCAGGCGCGGTGTGTCTCGCAGTAGCCACTTTGTTTCTGAATCGCCCAAAAATCCGCAGGCTCGGCAGGCGCAAAGCTGAAGTCGCGGGGCAGTACTCCGATGATGACGTAGGAATTGCTATCAAGCACCACTGTCTGTCCCAGCACATTCGAGTTGCCGCCGTATCTTTTTTGCCATGCTGAATAACTCAGCAGCGTGGTGCGTTGCGCTTCGGGCTTGTCCTCGCCATAATAGAAATCGCGCCCGATGACCGGACTCACGCCCAGAGTCTTGAAGAAACCGTCGCTGACACTGGCGCCGTCGGCTTGGCGTAGACCTGCGGAAGTCTTCTGCATGAAGCCACCATTGTTATAAACATTCAGCGAACTGAAAACCTTGTTCTCGCGCTTCCAGTCGAGATAGTCGGGATAGGAGAGATGAAACTTCGGTCCGATGGGGATGCTTTCATAAAGAACTACCAGACGTGACGAATCTCTATAAGGCAACGGCTTGATCAGCGCCGCATTGACGAACGCAAAGATGGCGACGCTCGAAGCAATGCCGAGGGCAAGGATCAGGATCGCCGTGGTGGCGAATCCGGGATTCTTGCGAAGCTGCCGCATCGCGAATCGAAGGTCCTGAATTACGGTTTCGAAGCTGAACCCGACGATTTCGTGACTACGCTCTTTGAGTTGCGTCGCATTGCCGAACTGCCGCATTGCCGCATACCGAGCGGCCTCCGGCGTCATTCCGCCGGCGATAAATGCTTTCTCCGCCTGATCGCGATGAAACGCCATCTCCTCGTCCAATTCGCTACGGAACCGGTTTCTTCCGGCAAGGATCGCGAGCTTGCTGAACATCCTTCGTATGGTCTTCATCGAGTGAATCCCTTCTCTCGCGCGCTACTCCGAGCGCAACGCGTTAACCGGATTGACCGAAGCCGCATGCAGCGCGGGCCTTACCGTCGCGAAAAGTACGGGGAAAATCAGCACCAGAATTGATACCGCATAGATCCATGGATTGCCGGGCGACACACCGTAAAGCTGGCTGCGCAACAGCCGCGTCAGCATCAGCGCCGTGCATGTACCCGCAAATAGACCCATCATGGTTGCCGCCGCCGCGCGGCGTACAAACAGCATCAGGATCTGAGGGCGCGAAGCGCCGAGAGCCATGCGCACGCCAATCTCCTGCACCCGCTGCACAACCGACCACGCCACCACGCCGTAGATTCCCACGCACGCCAGCAGCAGTGCAATCATGGCAAACGCCGCCACTAAAACCATGTTCAGGCGTGGCTGCGCCACTGACTGATCGAGCCGCTCATCCATGGTGGCGATAGCCGCGATTGCCTGCTGCGGATCGACCTGGTGCACCTGCTCGCGAATCCCCTGAATCAACTGCTCGGGCGGCACATGCGTGCGCACGATGAACGAGCGCCTCATGTCCGGATACTGACCATCCGCGGAGAAGTACATCTCCGGTCCGGTCGCGGCGGCAATCGAGCCGGCCGTGCCGCGCACGTCGTTCACAATGCCGACGATCTCCATTGGGCCACCGTCGTTCACAATGTGTTTTCCAAGGATGTTCTGGCCCGGAGCGTAAAGATCGACGAAGGCGCGATTCACTAATACCGGCGGCACTTTGGCGCTCGCATCCGCGCTGGTCAACGTACGGCCGGCAAGCAACTGCGTTCCGATCGCCGCCAGGTAGTCTCCGGAGATCGAACGGCCTTCAACGTTGACTGCGTCATGGTGTGCGGTTGCCGGCATCCAGTCGGCATCGTAGTTGATTCGCCGGTGCCAGTCCTCAGTTGGCAAGGCGCTGATCTGTCCCGCAGCTGCTACGCCCGGCAACGCTTCAATCCGCCGCTGAACCTCTGCGTAGAAATTGCGTATGGTTGTGGCCGGCGCATTCCAGGGCAGAACAATGCGAAACGTCAGCACATGATTCGGAACAAAACCCAGCGGCGACTTGAGCAGATTCCACAATGATTCACCCAGCAGCGATGCGCCCACGAGCAACACAAGCGAGAGTCCCACCTGCACCGCGATGAACGCATTCCGCAATCTGCCGCCTGCCCGACCGGCCAGTTGCCGCTCCCCCTGCTTGAGCGTTGCGTTGAGCGCCACGCGTCGGTGTTGCAGCGCCGGCGCCAACCCAAACATAAAGCCTGCGCCGACTGCAAGCGCAAACGCAAACCACACCACCGGCCAATTCATCGCAATCGTCCCCGGCACTCCCAGACGACCCGGCAATCGCATGGCAAAAGTGCGCACCATCGCATAAGTCAGCGCCACTCCCGCGAGGCCGCCAGCCAGCGCAAGAACCGTGCTTTCGGTAAGGAACTGCAGTTGAATGCGACCCTGCGAAGCGCCCAGCGCGCGCCGCAGCGCCACCTCACGCTGACGCGCCGTGGCCCGCGTGAGCAGCAGATTGGCAACATTGAAACATGCGATGAGCAGCAGAAACCCGGAGGCGATCTGCAATACCACGAGAGCCGGCCGCAATTCACCAAAGAGATCGTCCCGGTAAGACTTCGCGCGGAACTGCCAGATGCCATCTGTCGCGGAGTACTCGCGGCCAAGCTGTTCGCCAATGCGCTGCATATCGCTCTGCGCGGTCCCCATCGACACGCCCGGAGTTAGTCGTGCGAACACGTTGATGAAGCGCCCCCCATCGCCGCGGTATGGGCCCCAACTGGCATCCGTTATTTGCGCAGGCCGCCAGAGGTCGATGCCGCTGGGCACACTAAAGCTTCTGGGCATCACGCCAACGATCGTCGTCGACTTCTGTTCGATGGTCACCTGCTTGCCAATCACTCCCGGCTCACCGGCGAATATTCGCTCCCACGCCGCGTAACTCAACACCGCCACCATTGGTGCATTCGGTAGATCGTCCCGCGCGTCGAAGGTGCGACCCAGCAGCGGGCGCACGCCGAAGACATTCCAGAAATCGGAGTTTGCGGCCGCACCCTTGATTGCGACGGGCAGTTCAGCGCCGTTAATCAAGGTTGTGTCGTCGAAGAAGAAGAACCCTTCGCTCGCGAACGATTTGCTCCGCCGGGCGATGTCGAAGAATCGCGGCACGCTGACCAGTCCCCCCGTCGACTGCCCTTGCAACCGCACGTCCTGGATATTCACAATGCGATCGGCTTCCGGATAAGGCAGTTCGCGCAGCAGGGTCGAGTACAGCAACGTGAAAATAGCCGTGGTTGCGCCGATCCCCAGCGTTAGAGTGCCGATCACGGCTGCGGCAAAGCCAGGCGCGCGCAACATCTGCCTTATCGCGTACCGGCAATCCTGCAGGGTCTGCTCGAATCGAAACCTGATCACCAGCCGGCTCTTCTCTTTCATGCGGGTCGTATTGCCGAATTGCCGCATCGCCGCATAGCGCGCAGCTTGGGGCGACATGCCATCGGCTATGAATGCGCGCTCGGCCTGCTCGCGATGGAACGCCATCTCCTCGACAAGATCGGCGTTGAAGCGACGCCGCTGGAACAACAACACGAACCTCTTGATGAAACGGATCACCGCATTCATCTAAACCTCCTGCGCATCCTGCAAGACCCGGCCAATGGCTGCAATCATCTGCTCAAACTGCGTGAGTTCGATACCCAGTTGCTTACGCCCTGCAGCCGTCAGCGTATAAAAACGCGCGCGCCGGTTCGTCTCCGTCATCTTCCACTCGGCCTTCAACCAGCCCTGCAGGAGCAATCTCTGCAATGCGGGATAGAGTGAACCTTCTTCCACCGTCAGCACATCGTCAGAGAGACGCTTGATGGACAGGGCAATCCCATAGCCGTGCAGGGGCGCGCGCTGCAGCGTCTTGAGGATCAGCATGTCGAGGGTTCCAGGTAAAAGATCGGGTTTCTTGGCCATGGATCGATATATAGCTTATCTATGGGTAGAGAGTCAATGGCGGGTAGAGAGTCAATGGCAAGAATCGGGATTGTTCTGCACTGTGCTCAATAGAAATGACTGCCGGCCTTCGCGCCAGCAGCCGTCAACAAGGAGTCTGAGAGAGCGCGGACAATCGCGAACCCCTGATCCCTGACCCCTAATTCCTAATCCCTGATCTCAAATCCCCGCTCTTCAGTGCTTGGCGTACATATCCATTACATCTTTGCGCAATTCAGCGCGGCTGCTCTCGCGGGTGTAGAACATGTGGCCGCCTGGAAATTCGTGAACGGCAACGCGCGTGGGATCGCCCATGACCGGGATTTGATCGACGGTAAGAACGGAACCCATGAAGGGGCAAGAGAGATCGTTCCAGCCATGCACAATGAGCACGCGCAGCTTGGGATCGGCGGCTATGGCTTCACGCAAGTCTGGAACAGCCCCTTTGCGCATGTCGGCGCCTCCGCGTTCCCAGAGCCGGCTCACTTCATACGAGAGGGCGTTGTACCGCGCGTCGACCTTCCAGCCAACAGTGCGGGTGACGAAGTCGACCATCGCCGTGGTCATGGGCGCGATGATGCTGGCCAGGATGGGATCGTTGGCGCGCTGCTCCGGCGCAAACGGAAATGGATCGAAGGACGTGACATTGGAGTCGTACACGGAGCCCAGCTTGCCTTGTTCGCGCCAAGCTTCGCGCAGGTAAGCGCCGGTATCAATACGTCCGCCGGAGTACTTCACAAAAGCAGGGTCGAGGCCGGTTAGCTCCGTGACATGTTGGATCATCTTCTTCTCGGCGTCTGGATCGGAATGGCCCTTGAGCAATGTAGTCGCATACTCGCCGCGCGTGTAGGCAATCACGTCAGCCATGCTCTCCGGCGTCAGCTTCTTCTCGCGCTCAAAGTGCGCAGCGGTAATCGAAGGCAGCGTCATCATCCACGGCACGGGCGACAGGTCGGCGTTATCGTCGATGGTCGGATTCAAATACGGAGAAACAAGCACTACGCCATT
>JBEKVS010000074.1:0-19495 GCA_049513795.1 Occallatibacter sp. | reverse complement strand
CCTTGGCAGGATCGCTCCGATCAAAGGCGTGCATACCGCAATTGACGTTGCAAAGCGGACGGGAATTCCGCTGAAGATTGCGGGGGAGATCCAGCCAATCTTCCGCGACTACTTCGACAGGATGGTGAAACCGCACATTGATGGACGATTCATTGAGTATGTGGGTGAGGCGGATCTGGAGATGAAGAACGAACTGCTTGGCGGTTCCCGCGGACTCTTGTTTCCCATCCAATGGAGCGAACCCTTTGGCTTGGTGATGCTTGAGGCAATGGCCTGCGGGACGCCTGTCTTTGCCTTCCCCGGCGGATCGGTGCCGGAGATTGTTTTCGTGGGCAGATCCGGCGCAATCAGTTCCTCCCCCGAGGAAATGGCAGAGGCCATAAGAAATACCGTATACACTCCGGAGAACGTGCGCGGTTGGGTAGAGGAACGGTTTTCGGTGGAAATCATGGTCCGACGCTACGTCGAGTTTTATGAACGGATCCTGATCGGTGGCCTTGACTTAGAAATTGAGCGAGACTTCGCCAAAGAGATCGCGGCATGAACGATGCTCCTACCGCAGAAGCTAGACTCGAAAACATGGGATTGCATCCGATCACGGCGCCTCCTGAGCCTCGGTTCGTCTATACAGAACCTCATCTGTCTAACGTGCAATGCTTGGCGCTGATTCGCGGGAAGACGTTTTTCGTTTCAGATCGCTTAGGGAACCTAATGCCACCGGGCGCTCCGAATGTCGGTCTGTTTCGCGAAGATACCCGCTATCTGAGCCAGCTCGAACTGCGGGTTAACGGTCATCAGCCCAGTGTTCTCTCTGCGACGACCGAAGCTGCTTATGCGAACCGCGTGGAGTTGACCGTGAAAGGCAGCTTGCCAGGGGAAGGCCTGGACATTCCGCTCAATGCCATCTTCCTCCATAGAGAGCAGATCCTGGAGAGTGAGAGGCTTTATGACATTCTTCAGATCCAGAACTTTCACAGCGAGACGGTGCACCTCGTTGTCGAAATCGTTTACGACTCCGATTTCATGGATATCTTTCAGGTGCGTGGCATGATTCGCGGCAAGAGTGGGCGATATTTCGAACCGTTAATCACCGAGACTGAGATGACCTTTGTCTATGAAGGTCTAGACGATCGCGTTCGAACGACGACGCTTTCCTTCTGCCCCGCGCCGACAAGAATCTCGGGACATACATCGCGATGGGAACTTGATTTGAAACCGCGCGCGAGCGCGCAGATCAGTGCGACAATCGTGATGCAAACCTTGTCGAAACATGCACTCCCCTCTAGCTTCTCGGCTGCGTTAGCAGCGCCCCTTTGGATGAGCGACCATGAAAAACTGGAAAAGCACGAAGAGGAACTCTACCTTTGTGTAACTTCGTGGGAGAAGGATTGCACGAAGTTCAGATCCAACAATGAGCTCTTCAACCGGATGCTCTCCACATCGTTGCAGGACTTTTATTCACTTCAGATTCCAGAGGGATCAAACAGGACAATCGCCGCCGGAGTCCCCTGGTTTGCCGCTCTCTTTGGCAGAGACTCTCTCATTTCCTCTTTTCAGACATTGGCCTTGAACCCTGCGCTGGCGCGCGGAACACTTCGCTCCCTCGCAAAGCGTCAGGGACAGGTGGTGTGCGCCGACAGCGACGAGCAACCTGGGAAAATTCTGCATGAACTCCGTTCGGGTGAGATGTCGGCAACTGGCGAGGTCGCATTCGGAAAGAACTACGGCTCCATTGACGCGACCCCGCTGTTCATCATACTGCTTGGCGAGTACTTTCAATGGACTGGAGACCTGGAGTTGTTGCACGAGATGCGGTCCCCACTTTCATCCGCGCTCGACTGGCTAATCGAATACGGTGACATGGATGGCGATGGGTTGATCGAGTATTGCAGAATGACGGAAAAAGGATTGCTCAACCAGGGCTGGAAGGATTCAGGCGACGCAATGGCGCATGCGGACGGAACCCTGGCCCAAGCGCCGATCGCGCTCGTTGAGGAGCAAGGCTATGCGGCCGATGCTTTTCGTAGAGCTGCTGTCCTGATACGTTTGCTCGGCGATCCCGACCAGGCAGACCGCCTCATGACGCGTTCAACCAACTTGATTCAAAAGCTAGACCAGTCGTTCTGGCTGGCAAAAGAAATGTATTACGCAATGGCGCTCGACCGGGACAAGCAGCCGCTAGCCGTCATGTCTTCCAATCCGGGACATCTTCTTTTTACACACACTATCAATGACCAGCGAGCTCGCGACGTGGTAACAAACTTGATGGCAAAAGGCCTCTTTTCCGGATGGGGCATCCGCACTCTTTCGGGCGAAGAGCAGACTTACAATCCAATGAGCTACCACCGTGGATCAGTTTGGCCCCATGACAACTCACTGATCGCGTTTGGCATGGCTCGCTATGGCTACCAGCGGGAGGCCTCCGAAATTCTTTCGGCGCTGTTTGAAGCTTCACTCCACTTTCGCGAGTTCCGTCTGCCCGAGTTGTTCTGCGGAAACCAGCGGCATCGGCGCGATGAACCGGTGCACTATCCGGTCTCCTGCTCGCCGCAAGCCTGGGCCTCCGGCACTGCCATCCTGATTCTAACTGCCCTGCTGGGACTGAAACCCGACGCGTCGAACGGAGAACTCAGGATCGTGAATCCATGGCTTCCGGAGTTCATCACTGTTTTTGAGGTCCGTGACCTTCGGGTCGGAAAGAGTTCGGTCGATCTCGACTTTTTTCGCCAAGCTGATCGAACTTCGTGCCGGATTGTGGGGACCAGAGGCGAAGGGTTGGCCGTCAGTATTGTTCATGGTTAAGTCCGAAATCCCGCGGACGTTCTCTACCAAGCTGAACTCAGGCTCTCCGCCAAATGCAGCCATCTGGCCGACCGGCAATCTAAGTTTAACGATGGGAGACCAGCGGTATCGCACACACCCTCGGGGGAATACTATTGCGGGTCATCCACCTGGGGAAAAAGGCCAGCGGCTCGGTCCTACGTAGTCCTTACCCCGGCGTGATTGTGGCAGCGTCAATTCCAGGACTATGTTTCTCCGATTACGGGCGACAGATCGGCGGCCAGTTGCAGGAGTACATCAGGATGGACTGGCTTCGCAATCGCGTCGAATGAGTGCCCTGCTTGCATGGCTGATTCCAACAGGACGGACGTGGCAATGTATCCAGAGAACAGTGACAATTTGCAAGCTGGATACGCTGCACTCAGTTGAATCGCCAAGTCGATACCATTCATCTCTGGCAGCTTCACATCGATGAATGCCGAGTCCGGCATCCAGTCCGGTACCAATTCGAGAACCTGCTCAGCGGAGTAGACGGGGCGGCAGGTAAACCTGGTCCTTGCGAGGATCGCCGCAGTGATGTCGGCGACAACCCGTTCGTCATCTACGATGAAGATCCTCTTTCCGCTATTTGACTCAGCCATCAAAGTGTTCCCGCATCGTAAATTGGCGTATGATGCCGAGTCTCACGCTGATCAATGGGTGTGATTTAAATCTTTTCATTTTCACGCTGGCTCATCCTGGTCCCAGCATAGTGCCGTGAACTGTAGCGCGAAGAAACCCCTCGCGTCCGCTCGTTGCTGCATGGGGTTTCTTTAGGGATGGTGCCGCTCTATTCATGTCGATCGGCGCGTAGTCAATGCTTCCTGTTTAATTTCAAATATCCGCCAGTGCACCACGAGAGTTGACAGGCATTCTCGCAGACTTGAGATCGATTCGCTGGCATCCGGCAAGTACTTCACCACTTCTTCATCAGTACATTTGGCAATGCGCCCGACGATAGCTTCCAAGTGGTTGATGTCAAGGCGCAGATTGGTTTGATATGCATGCATCACGGCCCTTAACTCTCGGAGGAGATCAGTTTGCTTTGGGACCTCGTGCGTAATTTGGGTCTGGGTTGCCATTTGTATACCTCCTTATGAACTTCACCCAGGATGGTGCCTAACGATCAGATTCTCTCCATAAGAAATAGTCTGTGCTCTTTTGCACGCGAACCATTCTTCACGCTATCCGGTGAAACCTTTCCTAGTCAGGATGGTTGAACTCGACGTATGGGACTGCACACGTGTCTCTGCTCAGCGGACACTAACGCCTCCTCAGTTTGAGCGGTCGCAAGACGCAACGGTCTGGTAGCAGTTGGTGCAGATTGAATCGACTGATGCATCGAAACTCCGGCGTTCAGCGAAGGGGGGATGCCTGTCATAGTCGGCACTCCAGGCAGCCCGCGCCGGTCGGGGCTTCAATTGTCGGCAGGCGGTAATTGACGCTCAAGGTGGCCCAATTTGAGCAGACAGCCGCCTAGCCCGCTCTTAGCATTATGCACAGCAAAGAAGTGGGACAGCCGTTACAAGGGCGAGTTCACTTCTTTTTGGAGTGAGGTTACAACATGGAGACAATAGTGATTGTACTGGTGGTGCTCTTTCTGCTCGGAGGCGGGGGCTGGGGATACTCGCGATGGCGCCGATAGCTCGGTCGCCAATTAACCTGCGAACATGCTGTGCAATCCGATTTGCGGGACTCCCGGGAGATTGCCTCCGAAGTTAGACCTTAGACTTGTCGTTCTGGTCATGCGAACTACGCCAGTCCAACCAGGATTCATCTAACATAAAATGAAAGCCCATGATTCATCGGCTTTCACACAAGGCCGTCCTCCCACGCCAGAGAGATTCCACACGAGGGGAGACTCCACGTGTGAGTGAGAGTCTCGACGCGTTCGCGGGGGAGCATGCCCGAGCCGCAGAAGTGCTTGCTACCCTCTTGGAAAACATTCTTAACTCTGCCAATTTGCTGCGAAGGATGGTCGCGATAAAGAAGTTGATTCCCACCGGGCTCGCAGCGGCAAGTAACTGAGCTGCCCATCGATCAAAGAAGGTCATTTAATGAAGAAGAAAAGCCAGGTCGAGATTGAAAGGGAGATTGTCTCCCGCGTAAAAAAGGAGATGGATAAGCCGCGACTAACTGAGTCGGTCCGCAACGGTTTCAGCGTCCAGGCCGCACCGGACGTGGAGAAACCTGATGCTCGTTCTGCTCGCTAGTGAGTTCCCGTACATCAGGTCGCCTCACCAGACTCCATTTCGCTCAATTCTGTCCGTGCTAGGCACGCCTGGCGGGCTTCGATCGAGTTCGCGCTGTGTCCACAGCAGGAGGCTTCACGAGGCTTCGCCCGGATAACTGATCAAGCAGGGCCACTCTTGACAGCGACTTGTGAACCTTGATCCGACCGTTATATTCGATAAACCCGAGCTTGCGAAATCGATTCATGAAGAAGCTTACACGGGAGCGGGTGGTGCCGACCATTTCCGCCAGGGTCTCCTGCGTTATCGGAGGAATGTATTGCTCCGGTTCGCCAGGTTTGGCAAATTCCGCCATTAACAGGAGTATCCGCGCAAGACGCCTTTCACTGGAGTTGAAGAGCTGATCGACCAGGTCGGCTTGAACGCGCATGCTGCGCTCCAGCACGAACTGCAAGAAAAGATCGGAGAAGCTGTGCTCCTCATGCATCACACGGATCATCTCCTCACGGCTGATTCGGAGAGCGGTGCAGGCGGTAATCGCTGTGGCCGTGGCCAAACGCAACCCACCCATCGCCCCGAGCGCCTCTTCTCCCACAAAATCGCTGGCGGTGACAAGCGCAATGGTAGCTTCTTTCCCCTTTGCGGAAACCACCGTGACCTTTGCACGGCCCTCCTGAAGGTAAAAGACCGAGTCCGCGGGATCTCCCTGCGAAAAGAAGGCTTTCCTTGGCGCAAATTGGACGATTTTTCGCCCCAGGCCAGCGCTGGCCAGGAAGGCGGCAGTATCGAATCGGGGCTTTTCAAATTCGACCATCGAAGCGCCTCCTTCCGGTTGTGGCCTTTGCAGTTTGACCGCTGGGGGTGAGCGACGGCATGCAGCCAGCTAGCAAAGCCGGTGCCCAATTATAAAGGAATCATCTGCCGAGGGCAGCGACTTGGGATGCCGGATGTCCCTTTTTCGCCTAAACATTTCTGGCGCCTATTCAACTGCAAACCTAAATAAAAACACTTGCAGAAAGGATACTTACGGCGGGGCAATCTGTCCAATTGTGCTCACCATCCCGGAATTATTTCAAGTATTTTGGACGATGTGACGCCATAATGGGTGCAATGAAGTCCGCCGGGAGTTTCGCCACCGAACCAACTGGCAGAGACTAACAGTAGCTGTAAATTCCTCCCGCTCAAGCGCGAGAGGCGAAGCCTGCAAAGGAAAGGACAAGATGGTTCCTCCAAATATGGCGCGTAACTTGGCCCGCAACCTCCTTGCTTGCGAGTCCGATGCAACTACGACCACCCTGCAAGCCGAACCGGCAACTGTGCGCGTCTATGAGAGACTGCGCCGACAATTCGGCGCACCCGTGGGTGTTGATGGTTTTCAGGCGCTCGCTTCTCGCGCCCTGGCGCTGGCTAAGTCGGAAACGCCCCGGCTCAGCAATGTGCGGGTCACAGCGAATGGACAATTGCGCGGTCTCGGCGAAGTTGAATCCCAGATCGACCCGGATGGAGATGGCGAAGTCGGAATCATTCTGATCGCGCAGCTGCTCGGCCTGTTCCTTACGTTTCTCGGCGAGGCAACAACGATGCGTCTGATCGAGGATTTGCGCCTACAGGTTGATGGCAAGATAGGCGCGACCGCACCAAACACGACAAACTCGGAGGCCGATGGACCCGCAATGGCTGCGGCTTTCGAGGACCTTCTTCTGGAGATCGACAGTCTGAGGAGTGTGAGCGAACGCATAGAAGCGGTGGCAGACAACCATCCTGGCATGGAAGATGGACTGATAAGTGTTGCGGGAAACATTCGCGGTATTGCCACGGTATTGGACGTTTTCACACTTATCCGAAGCAAAGCTGGCGGCTCGCAGAAAGACGCACCTGACCCAGAAACGAATCGCTACATGAATTGAGTCCCGCCAGCCAGCGCTACTTCGAGGGATGGTTCTGACTGTTGAACGCTACAAGTGCGAGGACATTACCGAAAGGTGGGAAGAGTCGACTTAGCTCCACCGGATAGTTTAACGGTCATTGAAATGCTCTACTTGGAACTGCGCACGGTTGAACATGCGAACTCAGCAAGAAATGCGGGATTTAGCCCAACGTCTTCTTGCCTACGAAGCCGTTGCTGCCAAGACCTCAGAGCCAATAGAGTTTGCGACCCGTCGCGTATATGAGAAGCTGCGCCTCGGTCTGAGTGAGTTTGCAGGCGTTGCCGGTTTTCAGATGTTAGCTTCTCGCGCGTTGGCCTTGACCAGAACAGAAGCTCCCAGCCTGAGCGCGGTGCGAATCTCTTTGGACGGTTCATTACTGGGCTTGGGACAGGGCCTGGAAGAGGTTGAACATCAAACGAACATTGACAAGGATCGGGCTAGCGAGTCGAGGGCCGATGAAGGTGGAATCATCCTCATCGCCCGTATACTCGGCTTGCTTCGTACCTTCCTTGGCGAAACCTTGACGTTGAGCCTGCTGCGCGCTACGTGGCCTGGTACTGCCCTCGACAATTGCAATTCGGAGAACGGGAGAAAAGAGTGAACACCGAAGACAGAGTAAAGATAAACAAGCTACCCACCGGAGTTCCCGGCCTCGACGAAATTGTGGGTGGCGGCCTCCCCGAATTCTCCTTCAACATCATCGCGGGCGCACCCGGAAGTGGAAAGACGACGCTGGCTCACCAGTTCGTCTTTGCCAATGCGACGCTGGAGCGTCCTGCTCTGTATTTCACTGTCCTCGGTGAATCCGCGATAAAAATGCTGCGATACCAGCAACAGTACACGTTCTTCGACCCGGCCAAGCTTCCAGACTCCGTCCGCTTTATCAATCTGAGCCAAGTTGTTCTAGAGAAGGACCTGGGTTCAGTCTTGGAGGAAATCACCAAAGAAGTTGAAAAAGCTAGCCCCGCCGTCGTAGTTGTGGACTCCTTTCGCACCATGGTGCGAAAGCCTCAAACCGACATGGACCTGCAATCCTTCATTCAACGGTTAGCCCTGTTTCTAGCCAGTTGGCAGGCAACAACTTTCCTGATCGGTGAATATGCAGAGGACGAGTTACGCGACAATCCGATCTTTACCGTCGCCGATGGGTTGTTTTGGTTGCGACAAACGGCGGAGCGAAATTCAATTGTGCGCAAGTTGCAGATTGTAAAGCTGCGCGGTCAGGATTCCGTGCCGGGGTTGCACACTTTTCGCATAACCGATGCCGGTGTTCAAGCCTTCTCGCGCACTTTTGGGTTGACCGCACGCAAGAGAAATCCGCCCGGCGATCGGCGCCTTTCCTTCGGCGTTTCGGAGTTGGACCATATGCTTGACGGTGGGGTACGCGAAGGCGACAGCGTACTCATAGCTGGGTCCTCCGGGACCGGGAAGTCCGTCCTCGCGACCCAGTTCATTGCTGAAGGCATACGCCGGGGAGAACCGGGAATTGTGGCCGTCTTTGAAGAACGTCCCGAAGCGTATGCAGAGCGCGCCACCAGTTTGGGTTTGGACCTGGAAACTCCGCAAAAAGATGGGCAACTCGCAATCCTCTATCTCCGTCCCCTCGATCTGTCAGTGGATGAAACCATGCAGTCGATCCTCGATGCTGTGCAGAAGATCGGCGCCAAGCGCCTCGTTATCGACTCGCTGGCTGGCTTTGAGATGGCTCTGTCACCCGGCTTCCGCGCTGACTTTCGCGAATCGCTCTACCGGATGATCTTCGCATTGACAGGAATAGGGGTCACGATTCTCAGTACAGTTGAGGTGGATGAGTCGTTCACCGAATTTCCGTTCAGTACCTACTCCATCTCTTTTCTTTGCGATGACATCCTCCGGCTCCGGTACGTATCCATCGATGGCCAGCTTCGCAAGATAATGGTCGTTATCAAGATGCGGGGCGGGAACCATGCCAAGGATATTCGCGAATATGAAATCACTTCGAAGGGAGTGGTTATTCTGGGCAAGCGCCTAACAGAATATCAGGGCCTGATTAGCGGAATCCCCGTGCATTCGGGCCGATCCGACCCGAAGGAGGAGCCGTCAGGAGCCGGGGATCAGAAATAGACGCTGAGGTGACAATTAGGAAAGCTGGAAGCAAGACCAGCCATAGATAGGAGACGACATAATTGTCTTGCTCAAAAGACGTGTCCTTATGTTGGATGCCTAGTCCTCAAGTTGTAGGTTGTGGACCACGTCAATTTCTCAAAACCGGCGTTTGAAAATGAACGATTTATGGACGCATGCTTTGGAGCCCTTCTTGACCAGCCTGAGATGCCGGACATCTAGTTCACAAGGCGCCCGGTGACATCTCTGTCGACACGATTATGTTGAACGGCTCCGATCCTTAGCGCGCCAGCTATTGGGCCTCTCGTACCATCTCGACGAGAACTTCGCGTGCTGCCTGCGATGTACGGACCTCGCGCGGAAAGTTTATATGTGCCCCTTCGAGTCTCTCATGCGTCTTAAGTCTTAGCGTGAAGCCCAATCGGTCAACCAATGTCATGGTCGCTTCTGTTGCCTCAAGTTGCGTGTGCTTCCATCCAAGGAGGATCATAGCGTCGACCTGGTCAGCATTCATGTGCGCGAGGATGCCCGGCGCCACTTCTGCCAGCGGGTCCGGTGATGCATTTTCGTAGTCTCGTGCCTCAACCCAACCCATCACGCCAAAGCCGCCCACGTAATAAAGATCAATCCAATCCCCTAAAGCAGCCCCAGACGCAACGGCTGCTGCCCCTGTGGCCTATGTCTACGTGCAGACTCACCAGGGAGTCGACGTTTTCGACGCAGCCGCCGGCGGCAAACTTACCCTGATCAAGGGCTCACCTTTCGCCACCACGGGTCAAAGTCTTACATCCAAGAGGTGATCCGCGATTCGAATTGCGTTCGCGATGATGGTGAGAGAAGGATTGACTGCACTCGCCGAGACGAAGCACGAAGCATCCACGACGTAAAGGTTATCTAGATCATGCGCTTTGCAATGCGGATCAAGCACGCTGGTTTTCGGATCCGTTCCCATTCGGCAGGTGCCATTCTGATGGCCGACACCTTCAAGGGGAATGCGCTTCTTGAAGTAAGCGTGGAGTGGGACCGACGCTTGAGCGCGACCTGCTCGCTTGAGGACGTCCACCCAGCGATCTTTCAACCGCTCGAAGGATTCAACATTGTTCGGAGTATAGGAGAGCTGGATTCGTCCGGGGAAGGCAGTTGTCACTGGCTCTGATTCATTTGTATGACCGGTGTCACCCGAAGGATGAGGGCCCGTAATCCCAGGCTGCGTGCCCTCCGCTGAGGATGGTGTTGTGTTGTGGAGAGTTACGCGGTTGTCGGGGTTAGGCAGATCCTCCGTTGTCAGCCACCATGGCACCGCGTGGTGCTTCATCGATTCAAGAACGAAGCCCGGAGTCAGCGGCGGGGCGTCGCCTTTCATCATTTCAAAGTGGAAGCTCCCCACCGGTTGCACCTGACCGAGGGGAAATGGGTACCCTGGATCTGAGTCTTTGAGGTAAAAGTCATTGGTGCCCCAGGTCTTTGTATAGCTATCTTCATTCCGCTCGATACCCAGTGCGAGCAGTGCGTCTGCCTGGTGATACATGAAGTTGCGCCCGACCTGATCGGAGCCGTTAGCAAGGCCATTGGGATGTTTGTCGTTAGCCGAGGCCAGCAGAATCACAGCAGAGTTGACCGCTCCCGCGCACACGGCGAACAATCCTCCGCTATAAGTGGCTCTGTAACTTTGCTTTGATGCGGGCGGGGCAACAGGTTCGTCAGGACTAGATGACGAGTTGCGAGTTGAACTTGGCCCGGAATGCATAACCTCAACCGAATAGACCGCAGTGCCGGAACTATTGGTAATGAGGCGAGTCACACGCGAATTCGTCATCAGCGTAACGTTGGGCAGATGCATGATCTTGCGGATGCAGTTGATATCCGCATCCGATTTGGCGTGGACCATGCACGGGTAGCCGTCGCAGGTATCACAGCGAATGCACTTTGACGCCAAGGGATCTGTTTCGTTCAGCTTGAGGCCAAGCGGTATCGGAAAGGTGTTGATGCCGAGACTACGAACATCGTTTTCGATCGATTGCATGTGTGCTTCATTGGTGAAAGCCGGGAATGGATAGCGCCTGGAGTGAAATGGCTCGGTTGGATCAAAAGAGGAGCCGTATCCGCCAGCGACCGTGGGGGCGCTGCCTAGGTCGCCATGAACGCAAAACAGTTCTTCGGCACGGGTGTAATAGGGTTCCAGATCGGAATAGGAAATGGGCCATGCCGGTGATATACCGCCCTTGTGGTGGATGACTCCGAAGTCCTCGGCGCGCATGCGAAACATGGCCGCGCCGTACACCTTTGTCTGCCCACCTACAAAGTAGGATTGTTGTGGGTGCAGGTCTTTGCCATCCTGATCATGCCAGGTCTCTTTGGTGTGGTAGCGATTATCAAGAAAAACAGCCGAGGTATCCCAGTTCAGTTTTTCCTGGGGCATGAACGGGCCCCGCTCCAGGATGAGAATGTTCTTGCCGGCTTGAGCCAGGTGAAAAGCGAGAGTCCCACCACCCGCGCCTGTTCCGATGATGATTGCGTCGTAGTGAATAGCCATGTTGGATGAGATGCAATTGTTGAATGACCTTTTGCTCCCAATTCCAATGCAAGAGGCGTCAACTTTCGCCGGATCCTTTCTTGACGAGTTTATTGAAGATCTGCTCAACTGCGAAATCGGCCTCGTGCGGGTGCCGGTGCAAGGGAAAGTGACATAGGAATGGGCATGGATAGCTCGGGTCGGGATGCAACTTGGCGCACAGGATACTCTCTATGCCGTAAACTCGCAGATAGATCTCCGCCGATGTCATCATTCCAAGAACAGGCGCAACAAAATAGAGCCATATCGCGGTCCACACGTTGGCGAAGACGGCCGAGCCGGTTGTCCGTGCAGGATTGATACTGAAGCCGGAAACAGGCGCGAAGACAAGCACGTAAAACATGATTAGAATGCCGACAAGATAGCTGGTGTATTGAGCAAGCGGAGGTCGATTCGAGAACCAAAGCACGACCAGCATGAGGAGAGTGGCCATACCGAACTCCGCACAAAACGCTGCCGAAGGTCCGCCGCCCCCAGGAACCGTAACCACATAGTCCACTGTAGGAACGGCAAGGCTACTGCCCAGGCAAAGAGCTGAAAGACCCACTCCCAGGATCCCCCCGATAAATTGCGATGTAGCATAGAAGCCGGCGTCCAGTTTGGTGATTTTGCCGAGGCGGAAATAAGTCAACGTGATTGCCGGGTTAAAATGAGCGCCAGATCGCTTGCCCATGGGCGAACGAATGATCAGGGTCGCGGTCGCGCCCATGGACATTCCCATCAAGAGTCTGCGCAAGGTGCTATCGGGGAAGAGATGCACGCCGGGGAACGCAGGGTCAAAGAGCCATACTGAGAAGATACAGGCGGAGATCATGAAAACCGCGAGTTCGACGCACTCATCAACATAAAGCCGCCAATGCCGCTGGAAAGCAGTTTTAGTGGAGTGAACTGCAGACGATGCTGTGAAGCTGTTTTGCTTTCCGGACAAAAGGTCCTTCTCCCCTCCGCCCAATTGACATCGGCACCCTCCCGACGAGCTCAACTATCCAAGGTGGCGCAAGGTTTGGCTACCGGACCGTGACTTCGAAGTTCCGGCCCTCCCAGCGATTATCATCGGTCCAAAGAAACGTGAAGCAAAGATGCATCCCCGCCGTAGTAACATTATTTTCCATGTCGACATAGTCGAGTTGAAGTGCATTTTGCTTTGACTTTAAGTCGCTCTCGGTCTTCCAGTTATCGCTCGACCAGCGGAGTGCAAACGGCGCATCCCCGTGCACGCGCAAAACCTCACCGACGCGCATGAATCGAACCTGCCGCGTGGGCTTCCAGACTTCCAACTTCTTCCGGTCATTCCGTTTGTCCAAATAGCGTGCTGCAACTTCGGGGATGGCATCGTAGACCTTGCCATCTGCCGTCGAGCGAAGTAGCTTGATGTACTCGGCGTGAGCCCACATCAACGGCATCGCAGACCCTGTCGGCCTACCCAGCCACTCGTAGATCTTCGGCCTGTCCGCCTCATCCCATGACTGCTCGGGAAGCAACCCGGTACTGCTGGCGAGACCCTCGATCGTGCGGATATACTGCTCGGTGCTATTACCAGCGGCAAGCTCATAATGCCCGCGCTCGCCGGTGAGCAGCGGCCACACGCGGCCCACTCCAAACTGCGTGAAGGGCACTCCATCATGGCCTTGACCATAGCCGTCGTGATTGTAGCGATGCCAGGCCGGTCCCACAGGCGTATCGGTTTTAAGCACTGCGTCAAGCACCTTGATGGTGGCAACGATGTTCGGGTCTTTCGGACTGCGAATGCCATAACGTACCAATTCCAGAAAGCCCCCATCGACGACGTTCCGCGCGGGGAAATCGCTTTCTTGGCCTGATGCATGGTTGGCAATATGGAGGATGCGTTCTTCCTTGTCTTCCGCCGGGTGCTGCTGACCAACTTGCTCAGGAAGGATCCGCATGTAGTAACTGCTCACACCTTCGAGCAGCGAGCCGGTCGTTGTCAACGTCCAATCTTCAATGTGCGACTCCAGATAATCTGCGTATTCCTCAACGAACGTGGCCGTCCCGTCGTCCCCGGCTTCTCTCATAAATACAGACGCGCAGACGAGGGCGGCAATATTCGAAGCAAGCGTAGAGGGAGAATATCCAGACGCTTCTTCCCAACGCTCCTGCGGTGTTACGGGCCCGTTACGGATGAGATAGGCCGCGGCTTTTCGAACCATGTAAGAAGGGTCAAAGTCAGAAAGTCCCCTCTCGCAGCGGAGACACCAGGCAAGCATAATCGGAAAAGCGACTTCATCGAGTTGAACACCACTCCAGTACGCGTCGCCATTGACCCAGAAGTTCTGCGCAAATCCGCCGTCGTCATGTTGCGATACAGCGAGGTAGATCAACGCGCGAAGCGGCGTGGCCGTATCTCCTGCCGCCAGCAACGCCGTTGCGCTGTTGATCATGTCGCGCGTCCACACCAGGTGATATCCACCTTGATCGTTATCGCCTTTGGCTTCGCCCCAGGGTATGGCGAGCGACGCGATGAGCGCGCCGGCGAAAGACTTGTCTTCGTGCGCGAGCAGAAGGCTGTAGCTGCTGTTATACAAATTGCCTTTGTCGAATGAAGATCCAGCCAAAGGCCTTAGATGTGCCGCAGTGTCATTCCACTGTTTTGTGTATTTCGCGAGGTGTTCGTCGAATGGCGTTCCGAGCGACTGGAGCAGATTAGAAACAGCGCGATGCTCGCTGTTGCCGAATGCCAGCCCCAGGGTAAATTCCTTGTCTTCGCTCCAGTCCAGCTCCGCAGTCAGGGCAACGTTCCCATCGCTGGCTTTTTCAAACTCCCAATCCATTTCGAAATTCTGAAGATCGGTCCAGCCATCGCTCGAACCAACGTATCCGCACGACACGCGTGAAAATGGAATCGTCGCGCCCATGGCCAGCCATTTGCTGCCTTTCTGGGCCATCAGGATTCGGTGACCATTGGCAGTGGTAATATATGCGTTGTTTCCTGCTCCTCCAATCTCAAGATGAGGTGCACAGAGAGCGAATATCTTGAGGTTGGCCAGGAAGGATTTATTTGTCCCGGTGATACTTGTCCGCTGAAGCAGGCATGGAAGATGCGGGTCGCCGATCACTTCTTTCGTAATGGTGTAGCGCCCATCGGAGTCTGCATTCATGCAGCGAAAGCCCAGCGCGTGATCGGAGATGCGCTCGACCGAAGCCTTGAGATCGCGCTTCTCCTCTTGAAAGAACGTGTTGCCGTCGGTTATGAGATATTGCAGATCGCGAAGCTGCGGCCGGTCAATCGTCGGATAGTAGACCTCGGTGACGATCCCATTCCAAATTGTGAACCAAAGATGGCTGGATGCGGAATATGCCGTGCCGACACCATCCTTGTTGCTATGCGTCCACCGAGGTTCAATGCCTGGTTTGCCAAACGCTTCTGTCCCCGCAACTCCCTGCACTCACGCACCCCATCTGTCCCCAGTCTAAAATGCGGAAATGCACCCAGATGGTCAATTGTGCTCTACGGGTTTACGGTTCTGGCCAGACGAGATGGTCTCTTCGCCACGAGCGTTCTGCCTCGATGGGGTAGCATAACGTCTGGAGGTGATGCATGCGATTGCAAGGGCGAACAGCTGTTGTGACGGGCGCTGGCACGGGAATTGGACAGGCAATCGCGATTGCATTCGCGAACGAAGGCGCCTCGGTCGTCGTGGATTACGTCGGGAACGCGTCCGTTGCAGAAGAGACCCTGAATAAGATCAGCACAGTGGGCGGTAAGTCCCTCGGGGTCGCGGCGGACGTCTCAAATCCTGATCAGGTAAACGGATTGATTCAACAGACCCTGGCGGCATTCGGGAGGCTCGATATTTTTGTCAACAATGCCGGCATTGAAAAGAAATTTGCTTTCGTCGATTATCCGTTGGAGGAATGGCAAAAAATCGTGGCCGTGAATCTTACGGGTGCGTTTCTCTGCAGCCAGGCTGCGGCGAGACAGATGATTGCGCAGGGCACGGGCGGACGCATCATCAACATTTCGTCAATCCACGAGGATCTTGCGTTTCCGCTCAATGCGCCTTATTCCGCGACCAAGGGCGGAATTCGCATGTTGATGCGCACCATCGCGGTGGAATTGGCTCCCCATCAAATTACCGTGAATAATATTGGCCCCGGCGCTATCTTCACGCCGATCGACAAGGATGTCGAAAGTGATGCCAAGCTAAATGATCAAATTCTTGCGGAAATTCCGATGGGCCGATGGGGCAGGCCTGAAGAGGTGGCGCAATTTGCGGTTTATCTGGCATCGGATGATGCTGCGTATATTACTGGCAGCACCCATTTTATCGACGGAGGAATGCTACGCAACGCAGGAAGCCTCTAGATAGCGTTTGACCAGCGAAGAGGACCCCTCATCCCTTCTTATTCCACGACCACCCCGGGCACTAACCCCGTCGCGATCCCTCGGCCCAGGTGGACGGTTTGAAACTCTCAAAGAGTCAGAATTAGGAGCGGATTCCGGCCGAGCCGGGGCGACGTGAGAGCCAAACCATGCCAAGGAGGATTTCCAGCGTCTCCGGTTCGAAATGATCAACGTTGATCCTCGCGCTTAGGATTGTTCAACATTTTCGCAGCCTGTCTCAAGTTCTCCAGCCAGCACATCCTGCCCCTTGAAAGGGTAGCCGCGATGGTGAAATTTACCTGCTGCTCACAATTGACCGGATTCCTCCTCGTCATGTCATGAATAGTAATTATTGCGGCACTTCTTCAAATCACCGCGGCGCCGACAATCAACCATTTGTGGGCGCGAGAGAGGATTGACCAAGAAGCCGACAGCTATCGAAGCAATGCCGCCCTGGCCAAATCTGAACCGCATTAAGATGGGGCGGACTTTTCCACCCGCATCGCAGGCAGGGAGCAAATCCAATAGTCCCCTTGTGGGCACGGCGTGCGTGACTGGTTGGCGGCTGGGCTGCGATTCGGCTGTGTCGGATTCCAACGCGGACTGTTGGATCTTTCTCGTCACGGCGTGGCCGTTGATGCCGCCAGTCAGGATTCAACGAAAAGACAAATACAAAGGAGATGTGATGTTAATCAAAGCGAAGGCGCTGGAAGGCTATTCACTGAAGTGTCTCGATGGAGATATCGGGTCGGCAAGTGAGTTCTTCTTCGACGACCGGTATTGGGCAATTCGGTACTTTGTAGCGAATACGGGAACCTGGCTCCGAGACAAGAAGGTCTTGATCTCGCCATACTCACTGATCGGGGTCAATGCCTCAGAAGGCCGGGTGTCGGTTCAATTAACAAAGAAACAGATCGAAGATTGTCCGTCCACCGACATGGATGAGCCAGTTTCACGTCAGTATGAGGACTCATACAACGGATACTATGGCTTTCCCAACTATTGGGGCGGACCATACATGTGGGGAAGCAATCCGTACATGGTGCGGGATCGCAGCAGATGGGGCGTGGCCGCCTCGCAAGCAATGGGATGGGATCGCCATCTTCGCAGCACGCGCGAGGTAACCGGCTACCATCTTCATGCGCTCGACGGCGAGGTTGGCCATGTCGATGACTTCATCATCGATGATGACACCTGGGCGATTCGTTACCTTGTTGTGGCGACAAAGAACTGGTGGCCCGGAAAGAAGGTCTTAATTTCACCGAAGTGGATCGAGAGCGTGAGTTGGAAAGCGAGGGAGGTCGTCATCGGACTGTCCCGCGAAACCGTCAAGTCTGCTCCGGAATACACCGCCGAATCGCTGCTCACGCGGGATTACGAAACAGTCCTGTATGGACACTACAACCGTGAAGGATACTGGGTCGACGAGCTTACAGCAGTGTGACTCTCAACAGACTGCTATAGAGCAGTTAGCGCGGAGGATATAAAGCGATCCGGCATCGGCGGCGATGCGTGTGAACAAGCTGAGACTTCGATGCACGATGGATTGCCTGCCTTCTACAGGGAGGACAATCAACCGTCGGCGTCGCCAATGCGAATTTCGACCAAGCACACCCTTCGAACGACGTCATGTGCCGCGTGCCTTGGGAGCAATTGAAAAACTAATTCCGAGCATTGGCGCGAGTGCCACGTCGACCACAACCGCCTCCTCACAACAGCCCGTTCCCCGGTCTCCTGTACATAAACTCAGCAGTTTTGTGGGGCCTCCCAGTCACGCCGGATCCCTCACATTCGTAAACCCGCTTGGAGGACTTGAAGTCACACTCTGGGTCATCATGGCGATCACTGCCGGATCTTGCGAGGAGTTGGTGTTTCGCGGCTATTTCCAAAAGCAGTTTCTGGGTTTGACGCGTAGCGCCGCGTTCGCTGTCTTGGCGCAGGTCGTTCTGTTCGGAATCTGCCACCGGTACCAAGGGGTCAAGCAGGTGATCCTGATCTCGGTGCTTGGGGCACTCTTCGGAATCCTCGCGCAATGGCGCAAGAGTCTGCGACCAGGCATGATCGCGCATGCGTGGGCGGACGCCCTCGTTGTAATTCCGGTACCTTTCCAGTGAGGGGCTGCGAGCGGGGAGGCGGAACTCCTCATGCTCAACGCCACCCAAGATGGCGTCAACGCAGCGCTCACGAAGCGTTTCGGCATGTGCGCTGATTTGCTCAGAAATTTATCGTCCCCAGTGGAAGACTCAATTAGAAGGCGCTAATCGATCGCGGCGCGAAATTTGATGGATTCGACACTGAGCAGACGCCGGCTAGCCGACGAAGGTCCGTCGCCAACGCACTGCATGTCGGGAGAGATTCCCCCCGAGATAATTCCCATTCACCCGTTCGACATGGAGAAGGCAATGAGCATTACAAATTCTGTGGTAGCTATTTACTACACACACGAGCAGGCGGAACGTGCCGTCAAGGAACTGCAAGAGGCGGGAGTAAACATGAAGAGCCTCTCGATCGCGGGAAAGGACACGCATACGGACGAGCATGTGGTCGGCTACTACAACGCAGGAGACCGCATGATGCGCTGGGGCAAGGTGGGAGCGTTCTGGGGCGGATTCTGGGGTCTTCTGTTCGGATCAGGATTGTTCCTCATACCTGGACTCGGGCCGATTCTTGTAGCCGGCCCGTTGGTGGGCTGGATTATCGCAGCCCTTGAAGGAGCGGCGGTAGTTGGAGGTGTTTCAGCGCTAGGGGCGGGCCTGGCGAGTATCGGCATCCCGAGAGATAGTGTGCTCAAGTACGAAGTCGCACTGAAGACCGACAAGTATCTGCTTGTTGTCCACGGCACAGAAGACGCGGTAGCCAACGCGGAGAAAATCATTGCGGGAACCGAGCATGGTTCTTACACCGTTCATGACGAGAAAGTATTCGCCTAACAACGTGCAAAATGCGCCGCGACATCGCTGAACTCAAGGTGAGTTTCTTAAGGTCGGCCGGTCGCGGCACGACCTGAGAGGAATTCACTATGAGACAAAATAGTTCGTTTGCAGCTTTGATTTTCGTTGTCATTCTAGGCGTGGGCGGAGCGGTCGCGTTTGGACTTTATAGCACAGCGTCTAATGTCGCCGCCGCCTTCGTCCTGACATGTTTTCTGGTTCTGGCCTATATGGCAGATTCTGGAATGGAATGCCGGAAACCGTCGGCAGTGGTGCCGGGTTTCAAACCCGCATAGATATGGCTTTTCTCCTCTGCCTCGATCACGACCCAGGCTTCGGTCTTCCCCGTCTCGCCGGGTGGAATCAGCGCAGGGTAGGCGTCGCTGGGGTGAACCTGAACCGAAAGCATTTCGCGCGCATCGAGAAATTTGAGGAGCAGCGGGAAGCGGCTGAAGCGCGGAGCCAGCTTACCCATCAGTTGTTCTCGATCAAAGTGGACGCTGGCGCGAAGGAGTTGGCAGGACATCCCGGCGAGAAAGTGACTGAAGGTCTGGACGGATTGCGCGACCGCCTTGTCGAATACTCAAAAATGGGCGCCCGCTTTGCCA
>JBEKVS010000073.1:0-19985 GCA_049513795.1 Occallatibacter sp. | reverse complement strand
CTCAGCAAGCTTGCGCGCCCGCAGCAGGGCCGATTCCAACGCGTAGACCTGCGCGATCATGTCGGCGAGGTCGGCCATCACTTCCTGCTGGTCCTGCAGCTCGGTCATAAAACGCTGGCTGGCTACTCCCGCCGAGAAGAGCGTGATCTTTCTGGCTGCGGCCAGTATGTCGGCCTCGCGTGCCAGCGGCTCGCCCGTGTCGTTGGCAGAGTCAAAAGACGGCGGCTGCGTCACTTCATCCATGAGCTTCTTGATCGCAGGCAAGAGGGGTAATTGCCCATTCAGCGCCCGCTTCATGAGCCAACCAGTGATGATGAGGCGGTTGATCTCGTTGGTGCCTTCAAAGATGCGATTGATGCGGGCGTCGCGGTAGTAGCGCTCCGCCGGATAATGCTCGACATAGCCGTATCCGCCCATGGTAGCCACCAGTTCGTCGGTTACAGTGCTGAGCATCTCCGAGCCATAGACCTTGAGGATGGAGCATTCGACGGCGTACTCCTCGATGCGGCGCTGAGTCTCGCGCGGCGAGTGGGCCTGTTCCGGGGTGAGTTGAGCCAGGCTGGCGTCCATCATGCCGGCGGTGCGATAGGCCATGCTTTCAGCGGCGAAAGTGCGCGTGGCGCTGACCGAAATCTTGCGTTGAATCAGTCCGAAGTCGGCGATGGGCTTGCCAAAGGCGGTGCGCTCTTTGGCGTAGCGGATCATGTGCGCCATGGCGTGACGCGCTCCGCCGACGCATGCGACGGCCAGCTTGAAACGGCCGACGTTGAGGACGTTGAAGGCGATGTGATGGCCTTTGCCGGCTTCGCCGAGCAGGTTGGAGGCCGGGATGCGGCAATCCTGAAGCACGAGCGGGCAGGTGGACGAGCCGCGGATGCCCAGCTTGTGCTCCTCTGCGCCGACGGTCAGGCCGGGCGAAGTGCGCTCGACCAGGAAGGCGGAGAATTTCCCCGTCCCCGTCGCCGGATCATCGATCTTGGCGAAAACGGTATAGAGGTCTGCGATGCCGCAGTTGGTGATCCACATCTTCTCGCCGTTGAGAATGTAGTGGGCGCCGTCTTCGGAAAGCGTGGCTCGCGTGCGGACGTTCGTGGCGTCGGAACCGGAGGTGGCCTCGGAGAGCGAGTAGGCGGAGATCCATTCACCGCTTGCCAGCTTGGGCAGATAGCGTTGCTTCTGCTCCGGGGTTCCGTACCAGACCAGCGGAAGCGTGCCTATGCCGGCCTGTGCGCCGAAGGCCGTGCAGAAGCTGGCGAGGACGGAGAGGTGATCGGTAATCACTGTGGACGTGACCTTGTCCATGCCCACGCCGCCGTATTCTTCGGGAATATCGATGGAGGTAAATCCCAGCTCGGCGGCTTTCACGAGAACGGCGCGCAGGATTCCCGGCTGCTTGGCTTCGATGGCCTCGGCGGCGGGCAGAATCTCTTCGCGGGCGAATTGCGCCGCAGTGGCGGCAATCTGACGCTGTTCTTCGTCCAGGTCTTCCGGCGTAAAGACCTCGGCCGGGGTGCGGGAATCCAGAAGAAAACTGCCGCCGGCCGCGGCCGCGACCGGACTGCCAATCAAAGCAGGCATGAATTTATCTCCAACTGCCCAAACGGTACGCCAGCGGAGATGGGAAGGGCAAATCTTAACAGTGCAAGCATATCTCGGAGAGCCAGAATGATATATAATATGCATATATTGATTGGCACGATGCGAGCACTCGTTGACATCCCGGACCGTCAACTCGAAGACTTAAGGGCCATTTGCGCGGCTCGCAATCTCTCGCGCGCTGAGGTTGTGCGCCAGGCTTTAGACGCCTTCATTGAGCAAAACCGACCCTCGCGCGAAGCTGCATTCGGCCTTTGGAAGGGCCAATCCGTTTGCCTGCCCGGCGAATCCGAGCCGCTTCCAGAGGATGGTCTTGCCTATCAAGAGAAGCTGCGGAACGAATGGTGAAGGCGGTCATCGACACCAATATACTTATCGACTACCTCCAAGGCGTCTCTTTGTCCCAAAAGGAACTGACTCTCTATCAGAGCGCGGCCATCAGCGTGATTAGTTGGATGGAAGTGATGGCCGGCACCACCGCTGAGACCGAGGGCGCGACTAGAGCGTTTCTAAGGACCTTCGACCTGCTGGGAATCGACTCAAAAATTGCTGAGCAGGCGGTGGCGCTGCGGAGATCGAAGCGCATCAAGCTGCCAGACGCCATCATCTGGGCGACAGCGCAAGTGCATGAGTGCCTGTTGGTCTCGCGCAATTCGCGGGATTTCGACCCGAGCGACCCCGGGGTGCGGGTGCCGTACACGATCTAGCCGGGCAAGAGGGGTTGATCCGGAGGTACCGAAGCAGCCTTCCATCAAATACAATTGAGATGATCGCCCTTGCGGAGGGACGCCCTGTTTGTTGCAGCAGCAACTCGACTTAGTTCGATCGGCGGCCTGCTCATCCGGCAGGCGGCCGTGCACCTTTCGGCATACTTGGCCTTTGCCCCGCAGACCGGCCTGCGTCACTACCTGAAGACGCTGCAGGAGACCGACAAGACGTTCAAAGGCCTCTACCACTGGAACTCCTTCGACGCGGCGCTGCTGATTCCCTACTTCGCCGTCATGATTGTGCTGGCTATCTATGGCATCCATCGCTATACGATGTGCTACCTGTATTTCAAGTACCGCAAGAACGACCGGCCCAATCCGACAAGTCTTTTCGACGAGTTGCCGCGCGTCACCGTGCAACTGCCCATCTTCAATGAGCAGTTTGTGATCGACCGGCTGCTTGAGGCCGTTTGTTCGATGGAATACCCCACCGACCGGCTGGAGATCCAGGTGCTGGACGACTCGACGGACGAAACCCAGCAGGTGGCCGCGGACATTGTGGCGCGGTATGCGGCGCTGGGGCATCCGATTGTTTACATTCACAGGACAAATCGGTATGGCTATAAGGCAGGCGCGTTGGATGCAGGGCTGAAGGTGGCGAAGGGTGAGTTCGTGGCCATCTTCGACGCTGACTTTGTGCCGCCGACGGACTGGCTCATGAAGGTGATTCACCACTTTGCCGAGCCGGGGATCGGCATGGTGCAGACGCGCTGGACGCACCTGAACCGCGATTACAGCATGTTGACCCAGATTGAAGCCATTCTGCTCGACGGCCATTTTGTGCTGGAGCATGGGGCGCGCTACCGGTCAGGGGATTTCTTCAACTTCAACGGGACGGCGGGCATGTGGCGCGCGAAGGCCATTGCGGACGGCGGCGGCTGGCAGCACGACACGCTTACCGAAGATACCGACCTCAGCTACCGCTCGCAGATGGCCGGATGGAAGTTCAAATATCTGCCGCGGATCGAGTGTCCTGCGGAACTGCCGATCGAGATGACGGCGTTCAAGACGCAGCAGGCGCGCTGGGCCAAGGGGCTGATCCAGACCAGCATCAAGGTGCTGCCCAAGATCTTCCGCTCCGATGTGCCGCGGCGCATCAAGGTCGAAGCGGTCTACCATCTGACGGCGAATTTGAGTTATCCGCTCATGGTGGTGATGTCGGCACTGCTGATGCCGGCCATGATCTGCCGCTTCTACCAGGGCTGGTTCCAGATGCTGCTGATCGACGTGCCGCTGTTTACCGCGTCCAGCTTTTCGATCGCGGTTTTCTACACCATGAGCCAGCGCGAGCTGTTTCCCAAGACGTGGATGAAGACATTTCTTTATCTGCCGTTCCTCATGGCGTTGGGCATTGGCCTCACGGTGACCAATACCAAGGCGGTAATGGAAGCGCTATTGGGGATGAAGAGCGGGTTTGTGCGGACGCCGAAATATCGCGTGGCCAAGAAGGGCGAAAAATCGCAAGCCGCCAAATATCGCAAACGGCTGGTGCTGGCGCCCTGGATTGAGATTTTTCTGGGGTTTTACTTTCTGGCGGCAATTATTTACACATTCACAAATCATAACTACTTCACCGCGCCGTTTCTGATTCTCTTTGTGATCGGATACTGGTACACGGGTCTGATGAGCCTGCTGCAAGGGCGGTTCGAACGCTGGCGCAGTGGGGCGGCGAATACCGACGATGAGTCTAGCCCGAAGCCGTTTCCGGTTGGGGTGTAGGGCATGCGTCCCCAGTCGATTGTCTGGGACCCAACGAAGGCCGTCCTGAACCTGGAAAAGGGTAGTGGGCCAAGACCTGACCCACTACCTGGAAAAGCATGGCGTTGACTTTGAGGAAGCGGCAACAGTCTTTCGCGATCCCCTCTTGCTCCTTCAGCCGGATTTGGAGCATTCTCATGAAGAGGATCGATGGCTTGCATTAGGCAAATCGACAAGGCACTTGCTCCTCGTTGTGGTGCATACCGAGGATGACCAGACGATCCGGCTTATCAGCGCAAGAAAGGCGGAGAGTAAAGAGAGGAAACAATATGAGCAGCAGTCCTAAAGCCGAACGACAGGAAGACGACATGCGCAAGGAGTATGACTTCACAAATGGCGTTCGCGGTAAATATGTGGATCGTTTCCCCAAGGACGTAGTGATGGTGACTCTCGCTCCCGATGTTGCCGCTGCTTTTCCAGACGCTGACTCGGTGAATGAGGCGCTTCGCGTATTGCTTAAGGCCGCAAAGAAGGCCGCGCCGGCTGCGTGAACCGAACAGGGTCGGGCCTGCCCTTCTCCAGACTGGGGCCGCACTTGAGCTCCCACTTTGGATACCTCCGCTACAATAGAGCGAAGCGCCTGCCGCCCCGAGGAGCCGAGACCGACTCGAATCCCCGGCCCAACAGGCGCATCAGAGCATCATGCTAGCCAAAAACCTCCCTGAAGCCCTCACATTCGATGATGTATTGCTGGTGCCCGCCTTTAGCGAAGTGGTGCCGGCTACGGTCAGCACGCAGACCCAGTTGACGCGCGACATCACCCTGAACACGCCGCTGCTCTCTTCGGCCATGGATACGGTCACGGAGTCGCGCATGGCGATTGCCATGGCACAGCAGGGCGGCATCGGGATTGTGCATCGCAACCTGACCATCGCCGACCAGGCGGGCGAGATCGACAAGGTAAAGCGGTCGGAGAGCGGCATGATCGTGGACCCGGTGACCATTGGCCCGGACCAGATGATCGGCGATGCGCTTGAGGTGATGCGACGCTACAAGATCTCCGGCGTGCCGGTGACGCAGGGCAAGCGGCTGGTCGGCATTCTCACCAACCGTGACCTGCGCTTTGAAACGCGGACCGATATTCCTATCGGCGACGTAATGACCAAGACCAACCTGATCACGGTTCCGGTGGGCACCACGCTTGAAGAAGCCGAGCTGATTCTGCATGAGCATCGCGTGGAAAAGCTGCTGGTGGTGAACGATCAGTACGAACTCAAAGGCTTGATCACGGTCAAAGACATCCAGAAGAAATTGAAGTACCCCAACGCCAGCAAAGATGAGCAAGGGCGGCTGCGGGTGGGCGGAGCCATTGGCGCGACGGGCGACTTCCTGGAGCGCGCCGCCGAATTGGTGCGGGCGCGCGCGGATGTCCTGGCCATCGATTCGGCGCACGGGCACTCGTCCCGCGTGCTGGAAGCGGTCCGCGAGGTGAAGAAGCGCTTTCCGCAGGTGGGCCTGCTGGCGGGGAATATCGCCACGTACGAAGGGGCGCTGGCGCTGATCGATGCGGGCGCAGACGCGGTGAAAGTGGGCATTGGACCGGGATCCATCTGCACCACGCGCATGGTGACAGGAGCGGGCATGCCGCAGATTACGGCGATCGCGGAAGCCTATCGCGCGGCGTGTGAGCATGGCATTCCGGTCATAGCCGACGGCGGCATCAAGTATTCCGGTGAAGTGACCAAGGCTATTGCGGCGGGCGCCAGTTCGGTGATGATCGGGTCGCTCTTTGCCGGCGTGGACGAGAGCCCGGGAGAAACCATCCTCTTTCAAGGGCGCAGCTTCAAGAGCTATCGCGGCATGGGTTCGCTGACGGCGATGAGCCAAGGTTCGGGCGAGCGCTACTTCCAGGGCACAGCCGACCTGGCCAGCGCGGAGCTGGGCACCGAAGGAATTGTGCAGCGCGAACGCGCCAGCCAGAACCGCCTGGCCAAGTTTGTTCCCGAAGGCATTGAGGGGCGCGTGCCCTACCGCGGACCGCTGGAGGCGATGGTCTTCCAACTGGTGGGCGGCCTGCGCTCGGGCATGGGCTACCTGGGCTGCGGCAACATCAGGGAGTTGCAGGAGAAGGCGCAGTTTGTGCGCATCTCCGGGGCGGGCCTGCGCGAGAGTCACGTTCACGACGTGATCATCACCCGCGAGGCGCCCAACTATCATGTCGAATAGCCCCAGGATTGCCAGACGCGGCGTGGGTTACTGGCTCTACGTCTGGCTGCCGGTGCTGCTGGGCATCGCGGTCATCATGCTCGAATCCACCGAATGGTTCGGCTCCAACCACACCAGCGGCCCTCTTCGGCGCGTCTTCGAAGCGCTCTTCGGACACGTCTCGGAAGCGCGATGGGAGATTCTTCACCACCATATCCGCAAGTCCGGCCACTTTCTGGGCTATGGCCTGATTGGCCTCGCCTGGCTGCGGGCCTGGTGGATGACCTTGCCGCAATCGAGTTTCCTGCCAGACGCACTGCTGGCGCTGCTTGGAACCGCCATGGTGGCCAGCTGCGACGAGTGGCACCAGACATTCCTTCCCAACCGCACGGGAACGCCGTGGGATGTGCTGCTTGATTGCACTGGCGCGATCACTCTGCAGCTTCTGGTTTATATCTTCATGCGAGCGTTCCGGCCCAAGCGGCTGGCACGAGCGGCTTAACTTTTCGCATCCTGTTAACACCATTTCCGGCACCAGCCTGTATTCATTGGCTATTGATGTATCTCCCCGCGAGGCCGCGCTCCTGTTTCCGATGCGTGGCCAAACGCTGTAGACTGCCAGCACAGCGAACCGGATTCGCAGAATGCCTCTAATTATGAACAAACAAAAGCTCTTCAACGGTCGCGACTTCTCCTGGATGCAATTCAACCGGCGCGTGCTGGAAGAAGCCGAAGACCCGGCCAATCCCCTGCTGGAGCGGGTCAAGTTCCTAGCCATTACCGCCAACAATCTGGATGAGTATGTCGAGGTGCGGCAGGCCGGCCTGATGCAGCGCATCGAAGACGGTTACCGCGAACTGGGCTTCGACGGCATGCGTCCGGATGAGTCGCTGGCCGTGCTGACGGCCGAGATTCACAACTTTGTTCATTCCCAATATCACTGCTGGAACCATCAGTTGCTGCCCGAGCTGCGCAAGCAGAATATTCGCCTGCTGGACTGGAAGGAGCTCGGCGACGAGGCGCGGACCTACGCGCAGAATTATTTCCAACGCGAAGTGGATCCGCTGTTGACGCCCATATCGATTGACCCGGCGCATCCCTTCCCGCGCGTGCTGAACAAGGCGCTGTGCCTGGCTCTGTTGTTGCGCGCCAAGCGGCGCAGCTCCGGGCCGCAGGTGCTGGGCGTGGTCACCGTGCCCAGGGCGCTGCCGCGGTTTGTCCGCTTGCCCGCGGAAGACGGTTGCTTCGACTACCTGCTGCTGCAGGACCTGATCGCACAGAACCTGGCCGGCATGTATCGCGGATACGAGGTGCTGGCTCGCGCCGCATTCCGGGTGACGCGCAATTCCAATCTCTACTTCGAGGAAGAAGAGGCACGATCGCTGCTGGAGACGATACGTGTAGAACTGCACAACCGGCGCAAGGGCGACGCCGTGCGGTTGGAGATTGAGGCCAGCGCCGATCCGGAGATCGTAGAACGGTTAAGGGTCAACTTCGAACTCATCGAAGAGCAGGTATTTCGTGGCGAGGGGCCGGTGAACCTGTCGCGGCTCATGTTCTTTTACGGCGATGTGAAGCGGGCCGATTTGAAATTTCCGCCGTTCACGCCGAAGCCGCTGCATCTGAGCCGCAAGTCGGCCAATCTTTTTGATGAAATCCGCCAGCACGACGTGCTGATGCATCATCCCTACGACGCATACGACCCGGTGGTCGAGTTTATTCAGGAAGGCGCCAAGGATCCATTGGTGCTGTCGATGAAGCAGACTCTTTACCGCACCAGTCACGACTCGCCGATGTTCGAAGCGCTTACGGAAGCCGCGGCAACCAAGGAAGCGACTGTGGTGGTGGAGTTGATGGCGCGCTTCGATGAAGCATCGAATATTCGCTGGGCGCGCTCGATGGAAGACGCGGGCGTGCAGGTGTTTCACGGCGTCGTGGGCCTGAAGACCCATTGCAAGCTGGCCATGCTGGTGCGCCACGACGAAGACGGCGTCACGCGCCGCTACTGCCACCTGGGCACGGGCAACTACAACCCCGATACCGCGCGCTTCTATACCGATTTGAGCCTGCTCACCTGCGACCCGCAGATCGCTGAGCGGGTGCACATGGTATTCAACTATCTCACCGCCCACGCGGAGATCGACGATTATCGTCCCCTGCTGGTTGCGCCGCTCACCATGGCGGAAAGCTTTCTCGGCTTGATTCGCCGCGAACAGGAGCACGCACAGGCGGGACGTCCGGCACATATTGTCGCCAAGATGAATGCGCTGCTCGAGCCTTCGGTGATTGAGGCCCTCTATGCAGCATCCAAGGCCGGCGTAGAGATCGACCTGATCGTGCGCGGCCTGTGCATTCTCAGGCCCGGCGTCAATGGCCTGTCCCGTAACATCCGTGTACGCTCCATCGTGGGCAGATTCCTTGAGCATTCGCGCATCTTCTTCTTCGCCAATGGGGGAGAGCAGGAGATCTATCTGGGCTCTGCAGACTGGATGCCGCGCAACCTGTTCGAGCGCTGCGAAGTGGTTTTTCCGGTGCGCGACCCGGCCGCGAAAGCACGGATTCAGGACGAGATTCTGGCCGCGTATCTTGCCGACACTGTGAAGGCGCGTCTGCAGCAGGAAGACGGCACATATACGCGCGCATCCAAGACGATCAAGAATGCGGCGCCGTTCGCCAGCCAGGAGTTCCTGATGCAGCTGGCCGAAGGCAAAGCGGATCTGGCCGGCATCCCAATGCCCATCGACGCAGCACAAACCATGCGGCCCGCAGCCTCCAAGCCGACCGCAAAGCGGTCACGCAAAAAAGCGGTAGCGGCTGATTGAAGCAGAACGATTCGCCCGTCGCCGTCGAGGGGAGCCAGTGCTTGGTCTACGCGTCAGTCTTTACCCATTGCAGCCCTATTGGTGCGCAGTCCCCGCAGGGGTTACGAAAACCTGTTGCGGCGCCGTCACTTCCCCGCCCGGAGCGCTCAGCTTCAACTTGAAGCTTTCCACTTCGGGCTTGCCGTTCAGTGGACTTTCGAAGCCCAGCTCATACTGATTGCGGAAGCGGCGCGTGAGCTCTTCGAAGTAGGGCTGAAGGGAAACGGGATTGCCAAAGCCCTGCCAGAAGCTCTTGCCGCCAGTCGCCTGGGTAACCTCGACCAGCAGGTTTTGTCCGGCTGTATTGGCCGCCTCGGTGCTGTCGATCCTGCCGCGGCCCAGCCAATAGATGGAATAGACGACCAGGTGGGCCCTGACGGCATCATTCATGGCCGCCTGTACGTAGGGATCCTCGGGGTCGTAGTGGGGCTGGTAACGGTCCAATCCGTCGGTCACCATGATGACCTCGCGCCGAGCCTGGGAATGGGTTGATGGCCAGTTTTTGGCCAGGTCGCTAAGGCAGAAATACGGGCTGGAGTCGACGCCCGCCCCGCCAGCCGGCAGGTGCAGAGCCTTCAACACTTGATCGTGGTCCGTGGAGAGTGGGCCGGTAAAGGCGGCTCGGCCGTTCTCCATGTACGCGATGCCTGTCCTGGTGTTGGGCGGCAATGTCTTGACGAAGGCTTCAATTTCACTCAACTGGGTGCCAAGGCTGGAGCGTGCTGAATCGTCGATGAGCAGGACCAGTTCCATCCTGTTCGACGCGCCGTTCAAGGGCGACCATTCGGTGACCTTGGCCGTCTTCCCATTTACCTTGACGGCCAGGTCCTGATTGGACACGCTGGGCGCCATCTCGGCATCGTGCTTGGGGAGCACCGTAACCACGGCCTGACCGGAACCTTGTTGCGCTCCGGCCTGGCGAGAAGCTCCCGCCGCAATCATCAACCCAAGAACGGTCAAGAGTGAAATCCAAGCCGGTATTCGCAGACGCGCTTTGCGGGTCGTCATAAGTCTCCTCCTTACAGAGATCTGAGCAGAGGTGGGGTCGTTTGCAGCGCTTCAGTGTACTCTCTGCAATGCGCCTCACAAGTGTTAGATGTAGTGGGCGGTGAATTGGGGACATTCGTTGGTGAATGAACACTGAAATCGTGAGTTTGGCTCATCAAATTCGGCTCAGGCGCTGGGGCAACCGATTCTGTTTCTCCTACAATTGAGCTGGGGCAATCGAGATGTCGCCACGCGCTTTCACCAATTCGCACAGACCGTGTGCCGCCCCCGGCGTCGGCCAGCCTCGGCCGCGCAGATTCGAGGCTCCCGCTCCGCTTGCCTTTTGGCACCTGTCCAGTCTGGACGCGCCCACGGTGGCGGTGGTGTGGTCGCTAGCATTCGCATGGGCGCTACATCTCGATCTGCCGGCATGGATTCCAATTTTGTTGGCGCTAACTGTCTGGGCCGTCTATGTGGGCGACCGCCTGCTCGACGCGTATACGGCTCTGCGCAAAGCCAGCTTGCACCGGCTGCGCGATCGGCACCGGTTTCATTGGCGTCACCGCAATGTTTTTCTCCCTTTGGCTCTCTGCGCAGCTGGGTTGGCGGGCGGCATCATTCTCTCGCTCATGCCACCGGTTTCGCTGGAACGGAATTCGGTGCTCGCAGCCGCTACGCTGGTGTACTTCACCGGCGTGCATTCTCCGCGCCATCGCTTCGCGCTGGGACACACCAGCCTGAAAGCGGGCGTGCTGGCACGAATGTCTTCTTCCGATCTCCTGGTCGGGATTCTATTTACCTCCGGCTGCGTCCTTCCCGTTTTCGGACGCACTGCAACGGCCGAAATTCTCCCCCTTCCCGGCCTGGCTTTTTACTTTGCCCTGCTGGCCTGGCTCAACTGCGCTGCCATCCGGCGATGGGAATCCGGGAAAGAACTCGCGGCATCCCAAAGCATTTTGATCTCGGCGCTGATTCTGAACGCTTTAGGCCTAGTGGCGGCATTCTTGCTGTCGAGACACCAACCAAGGGTTGCGGCACTGCTCGCGGCCGGCGCTGCGAGCGCGCTCTTGCTGGCGTTGCTCGACCGTCTACGCAATCGGCTCACTCCACTGGCTTTACGCGCTGGTGCTGACCTGGTTCTGCTCACCCCGCTCGCTCTCCTGCTGCGATGAATGGTGAGATGGGCGAACCGCCAAACTTCAACCGGATTGCCCGGCCCTATCGCTGGATGGAATGGTTCAGCTTCGGCCCGTGCCTCGCGCTCACGCGCGAGACCTTCCTGACCAGGACGGCCCATGCTCGCCGCGCCCTGGTGATCGGAGACGGCGACGGCCGCTTTACTGCCCGGCTGCTTCGCACCAACCTCGCCGTTGAAGTGGACGCCGTAGATTCTAGCTCCGCCATGCTTCAGGAGCTGCGGCGGCGAGCTGGGCCACATGTTGGCCGGGTGAGAGTTCACCTTGCCGATGCGCGCACCTGGCAAGCGCCCGTACCCATCCTCATCCGTTCTGGCGAGCAGCCGTACGACCTGATTGCGACCCACTTCTTCCTCGACTGCCTTACCGAGCCCGAAATTCGGTCTCTGGCGGCCAGAATCAGCAGCGCCGCGGCCCCCTCAGCGCTATGGCTTGTCTCGGAGTTCGCAATCGCCGCAGGCTGGTTTGGCAGGCTCATTGCCCGTCCGCTGGTCTGTTTACTTTACTGGTGTTTTGGATTGCTCACCGGGCTTGCGGCGCGTTCGCTTCCCGATTATGCGTCTGCACTGCGCGGAGCGGGTTTCACGCAGGTCGAGCGGAGGTCGCGGCTGGGAGGGCTGCTGGTGGGCGAAATCTGGTCCAATCGGGCTCCCAGCCCAACGTTGACCTCGGTCGGCGGGGCGAGTTGAGATACCCAATTTGTTACAAACATGTTAATATCTTGAATCCGAGAGCGCTCAAAACTCTCCTTGATGGCGAAAAACATCTTGGGATGAATAAAGAACCTCTAGGATTGCGGAAGAAGAGAGCGGAAGACGGCTGGTAACGATCGACCCCTCTAGAACGAAGCTCTATGAATCTCTATCTGATGCGCCACGCCAATGCTGGACTTCGGCGCGAAAATCCGACCCTCGACGCCAAACGCGCTCTCATCAAAGAAGGCAAGGAGCAGTGCATGCTGATGGCACGCTTGCTTTCTGCGCTCAAGGTGCAGGTGGATGTGATTGTCTCCAGTCCCTTGAAGCGCGCGCTTCAAACGGCGCAGTTCGTCGGCACCGAACTGGGCTACGAAGCCAAAGTGGAGATTCACCCGGCTCTTGGCCTGGACGCGGATTTCGCGGCATTTCAGCAGATGCTGGCGGCCTACGCGAATCGTGAAGGCGTGCTCGTTGTGGGGCACAACCCCAACCTGTTTCAGTTCCTGGGGCGCCTCATCACCGGCAACGGAGGCGCGGCTATCCGCATGCGCAAGGGCTCCATTGCGCGCGTCGACATGGATCGCCATCCGCCGCTGCTGCGCTGGCTGATCGATCCGCGCATGACCCGCTCCATCTACACCAGTGTGGCGAAAAGCTCGCGGCCGAAGACCTCGCGGAAGTAAGCAGCCTCTTTGCGCAGCGACCAAAGCTCGAGTTCGGCGCCGGTGCGTCCCGGCTCAACTTCAAGATAAATTCGCTTGGGATAGATTTTGGCCCGGACGCGGAGCACGTCGCTGGCGCGATCCTGGTTCAGCGCGACGGCAAGCCGCAAAAGCGCCACAGCGCGATGTACGTGCATGTGCTCCTCGGCGGGGATGTTCCTCATGGCCCGGTCGCCCGGCTGGGGACGGCTCTTGCCGAGGTAGCGCGCAATGGCGGACACCAACGTCAGCTGCAACTGTGTGAAGCCGTACATCTCCGAACTGGATATTAAGTACTGTGTGTGCCGGTGGTGCCCCTGGTGGTTGATGAACTTGCCCGTGTCGCGCAGCATGGCGGCAGCGGCAAGCCAGGCCTCGTACTCCGGCGGCAGATCGTGCAGGGCCTTCAAGTCGCGGAAGAGCTGGAGCGCGTGCGCCCTGACCGGCTCCGCCTGCTTCAGGTCGACGCCGTAACGGCGCGCCGTAGCCAGCACACTCTCCCAGCGTTCGTGCTCAAACTCGCGGTGCGCCGTGGCGCGGGCATCCTGCTCGGCCAGCATCTGCGCCAGAATTCCGTCGCGCAGGCCGAGCGGCAAATAGCGGAAGCCGGGAAGGCCAAAGCTCTCCAGCAGCTCGGCGAAGACCTCTGCGCCGGCGACAATAATCTCCGCGCGGCGCGGCCCGATGCCTTCCACAGCCGAGCGCTCGGGCAGTGTCAACTTCGCCATCCTGGTAGCCATGCGGCGCACTTGCTTTGTGCCCGCAAACCCGCCGACGACTGGCTCGGGAGCCATGGCCTTGAGTGGCTGCGCCGATGACTTGCGCACGCGCTGGCTGGTGAACTTTGCGGCTGGCGATCCAGCGGACTTCCCTGCCCCCTTGGTTCCGGCGGAGCAAGCCTCCGCCAGGGCTGCTGCGGTACCCGAAGTGCCGATCATGCTCAAGGAGCCGGTGGGATGAACCTTGCGATGTGCGCGGCGCAATTCGCGGGCGATCCAGCGGCGCATGCGGCTGAGTTCCTCGGCCGATGGCGGATCGTTGCTGAGAAACTCGCCGGTCAGCCGTACCGCGCCAAGCGGGACACTGATGGTCTCCTTTATCCGCTTTCTCTCCGATAAAGTAATCTCGCAACTGCCGCCGCCAAGGTCCACCAGCAGCACGCGTCCACTCAGGCTGGGGATGGTCGATTTGGCGTTGAACTCAGGTTCACCGGCCATGATGCCCATGTGGATGAGGCGACCCTCTTCGAGGCCGGAGATGATCTCCATGTTCCAGCCGGTTTCGGCTTTCACCCAGGCTTGAAACGCAGCTCCGTTGCGGGCGTCGCGCATGGCCGAGGTGGCAACGACGCGGATCTTGTCCACACCAGCCTCTTGCACCGCCCGCTGGAACCGCTTCAGCGCCTGGATGGTGGCCGCCATGGCCTGCGGCGAGATGAGGCCTGTCTCGAAGACGCTACCCCCGAGGCGCGTCACTTCGCGATCTTCATGGAGGGTGCGAAGCTGGTGCGCAACGACCTTGGCAATCTTCAATCTGCAAGAGTTGGAACCGATGTCGACCGCGGCAAAGGTGGGCATGAGTTGGCGGACGCTCTCCGGAAGGGGGAATCAGGCTCTGCGCTCAAGATACACGACGGCGCCTGCGGTTCGAGGGCGCGAGCCGGGGGGCTATCCGCCGTAGCGTTCACAGAGCAGCAATCACCCGGCTGTTATCCTTGATTCAATGGCCTTATCTGCTTCATTGAGCCCCGAACATACGCGCATCCGGCCCGCGCAGAGTCCTTCCGTGCTCGCAACCTGGCTGCTGTTCGGCGCCATCTTCGTAGCCGTCTACGCGGCTTCGCTGTTCTCTCCGCCTCTGCTGGACGATGTGGACGCCTCGCATGCCCAGGCGGCGCAGCACATTGTCGACAGCGGCAACTGGATCACCTGCTACATCAATGGCATTCGCTATATCGAGAAGCCGCCATTGCCGTATTGGGCGGTCGCCGTCGCATTCATGCTGTTCGGAGAAAACACATTTGCCACGCATCTGCCCAACGCGCTGGCCATGCTGGGATTGGCGTGGCTCTCCTGGGCCTGGGCGCGGCGGGCCTGGGGAGCGCGAGCCGGTCTCTATGCCGGACTGGGTGTGCTCACTGCAATTGGGCCGTTTCTGTTCACGCGATTCATTATTCCCGAATCGTACCTGAGCCTCTTTCTGTTAATAGCTCTTTATGGCCTGATTACCGGGCTAGAGATGGGCCGGCCCAGCCGCCTGTATTGGGCTTACGCCGGAGTAGCTCTCGCGACTCTGACCAAGGGACTGATTGCGCCGGTATTTTTTATAGGCGCGGCCGTCCCGTATCTGATTCTTACCGGCGCGTGGCGGCGTTGGCGCAACCTGCGACCGGTCTCCGGGACACTTCTGTTTCTGGCCATTGCCGCGCCCTGGCATATTCTCTGCGGGCTGGCCAATCCCGACCAGGGACACCCGATTGGCAATCACCCCACCATCGGCAATGTGCACGGATTCTTCTACTTCTATTTCATCAACGAACACGTGTTGCGCTTCTTCTCCATGCGCTATCCGCACGACTACAACAAGCTGCCGTTTGCCGCGTACTGGCTCTTGCATTTCGTCTGGCTATTTCCATGGAGTTTATTTCTGCCCGCACTCGTGGCCATCGCATGGGAGACGCGCCACCATTGGCTGCAGCACCTGCGCCACGATGCCGGACAAACGGTGGACTTTTATCTCGACCATGCTGTGCGGGAAGACGTTGCGACTTATGTGATCCGGCTGAAGTTTCGCGTGCGGTCGGTGTGGCTGCTGAGCCTGTTTTCTGTCTGGACGCTGTTCTTCTTTTCGCTGTCTTCGAATCAGGAGTACTACACCTTTCCCGTATGGGCTCCGCTGCTGATTCTGATTGCGGCTGTTGTGGCCGGCATTGAAGAAAAGCGCGGCCTGGACGGAAGTGCGGACGAGGGCAGGGATAGCCGCCGCCCGCTACTCTCGACGGCTTGGCTCACCGGCGCACAGGGCGTGTTTGCGGTGATCGGCGTGCTGGCCGCCGCCGCGCTGGGGTGGGGCTTGTGGGACTCGCGCAACTTGCCCTATGTCGCCGACATCGGCACGCTGCTGGCGCACCGCGGCGTGGGCGATTACACGCTTTCGATGTCCCATTTCTTCGATCTGACGGGGCCGTCTTTCGCTGCCCTGCGGCTGCCGGCGGGGATTGCGGCCGTCACGCTGCTGATTGGCCCCACATTGGGCTGGATCTTGCGGTTGAAGGGCAAGCATATTGCTGCAACGGTGAGCATCGCGCTCACGGCTACTGTTTTTCTGGTGGCCGCACACATTGCTTTGGCGCGCTTTGAACCGATGTTGAGTTCGAAGAAGTTCGCGGACACCATCATGGAGAAGGGTACGCCCGCTGACACGTTCATTATTCTTGGCGAGCACTCCGATGCCTCATCGGTGGTCTTCTACACACACGCATTTTTCCACGGCAAGCCGGCCATGATGGTGCTGCCACGCTGCGGGCAAAATGGAGAAGGCACGCCGCTGTTGTGGGGATCGTGCTATCCCGATGCGCCGGATGCTTTTCTATCGAATGAGAAGCTGGCCAAAGTATGGGGCACAGGCGAGCGCAAGTGGCTCTTCGCGCAGGACGTGAACCAGACCAAGGCGGAGACGGTGCTGGCGGGCAGGCTTTATCCGGTGCAGGCTTTAGCGGACAAGGAATTGTGGACGGATCGACCGCTGCCGTAAGAACCATAACCGCAAATTCGATTCAGGAGCAGGAAGATTCAATCGAACAAGTCGGCGTGAGTGCCGGTTCGAACGAGATGAAGCTCTTCGCCATCGATCTTGTAGATGAGCACCCAGTCCGGCTCGATGTGGCAATCGCGGAAATGCTCCCAATTTCCAGTCAGGGGGTGGTCCCTGAAGCGCTCCGGCAGCGGATTACCCTCGATCAACATTAGAGTGGCTTGGCGAAGTTTGGCCATCTGCTTGCCACGCTTCTCCATCCGTTTTACATCTCTCTTGAAAGAAGAGCCGCTGATAGCCGTTCGCACAGTTAGATGCCCAGACTATCGAAGAGTGCGTCGGGGGAGTGGAACCGTTCACCTGCTCCCCGCTCCGTTGCCTGCATGGCGGCAATCGTCTCTGCGTTGGGGGTATGAATCTCAAACGGGAGTTTCTGCTCAGCGGCAATTTTAACCAGAAGCAGACGAAAAGCGTCTGAGACCGTCAGTCCCATGGTCTCCAACACGGCTGCGGCCCGGACTTTTACTTTCTCATCGATTCGCGCTCGAACAACGGCGTTGGCAGGCATGGCGAAATCTCCTGAGCTACATTGTAGCTCAAGGATGGATAATGGCGAACAATCGAGTTGATTGAGGCATCGACTACCGATCCGCTGTCCGCATTTTGCCGCCGGGCAAGAGTTCGAAGACTCGCCCTCGCCAGAGGATTCGATTGCCCCAATAGCTGGCCATCCAGAAAAAGAAGCCCATCAGATCGCGGATCGGATAGAGCACAAGCAAAGCAAACCAGCTTTTGTCGTGAACGACGGCGCGGCCCACGGCGATGGCCAAGGCAACGCGCGTGGCCAGCCCCCAGCCAAAGAGGGCGAACGCCCAGTATGGATGACCGAGTGCGAGTGCAGCAGCCAGCGCAAGCAGCCCATAGGGCATGCTGAAGCTCAGCGACGTGGCGAAGTGGCCGGCGGGGCGCGAGAAGCGCGTCGACTTCATCCAGCGGACCTGGTGCTTAATAGAGTCGATGAAACTGGAGTTGATGACCATGTGATCGATGGCGTGATGGCTGAGTATGACGGTGTCACCCAACTTGAACGTCTCGTTGCCCAGCACGAAATCATCGGCACAGTAGTCGGCGGTAACCTTGAAACCGCCCATGCGGCGAATGGTCTCGCGGCGAAAGGCCATGGTGGGACCAAGCACAAATTGCATGCCCTCCATCAGCCGGGCCGCAAGCACGCCTGAGGTCATTTCAACCGACATGCCGACGGCTTCGAGGCGCGCCCAGAGGCCGGCCCGGGAATCGCCGTGCGCCACAGCTACGCCACGATAAGGACAGGTAAGGCCGCCGACACGAGGGTCGGCGAACGGAAGCGCGATGGAGCGAAGATAGTCCGGAGTTACACGAACGTCACTGTCGCTGATGACCAGGATGTCGTAAGCGGCGGCAGCTTCCATCACTTCCATCGAGGCGACCTTGGCGTTGATGTAGTCGGGATTTCCGTTGGTGGAGAGAAAACGCGACGTGATGTGAGGGTAACGCGCGGCGACGCGGCGGGCGATTTCTAGGCCGGCGTCGCTGGACAAGCGGGCGCAGAAAAGGATTTCATAGGCGGGGTAATCCTGAAGAAAGAAGGATTCGAGATCTTCTTCAAGGCTCGGTTCCGCTCCATGCAGTGGCTTGAGGAGTGACAGGGGCCGGGTGAAGCCCGGATGGACCTCGAGCTCGGCGAGTGCCTGCTTGCGCTCACGATGATAGCCGGGAACGGCCCAGAGCACAATGGCCGCGAAGCCCGAAGAGGTGAGAACGCCGAGGACACCCAAGGCTAGGAGGACGTACAACATGCACGATCAAGCATACCTGCCTGGGAGGGTGCCGAACGATGGGGTTGCTCCAAAGTCAATGCGCGAAGTCAACTAGGATTTGCGCTGCGCCGACTTGGCCACCACTGTCGGCCTGCGGATGGGAACGATTGCGCCAGTTGAGCCGGGAGCGGCCTGCTGAAAGCGAGTGAGCATCTCAGTGCGGACGTACTCGACAAAGCTCTGCATCTGCCGGTTCATCTCTTCCATGCGCTCGCGCATTTGCAGGATGATGCCGATGCCAGCGATGTTAACGCCAAGATCGCGGGCCAGGTTGAGGATGAATTCCAGGCGTTCCAGATCCTCGTCGGTGTAGAGGCGCGTGTTGCCCTCGGTGCGCGAAGGCTTGAGCAAGCCCTCGCGCTCATAGAGGCGCAGGGTCTGGGGATGGATCTCGTACATCTCGGCGACCGCCGAGATCATGTACGCGCCCTTCGATTTGCGTTTTGCGGCCATAGATTGTTGCCAACAGATTAGCGCATTTGTTTACCGAATCTTGTGAATCCCATTCACCCAAGTCTCAAACGCGAGACCTGGGGCACCCACATCTAGAGTTTGTCAAAGAGCGCGACGCGCGGATCCTGATTGTTCAGCTTGGCTAACTCGCGCATGATTTCGCGGCTGCGTTCGTCATTGAGCGTGGGGACAACAACCTCCACCGTCACGATCTGGTCGCCGCGCTGGTCGGGACGCTGCGCGTTCTCGACGCCGCGCTCGCGCATGCGTAGCTTCTGCCCGCTCTGCGTGCCAGGCGGAATCTTCAACTGGGCACGGCCGTCGATGGTCGGCACGTCGACCTTGGAGCCTAACGAGGCCTCGGCGATGGTGACAGGAACAGTGAGCTGGATGTCGTCGCCCACGCGCGTGAAGATTGGGTGCGTGCCGGTGCGAACGATGAGAAACAAATCGCCCGGCGCGCCGCCGTTGATACCGGCGTTGCCCTTGCCCTGCAAGCGGATGCGCTGGCCGTCGCGAGTGCCGGCCTTGATGCGGAAGTCGACCGTCTCGGTTCGGCTGACCACGCCTTCGCCATGGCAGGTGGAGCACTCATTGGTGGTGCGGCCCGTTCCGTTACAGCGCGGGCAGGGGATGTTGAACTTCAAGCGGCCGCCCATCTGCGTCACCTGGCCACTGCCATGGCATTCCGGACATTGCGTGGGGCCACCGGTCGAGGCCTGGCCGTGGCATGTGGGACATGTCTCCTGACGGTTGACCTGGATGCGTGCCTGGCCGCCGCGAATGGCGGTCCAGAAGTCGACGGTCGCCTGATACTCGAGGTCGGTGCCTGGCTGCGGGCCACGCGGACGCTGCTGTTGAGGCGCGCCGGAAAAAATGCCGGAGAAGATGTCTTTGAAGCTTCCCCAGGACTGCGAACCGGCGCCCTGCTGCGGAGCGCCGGCGCCCTGGAAGCCGGAAAAGTCGAAGCCGCCGAAGTCGACCGGGGGCTGGCCGCCGCTGGCCTGCTGGCGCGCGTAAGCTTCCGCCGTGGCGGGGTCGATCTGGTCGGAGTAGAAGCCGACCTGGTCATACACTTTGCGCTTCTTCTCGTCGCTGAGGACGTCGTTGGCCTCGGAGATCTCTTTGAACTTCTCCTCGGCTTTCTTGTCTCCCGGGTTGACGTCGGGATGGTAACGGCGCGCAGCCTTGCGGAAGGCCTTGCGGATCTC
>JBEKVS010000072.1:0-20082 GCA_049513795.1 Occallatibacter sp. | reverse complement strand
TTGATTCCCAGATCGAGTTTCGTCCATACGCGGTCGGTGGTGTAGACCGTGGCCTTGCGTTCGATGGCCAGAGCCAGGCACGCGCGGTCGCCCAGCGAAAGACCAAAGGGTCGTGTGATGGCTTTCAACTCGGCTGCGACACGCGCCTGCTCTTGAGTGAAAGGACATATTTCACATTGCAAGCCCTCGATCCAACTCCACGCCTGGTATGGTTCCGCCCCGCGATCCATCATGCGGGTGTGCACCTCGACTACGTTGACCGTACTGAGCAGCGCATTCTTGAGTATTGGAGCAACAATTTCTTCACCTCGCTCCTCGAAGAACACGGCCAGAATTGCAGACGAGTCGAGCGCGGAAACGTTAACCAATCTGCTCCTTCATGGCGAAGCGTGCGCGGTCGGCCGCGAGGTCACGCTGCAATTCCTCTTCTTCGCGGCGGGCCTCTTCGCGGCGCTCAGCGATAAGTTCATCGGAGGCAAGGATGCCAGGCCGGATGTATTGCGCCACCTCCCGCTGGATGCGCCGAATGCGCGATGGGTATGACTCGATCCGTAGCACCCCATCCTCTACATCCATCAGCAGCGTTTCGCCGGGCGCGATCCCCATCTCCTCGCGAATGGCGGCGGGAATCACGATGCGTCCGTTTGAACTGAGAGAAGCCTTGCCGCGAACCGTGTTTTTGACAGGTGCTACCGAAAATGACATACAGAAACAGAATGACATGTCTGGTAAAACCTGTCAAAACTGGTAAGTCGGCCCATGCCAGGTATTCGGCTCAAGTTATTCGCCTCACCGATTCCAGCCCTCGGTTGCCGACGATTTCGACCCTCCGTTGCCAAACGGCGGCTCCCGGGTGAAAGAATGTGAACCATGAAGACGGGAATTTCTTTTGCCAACCTTGCCGAAATCAACACCGCATTGCTGGTCGTGCTGGCTGCCGATTCACAGACCTCGAAAGAACCCGACGCCAAACCGAAGCCTGTTTTGCTCACCTCCAACCTGGAAGTCAAGGCCGCCGCAGCTTCTGTCCTCAGGAGCGGCGAATATAAAGCGGGCGCTAATGAAACCCTGTTGTTGCACGCTCCGGCCGACCTGGCCGCCAAGCGGCTGCTGATCGTCGGCTTGGGGAAGCTGGCCAAAGTCACCGTCCAGGGAGTGCGCAACGCAGCCGGAACCGCGGTTCGCTTCGCCAAGCCGCGCGGCCTGCGGCGGTTAGTCCTTGCCCTGCCTGAATCGAATCTGCTGCCCCCAGGGCCCTGCGTGCGGGCCTCGGTCGAAGGCGCGTTTGTCGGCGATTTCGATCCGGATACCTATCGCAGCGACCGCAAGGACTTGAGTGTTGAATCCTTCACGCTCGCAGCTCCCGCGGACGGAGACAAGCCCGCGCTCAAGGCCAGTTTTGCCGAGGGCGTGATCATCGGCGAAAGCCAGAACTTTACCCGGTCATTGGTCAATGAGCCGGGAAACAAGCTGACACCGACAATTCTCGGGGCACGCGCGGCAGAGATGGCTGCGGCCGTGGGGCTGGCCTGCGAAGTGCACTCGACCGAGAAGCTGCACCAGTTGAAGATGGGCGCGTTCTGGGCCGTGTCGCAAGGTTCCGAAGAGCCACCGGCCTTGATCGTGATGCGTTATGAGCCGGAAGGCGTTAAGGATGGGCCGGTGCTCGGCCTGGTGGGCAAGGGGATTACGTTCGACACCGGGGGCATCTCGATCAAGCCGTCGGAAAAAATGGAGCTGATGAAGTACGACATGGCGGGGGCCGCGGCCATGCTGGGAACCATGCGGGCCATCGCGCTGCTCAAGCCCAAGGTGCGGGTGATCGGCATTGTCTGCTCGGCGGAGAATATGCCCGACGGCAAAGCCTACAAGCCGGGCGACGTCGAGACGGCCATGTCCGGCAAGACCATCGAAGTGATCAACACCGACGCCGAAGGCCGGCTCGTTCTTGCCGATGGCCTTCACTACGCGAAGCAACTCGGCGCGACGCACCTGATCGACGCGGCAACGTTGACCGGCGCCTGCGTTGTGGCGTTGGGGAGCGTGAACGCTGGGGCGTTTTCAAACGACGACGAGACCTACGCCAAGTTCAACGCGGCGCTGTTCACGTCGGGCGAGAAGTTCTGGCGGCTGCCGCTGGGAGACGAGTACACCGAGATCATCAAGAGCGACATTGCCGATATCAAGAACACCGGCGGACGGCAGGGCGGGGCGATTACAGCAGCGGAGTTCCTGCATGTGTTCGCCGAAGACACGCCTTGGATTCACCTCGACATCGCCGGCATGGCGTGGGTGGAAGACTCGCGGCCGTATATTGCCAAGGGGCCGAGCGGGTTCGCGGTGCGGTCGATTCTGGAGTGGGTGCGGAGTTATTAGATAATCCCCGTTTTTAGAAGGACCCCGCTGGAGCCCGGATGAATATTTGGCGAATGAAGCTTCGAGCGGGAGATGGTGGGCCCGATATGTGGCCCGCATGTCGGGATCGAGGAATCGCCAGTTTCACACACAGTCCGATTTACAACACGGATTTCACAAATCTGGTGAAATCCGACGTAAGTTCCGCTGTGAAAGGGTCCGCCAGACCGAGCATTTGGTGGTTCGCTTGGGAGATAAAGGCTGGAGACATAGTTTATGTTGGTGATTCACATACGCACCAGCTGATAGGGAGGGGAACAGTGCGGGGTAAGCCCGGGAAAAGGGCCTACCGCTTCAATTCCGGGAACGCAATCTCGCCGCCAGGCTCTCCAGATACGCCATGGAGGCACGAGATTCCGGTGGATTGGCATCTTGATTTCGTCCCGATTACTTATAAAGATCCGGCGCCTCAAAATTCGGTGTTCCCTTTTAATGTTCAAAAGCTCGAAGAGTGGACAGCCGGCAAAGGTGAGCCTGAACTGGCGGGGAAACCGACATTCAAGCCGCTCCTAAGCGAACTGGAACACCAGCGAGAGACCATTGCGTCAAAGAAAACAATTGCGGCCCTTCATAAGGCTCTCTCAAATGGATTTCGCCTCTGGCTCGAGGAAGCACATTCGATCAAGGCCATTCAGGAGAGGAATCGAATCGATTTGACATTCGTCGCTGACTCTCAAAGGCACATCGCTGAGCTCAAGGTTTGTTATGCGCTAGATACGAGACATGCAATCCGAGAGGCGCTTGGCCAGCTATTTGAGTACAACCATTACCCATCCTTCGTTGAGGCTAGTTGCTGGTGGCTCGTCCTTGATTGCAACCCATCGGACAAAGACTTCCATTTCATTACAACCTTGATCGAAAGGTACAAGCTTCCACTCACGATGGCGTGGCCAAGTGGGGCCAATTTTATGGCGTTTCCATCGTTGCCGTTCAAGCCGGCGTAGTCGGTCAGGGCTCAGCCATATCGAATCTGGCTCCTTTTGCCCATTACTCGCCGAGCTTTGTCAACTGCACTGTCTTGCCAGTCCGCGCGGATTCTCTTGCTGCATCGAGAATCTGCATGGCAATGATGTTCGTATCAAGCGCGGTCAAATCACCTTTGGGCTCCAACCGCCCACGCAGAACTGCTGCCAGATAGCTGAGCGAGTTACTCTGCGGGCCGGTGAGGGGCGCCGCGGTTTCCAATCGCTCCTCCGATTCGTGTTCGTGGCGCAGGCGAACCTTCTCGGCGGCGACGGTGATGGCGTAGCCGGTTGCGCCGTAGACTTCCATATCCTTGCGCGAGAACGGCCAGTTCCACGAGCCCATAATCACCGCCTGCGCGTGCGGGTAGGTGAGCACAATAGTCGAGTCGTCATCCACTCTGGGATAGAGCTGCGGCTTGTCATGCGTCACGACGGCCGTTACCGTCAGCGGCGTCTCGCCGTGCATCAGCCACGTGGTCAGGTCGACGCCATAGCAGCCGAAATCGTAGAGCGCGCCGGCTCCATTCTTGGCCGGATCGGTGAGCCAGTTGAGGAACTCTGGCTGCACGTTGATCTCTTTCGGTCCCTGGTGGCCGTCGTGCACCACCACCCGGCGTAGCGCACCGAGGTGTCCCTGCTCCAGTTCGTCGTAGGCGGCCTTGTTGCTCGCGTACCAGGTGGTCTCGTAGTTGGTGAGCACGTGAATCTTGTAGTGGCGCGCCGTGTTGCGGATGGCCAGCGCGTCGGCGAGCGAAATAGTCAACGGCTTCTCGACCATCACAGACACGCCATACTGCGCGGCAATCTCGATGGCCGGCCGGTGCTCGGCGATGGATGTGTAGACGAGCACGGCCTGCGGATGGCTGCGTTCAATCATGTTGGCTTCGCTCTTGAAGTAGAGAGCTTCAGCGAGCGCATATTTCTTCTGATATTTAGCGAAGAGCGCCGGATCGGCGTCGGCAATGCCTACCAGCTCCACGTCCTTGTGCTGCGGCAGAGCGGAGAGAAATCCTTCCACGTGGCCATGCTCGAGGCCCACGATGGCCACGCGTAGCGGCGGCGGGGTTTGCTGGGCAGGGCACAGGGACGCGGCGGTGAACAGCAGAGCCGGCAAGACGAAGGTCAGCAGGCCGGGCGCAACGTTGAAAAGACGGGGCATGGGTTTCAAAGCCTCCTCGGCGGCAATTTTACGCTGCTGGGTCGATGTCCTCCGGCGGTAGTTGGACCGGCAGGCGCGCGAAACCTAATCGACGGGGCTGAATCAAAGCCCTGAAGACCATTTGAGCTACGTCTTTTGTGGGAGAAGAATCATTTGTCTCCCAATTTGGGCGCATCATTTGATTATCGCCTCGTGGTTCATTCACACGCGTTTCTAATTTGGTCCGATACATGCTACCGAGGATCGTGGAAGAACGGTCCCCATGGAGGCCGAAGATGAGTTTCCAACAAGTGAAAGCTGGTATTCAAAGTTATTCATCGCTCGTGAAGGCTGTGCTGGGGGTAAACCTGGCGGACATGAAGCACGTCCATCGGCATGAGGAAGCCTTGGAAACCCGCTTTCGTTGCCCTTGCTGCGGATACAGGACGCTGGAAACAGCTGGAGCTCTTGCCCTGTGCCCGGTTTGCTGGTGGGAAGACGACGGGCAGGAAGACGAAGATGCGGGCGAGGTTCGGCTCACGGTCAATGGCCAGCTCAGTTTGAGCGAGGCGCGGGCGCATTTTGCCGAGTGCGGAGCTTCTCACCCGCGCTTCCTCCCTTACGTGCGAAAGCCGCATGACCCCGAACAGTAACGTGGCAATTACGGTGCATTTTTCAGCCAAAACGGCCCCGTCCGTTTGACCCTTGCGGCAAACCCTCTTACCATGAGATGAGGCATCTTCTGTTCTGCGCGACGCAGTCAGGTGGGCGTGTGCGATCTGATGGAAATGCGAGCCCGCGTTCTGCGGCCCGAATCCTGAGTCGGCTGCCGGAATCGGTGCTGAGATGACAGCCAGTTTTGATGTTTGTCTGCGCATGGTTTGCGCCCGGAAGGTAAAACGTTGAGTACTACAGATGTGATTGAGGATAACCTCCTCCCCGAAGCGGCCGAGGCCGCGCAAAATCCCGAAACTTTAGAGGAAAGCCGCAGCCATGATCATGAGGGCCATCACGATCACGATGGTCATGACCATGCCCATCAGCACGGCCCCGTCCTGAATCCGGACTGCACGCGGGAACTCGAGTTGGATGTCCCCTCCGCTGAGGTTTCGAAGGCCTACCGGACCGTGGTTGGGAACTATCGGAAGTATGCCAAGATTCCTGGATTTCGGGCGGGCAAGGTTCCAGAGTCGGTTGTGAAGCGCCGCTATGCGGCTGAGATTCGCAAGGATGTGATCGAGGGATTGCTGCCGGAACGGTTCAACAAGGCGGTCGCCGAGTTGGGTGTTCGGCCGGTAGGTCAGCCGCAGGTTACCGAACTGACCGTTGAGGACGGCTCACCTCTGCATGTGAAGGCAGTTTTCGAGTTTATTCCCGCGTTCTCGATTGAGGGCTATCAAGACGTCACGGTTCCCAAGCCTTCGGTGGAGATTACCGAAGAGGAGTTTCAAGCCGAATTGGCGCAGCTTCGCGAGTCTCGTGCGACGGTGGAACCGGTCGAAGAAGATCGGGCCTTGCGGGACGGGGACTGGGCGCAGATTACCTACAAAGGACTGGTTGAAGGCGAGCCGGAAGCTGCTCCCGTAGCCGGCGAAGACACGCTGGTGGAGATTGGCGGCAAGGAAACGGTGGAAGCGTTTTCCGCGGCCTTGCGCGGCGCCAAGGCGGGGCAGGAATTGAAGGCTGAGGTGCTGTACCCTGCCGATTACGCCGAAGCCAAACTGGCCGGCAAGACGGTGGCCTACGAAGTGGAAGTGAAGGCCATCAAGAAGCGGACTTTGCCCGCACTGGATGACGAATTCGCCAGGGAGATGGGTGCTTACGAAAGTCTTGCGGAGCTGGAAGAGCGCGTCCGCGAGCACTTGGCGTCGCGCAAGCGGCGCAGCCTGGAAGCCGAAACGAAGGACCGGCTCTTTGCCGCTCTGATCGAGCGCTACCCGTTCCCAGTACCTGAAACCCTGGTGCAGGAGCAGATTGATGCGCGCCTGGAACGTGGCCTGCGCGCCCTGGCCGCCCAGGGGATGGATACCGACCAGATGCGTAAGCTGGACTTTGGCAGGCTGCGTGCTGCTCAGAGGCAGAGTGCGGAAGCCGAGGTTAAGACCTTCATCCTGATGGACCGGATTTCTCAGGAAGAGGGTATTACAGTAAGCGACGAGGAGATGGATCACGAATTGCAGCTGGCTGCTCTTCAATCCCGCGAGTCGGTGGATGCCCTGAAAGTGCGATTGACGCAGGATGGGGGCCTAGCTAGAATCCGGGAACAGCTTCGACGCGAAAAAACCGCGAGTCTACTGTACGAGAGATTGCCCGCATGAAGGGGTAACGTGTCCTGCGATAAACCAGCAGGCACCGCTCGGTTACCAAGGAGTGCCGGGAAAGGAATCCGGAGCCGGGTGGAATCATCGAAAAACCGGGGAGAATACGTCCCCTAACTGTATGATCGGGAAGAACATTCAATGGCATTGGTTCCCATGGTGGTTGAGCAGACGAGTCGAGGCGAGCGCGCCTACGACATTTATTCCCGTCTGCTACGCGATAACATCATTTTTCTTGGCACACCGATTGATGACCAGGTGGCCAATCTTATAGTGGCGCAGATGCTGTTTCTTTCCGGTGAAGACCCGGAGAAGGACGTACAGCTTTATATCAATTCACCGGGCGGTTCCATTACCGCAGGATTGGCCATTTACGACACCATGCAGTTCATACGCAACAACGTGGTCACGTATTGCATCGGCCAGGCGGCCAGCATGGGGGCGTTCCTGCTTTTGGCAGGCACCAAGGGCAAGCGCTTTGCGCTGCCCAATTCGCGCATTCTTATTCATCAGCCATCGATGGGCGGATTAAGCGGCCAGGCTACCGACATCGATATTCATGCGCGCGAGATTTTGCGTATTCGCGAGATTACGAACAATTTGATGGCCAAGCACACCGGGCAGCCGCTCGATCGCATCGAACGCGACGTGGAGCGGGACTTTATCATGAACGCCCAGCAGGCCAAGGAATACGGCATTATTGACGAGATTATCGACCGGCCGCGCACGTAAGCCTGCCGGTTTTGCACCAGACGGAGTATAACGGTAGAAGTCGTCCAAAGGGAGCAGGAAAATGAAAACGCGCACGGGACCTGAAGAAGCACTGCGCTGCTCGTTCTGCCACAAGTCGCAGGACGCGGTGGCCAAGCTGATCTCGTCGCCCAGCGACTACCCTCGGGCTTACATTTGCGACGAGTGCGTAGCCGTCTGCAACTCGATTCTCGAGGACGATCGGGGCGACGCCGCGCATCCGGCCACTACCGCAGGCCACCTGCCCAAGCCGCAGGAAGTGAAGAGCTTTCTGGACGACTTCGTGATCGGCCAGGATCAAACCAAGAAGAAGCTGGCCGTGGCGGTCTACAACCACTACAAGCGCATCCAGATGAATCGCATGCGCAACAATGAAGTTGAACTGGCCAAGTCGAACATCCTTCTCATTGGGCCAACCGGGTCGGGCAAAACGCTGCTGGCGCATACGCTGGCCAAGATGCTTGACGTTCCCTTCGCCATTGTGGATGCCACAACGCTGACCGAGGCTGGGTACGTTGGCGAGGATGTCGAGAACATCATCCTCAAGCTGCTGCAAGCCGCGGAGGGCGACGTGACCCGCGCGCAGCAGGGCATTATCTACATCGACGAAATTGACAAGATCGGGCGCAAGGACGAAAACCCGTCCATCACCCGCGATGTTTCCGGGGAAGGCGTACAACAGGCGCTGCTCAAGATACTGGAAGGTACTGTAGCCAACGTGCCACCGCAAGGCGGACGCAAACATCCGCACCAGGAATTTACGGCAGTCGACACCACCAACATCCTTTTCATCTGTGGCGGGGCGTTTGTCGGCCTGGAGCGCGTGGTGGGTCGTCGCGTTGGAAAGAAAGCGCTAGGATTCAAAGCTACCGACACAGAAGCTGAGTCGGCGGCGCGTTCGCACCGCGACACAGAACTGCTGCGCCGGACCGAACCGCAGGACCTGATCAAGTACGGGCTGATTCCGGAGTTCGTAGGCCGGCTGCCGGTGATGGGTGTGCTCGATGAACTGGATGAAGCCGCGCTGATCGAGATCCTCACCAAGCCGCGCAATGCCATTCTCAAGCAATATCAGCGCCTGCTGGAATACGAAAACGTGCGCCTGCATTTTACCCACGAAGCGACTTGTGCCGTGGCCCGCGAGGCTTTGGCTAGAAAAGTCGGAGCGCGCGGATTGCGCATGATTCTGGAAGAGCTGATGCTCGACCTGATGTACCATCTGCCTTCGAACAAGCGCGTGCGCGATCTGGAGATTACGCGCGAGATGGTGGAGCGGCGTGATCTGTCGCTGTGCCTGCTCGAAAAAGCCGGCTGAAACAGCCGCACATCATCTGGACACAGAGCCCCATTGCGCCAACGGCACAATGGGGTTTTTCTGTTTGCCGCATCCAGTCAACTTGTGTGTGCGAAGGGAGCCGGCGGATGTGCGCCAGCTTTTGCCATTTGCCGATTTACACCTCGGCGCATATTCCGTGGGGCATGCGCGTGGAATTCCGCGCCGGCGGCCCAATGGAGTCTAGACCATAAAGACCGAGAAAGATCGCAAGGCTGCTTCCTCAACCTTGCGTCCTCACTTCTTGTTCATCATTTGCTCCTGCGCCGATTCAACCTGCTTGTAGCCAGCAGGAATTTGGAAGACAGCCGGCGAGACTGGGTCGCCAGAGAAGTTATGAGTTTGCGTTGTCATTTCCATGAGATTGACTTCGGTAGTAGACTGCGCCGCCGGGTCGGGGGCCGGTTGCTGATCCGCAGGCTTGGGCTTCTTATGACCAAACCCGCCCATCAGCCCGCCGAGTGCCGCCCCCGCAAGACCAAGGTGACTGGTAGCCGAATCTGAAGCCGCTTGTCCGGCGACCTGGCCGGTGGTGGGCGGTGGAGTGTTGTCGCCCGGCTGTGGCTGCATCCCGGTGCCAGATCCGCCCATGCGTGTAATCTCCAGCACGCGCGTGCCTTTGATCTTAGCCAATTCCTTGCCCATCTCGACAAAGGCATCACCCGCTCCGGGTTTGGCGCCGAACATCTGCATCATGCCCATCTGCGCGCTGTTGCGCATGGTGGCCATATTATTCAGCAGGTCCTTGGTGTCCACACCCTGCATCAGCTTTAGACCAAACCTTTTATCGAACTCCTCAACCTCTTTCATCTCCGCCGGCACGTCGGGAGTGGTCCAGATCTCATCGGTAAACGAATAGGTGATATTGGTTCCGGGATTGTTGGTGTCGGTAACGATGGCTTTCATGGTCATGATCTGCTGCTTTGCGTTGTACCGGTCGATCATCTTGGTCAGGCCGGTATCCTTCACGTCCACGCTGAAGCTGAATTGCAGGTTGGGCGGCACTTGTGGAGTCTGGCCCTGCTGCTGCGCTTGCGCCTGCTTCATCTGTTGCTGCATCTCGGCCATCTTGGCGGGCAGCTCTTCCATCATCTTGCGCATGTCGGCGAAGGTTGTCACGCTGTATGTCTTCTTGTTGTTATCGATGTGAATGATGACTTCCTTGTCAAGATCCCAGATCTCCGTGTAATCCTTGCTGACAATCGCCTTCTGGTTGCCATGGACCATGGTGGTCTCAATCTGGGGGTCGCTGAGGGCCTTCATCTGTTTGCCCATGAAGGGGATGTTCTTCAGCGAATTGATGAACTGGCCGCCGGTGATCTGGGTGCTGTGCTCGTAGCTCGAATCGGCGTAACAGATCAGCGAGCCGCCGAGTAATGACATGACCATCATTGTCTTCGTACTTCTACGCATTGCCATTCTCCTGTGGTATGCAATGTTATCCCAACGTGATTTCGGTTTATGAGGGAGCAGTTCGCGTGCCGATGCGGCGCTCCTTGCCGTGAGCGAATGTCTTTTACCTGGCCTCTGGTAGTGGCAGATGACCTCCAAACGTGTCTCAAAAATCTATCAACGGGGCCCAAGCAACGCACCGGGATCGAAAGGGGTATTCGCGCCATTTGCCGGGGGTGGCGTGGGCGCACGCAGCACTCTATGATTGTGAACTTTACGTGGAAATTGGGGCTTTGGGAAGTCAATAATTGCGGGCGTGTTCTTCTGAGGGGATGCACCCATAGACCCGCGACGGGAAAAATGAGCCTTTACCTTTGGGATTTGGCGAAAAAGGGAGACAAAAACAATCTGGCCGAGGTTTAGCACCTCGGCCATTCTGCTTCGCCGTCCTGCAAATCTCCATCAGGGCACAAAGACGTGCAGCCGAACGTGCCACTGGGTACTTTGTCCCGGCTTGAGGGTCACCATGCCCGTGTCCATGTCGCCCCACTCCTTGCCGAATGGGTCGGCGAAGTTGAACTGGTGCTCGATGGCGACGAACTGCTTCGTGGGAGGCGCATACATCTGGATGGTCTTGATCTCCGGCGACAGGCCTTCGAGGTCTACGCCGTAACGCGCGGCGGGGTCCATCACCCGGACGGTAGCGGCCTTGTTTTTCCAGTCGATGTGGCTCCAGTTATCGTCGAACATGTTGCTTCCCAGCGGAACTCCAGCCGTTCCGCGCAGGTCGTAGCGGGTTCCTTCGACAGGCAATAGCTTGCCGGTGGGGAAGACATTGTCGTAGCCGTCAACCTCGGCAAGCTTGTCGGCGGGGATGCTCACCCTGACCTGGGAACGATCTCCGGACGGAAGGTTGATGTAAGGATGCCAGCCAATCGCCATGGGCTCCTCTTCGCTGCCCACGTTGCGGGCAACGATGGTCGCGTCGACGAATTCAGCAGTGAGCTTGATGGAGACCACCAGCTGAGTTTTGGAAAGCCAGTGTCCGCCGAAGTCCCCGGCGTGGATGACGCCCTCGACCTTTTCGCCACCGGGAATCTTCTCCACTTCAACATCGTCGGTCTTCGATTTGAGGATGAGTCCGTGCATGGCGTGGCGCTCGGCTCCGGGCTTGGATCCGATGTTGTTGGCCGGCAGGGTAATGGTGTGGCCGTGCCATTCGGTGGTCAGGGTCTTGCCATCGGCGGAGAGCTTGCCGCGGATGCGGTTGGGGTAGGGAACCAGGAAGGCCGAGCCGAGCCGATAGCCCAGGTCGCCGTTGGGTGTGTCGTCTGCGTCAAGCATCTTTTTGATGTCCGGCAGGCTGGGCGAGGCCAGTACATCGATGCTGCCCTTGCCGGGGAAGTTGGCGGTGATCTGCAACACCTCCATGCCGCGGCCAGGCGCGACGGTGACGCTGGTGAACTCCGGCTTGGTGGTGCTGGTGGCGGCACGGGTAAGGGTGACGATCTTCTCGCCCCCAATCTCGGTGGGGGCCTGGGCGTCCGCGGCGGAAGGCAGAACACTCGCCAGCATGATCGGCAGGGCGGCAAACAGCAACGTAAAGATGTGCATCAACGGTTTCATCTCGATCCATCCATCGAGCGCAATTGAGGCGCGCACTTGAATTTTGTTGAACCAGGCTGGCGCGCGGAGATTTTCCGTCGCAAGAAAGCGTTTTCCAGCGGCGCGATCATTCTACGCTATGGCGGTGGGGCAGAGCACTGAACATGAGACGGGATTGACGCCTGCGCGAAGCCAGCGGCCGCACGCGCGGTGACCGGATGACAGCGCCAACGGCTAGAATTCGATCATGGAAGTTGCTGCAACATCGTTGGCAGAGCTGAATGCGCGCATCGTCGCATGCGAGCGTTGCACGCGGCTCAGGACCTATGGCGCCGAAGTAGCGCGCGTCAAGCGGCGCGCCTACGCAGGCCAGGAATACTGGGGCCGTCCTGTGCCGTCGTTTGGTGACCCGCTTGCGCGCGTGCTGGTGCTGGGGCTGGCTCCCGGAGCGCATGGCTCCAATCGCACCGGGAGGCCGTTCACAGGCGATGGCTCGGGCGAGTTTTTGTATCCGGTGCTGTACGAATCCGGCTTTGCCTCACAGCCCAAAGCGGTCTCACGAAACGATGGGATGAGGCTCGACGGCCTGTGGATCAGTGCCGTGGCGCGCTGCGCACCGCCCGGCAACAAGCCCACGCCTGGCGAACTGCGCAATTGCGCGCCGTGGCTGGATGAAGAACTGTCGCTTCTCACTGAATTGCGGGTGGTGGTTTGCCTGGGAAAGATTGCATTTGACGGATTTCTCAATCATCAACTGCGCGCTGGGCGCATCAAGACTCGCGCCAGCTTCATATTCGGCCACGGCGCGGAATATGCTCTGCCTGGCGGGCGCACTCTTATCGCGAGTTATCATCCTTCGTTGCAGAACACCAACACCGGTAAGTTGACGCGCGCCATGTTTCTCGGCATTTTCTTGAGGGCACGACAAGCGGCAGATCTGGATTCCACGAAAACTACTGTTATCGAAACAGAGAGCCATTGAGAGGATCAGAGAGATGGACGGGTTCGAAAAGGAGATTTGGAAAGAGTTATTGGCCCCGGAGAGGGAAGTGACGCCGCCCGTGGCAAACGCGAAGCGCCACACGGGTCTTCCGGCCGGGTCCGATCATTGGTCGGCGCCGGTGCTGATGGAGCGTGCCGCCTATCTGCGCAAGCTGGCCAAACATGGCGACGGGCAGGCGAGCGAAACATTGAAGGAATATCCGCAGCACGCGACCATGCTCTCGTTTCGTGCCCGCGACAGGGAGGCGGAGTTGCACGAAAACTTTGCCGACCTGTTCTACGTTTTGGAAGGCCGGGCAACGCTCGTGACCGGCGGTACTGTAGTCGGAGCGAATACGGTTGCACCGGGCGAAGTCCGCGGCGCCGCAATCGAGGGAGGGAAGCGACAGGAGCTTCGAGCAGGCGATGTGGCGCATGTGCCGGCTGGTGTGCCGCACCAGATGCTGGTGCCGGGCGATAAGACCTTTACCAGCTTTGTTGTTAAGATTCAGCAATAATATTGTTAATGTTCAGTGACTCGTATTCTCGCGATGCTTTTGCCTGCTCGCGGCGACTCGCAAATTTAGCAAGAGAAATCCACCTGTTTCATTAGCTTCCACCCTTCCTTTTGCCGCATTCCCGATAGATCCCTCCAACGTCTGCAAAGTCTTGCGGATAACTCCATAATTCGCGCTCTGGAAACGCAATGTTAACCGGGGATTCATTTTCGCGCGATATAAACGCCATGCCGCAGTGCTTCAGCGGCCGAGGAGGTCTTTGTGCAAAAACTGATCGCAGCTTCCCTGAGTGCGTTGATCGCATTCGGAACCATGCCAATGCCCGCAGTTGCGGCTGGTGGTTCGCCTGGCAGTGAAACCGCAACTCCAGTTAAGCATGTGGTTGTGATCTTCGGAGAAAACATCTCCTTCGATCATTACTTCGGCACCTATCCGACGGCCCAAAACTTCCCGGGCGAACCGAAGTTCTACGCCGCGCACGGAACCCCCGCCGTGAACGGTTATACCGATGCATTGCTGTTTAACAATCCGAATGCGCTGAATGCCGCCAACGGAACGGGAGCATTGAATCCTTTCCGGCTTGATCGGACAGAGGCAGCAACGGCGGATCAGGATCACAACTATACGCCCGAGCAGGAAGCGATGCACTTTGGCCTGATGGACTCCTTTCCCGAGTACACCGGTACGGCCGGCCCGCCGCCTCCGGGATTGTCGGGCAACAAGGGCCTGGTGATGGGCTACTATGACGGCAACACCGTGACCGCGCTATGGAACTATGCGCAACATTATGCAATGAACGACAACTCATTTGATACAAACTTCGGACCGTCAACACCGGGCGCAATCAACCTGGTTTCCGGTCAGACCAACGGTGTGACCGATTACACGTCGGGTGCGACCGGCGACATCGTAGAAGACGGCGGTACCGGTTACACGCTGGTCAGCGATGCCGACCCGATTGGCGACGTTTGTTCCACAAGCTCTGCGCAGGTGCAGTTCACCGGCAACAACATTGGCGTGATGCTGAATAACGCGGGAATCAGCTGGGGCTTCTTCCAGGGCGGCTTTGACTTGTCCCTGACCAATGCCAGCACTGGCACGACAGGTTGCCTGCGCGCCACGGTCTCCACAGTCACCGGCACATACAAAGAGGATTACATCCCGCACCACGAGCCGTTCCAGTACTACACCTCGACTGCGAATCCGACCCACGTGCGGCCCACCTCAGTCTTGACGATCGGCCAGCCAGGCGACGCGGGTAACCACCAATACGACACCGCCGATTTTTACGCGGCCGTCCAAGCTGGCAATATGCCCGCTGTCAGCTTCCTGAAAGCGCCCGGCTATCAGGACGCGCATGCCGGCTACTCCGACCCGTTGGATGAGCAGACCTTTGTCGCCACGGTGATCAATTTCCTTCAGACGACCAAGGAGTGGGACTCGACCGCCGTGATTATCAACTACGACGATTCCGACGGCTGGTACGATCACCAGATGCCGCCCATCGTCAATCAATCCGCCAGCGCTCAAGATGCCCTCACCGGCGCCGGCTTTTGCGGCTCGGGTACTGGGGCTCTTCCCGGCCCCGGCGTTTCGGGCACGGCGCATGCGCAGGGCCGCTGCGGCTATGGACCTCGCCTTCCGTACATCGTGATCTCGCGCTATGCCAAGCCGAATTACGTGAGCCACGTCACGACCGACCAGTCCTCGACTATCCGCTTCATCGAAGACAACTGGCTGGGCGGCGAACGCGTTGGCGACGGTTCGTTCGATGCGATTGCCGGCACCATCAACGACATGTTCGACTTCTCGCACCCGCAAGCGGGTAAGCTGATCCTCAACACAAGCACCGGCGAACCCATGAAGTAGGCCGTGTCTCTGTTTTTGAAGAGATCCATTGTCCATGAATCGCGGCTATGCCCGGGCAAGCTTCCCCGGCATAGCCGCTTCTTTTAGAATCGATACTGCGCAGATGCTTCCATTGCGCATCCGTAAGACTGAGCCAGCAAAATACGAATACCGTGAAGCGCACAGAATGACCGATCTTTCCCGCAGGGAATTTCTGAAAGCCGGTACTATCGCGGCGGCCGGCGTTGCGGTCGGCGCTCCAACCGCAGCCGTCCAGTTGGATCCTTCAAAGCTGACTCCGTTTGTCGATCCGCTACCCATCCCGCGCATCGTTAAGCCGCAGGGAATGCGCGCTCACCCCGACCATCCGGAAAAACAAATTCCTCATTACCGGATAGCGCTGGGCGAGATGCGCCAGAAGATTCACCGCGATCTGCCTGCCACGCGCATGTGGGGATTTGAAGGCAGCTTTCCCGGCCCGACCATCGAAACGCAAAGCGGCGACGCCATGATCGTCGAATGGGCCAATGAGCTTCCTCCGCACCACTTTCTTCCCATCGATCATAGCCTCCATGGCGCAGAGGAAACACTGCCCGAAGTGCGCGCCGTGGTGCATCTGCATGGCGGAAGAACCCCCGCGGCCAGCGATGGTTATCCTGAGGACTGGGTCGTGCCCGGCAAGTCGCAAACCTGCTTTTATCCTTCGCAGCAGGATGCGGCGCTGCTCTTTTATCACGACCACACCATGGGCATTAACCGCCTGAACATCTACGCGGGCCTGCAGGGATTCTTCATCGTGCGCGATGCGCAGGAAGCATCGCTCAATTTGCCCAGCGGGAAATATGAAGTGCCTTTGATGATTTGCGACCGCTTGCTGCGCAGCGATGGACAACTCGATTATCCGGTCTCGCCGCAGCATGAAAAACCCTGGGTGCCTGAAGTCTTCGGCAACGCCATGCTCGTCAACGGCAAGCTGCTGCCATACTTCGAAGTCGAACCGCGCAGCTATCGTTTGCGCATCATGAACGGATCGAACGGGCGATTCTATCGCGTCTCTCTTGCGAACAAGGCCGAGTTTCACGTCATCGGGAATGACCAGGGCTTGCTCGCCAGCCCCGTAGCGGTAAAGCGTGTGACCCTGGCGCCCGCCGAGCGCACCGATATAGTGGTCGACTTTACATCCATGGCCGGCACACGCGTGCGCATGGTGAACGACTCATTCGACCTTCTCGAATTTCGCGTGGCGGCAAAAACCAGTGACGACTCCAAGCCGTCTTTCGCGCTGCCCGCATCGTTGCGGCCGCCCATGCGCCTCGACCCATCCGTGGCCATGACGACGCGACGCCTCACGCTCGATGAGATGATGAGCGATGTGCAGGAGTCGATGGGCATGTTGCTCAACAAGACTCCGTGGCACATGCCTGTCACCGAAAAGCCGGTGCTCGGAACCACGGAGATCTGGGAACTGGTCAACCTCACCGAGGATTCCCACCCCATCCATCTGCATCTGGTGCGCTTCCAGATTCTCGACCGCCGTCGCTTCGATACATTTGATTTTCAGAGCACCGGCAAGTTACGGTTCACCGGCCCCATTCAACCGCCGGAACTGCATGAATCCGGATGGAAAGACACGGTTCGCGCCGACCACGGAATGGTGACGCGCATTATTGTTCCATTCGAAGGATTCGCTGGCCGCTACGTCTGGCATTGCCACATTCTCGAACACGAGGACAACGAGATGATGCGCCCCTACGAAGTCGTAAGGAGCTAATTGTTTTTCGACCTCCGATCGCAGCCAGTATGGAGGTTAGGTTACGAGCCGGAGGGAGCTGCTTTTATGGAGCGGGAGACCGGGATCGAACCGGCGATATTCAGCTTGGAATATAGCCGTCAATTGAAAACAAAGAACATGGCCTTCACCCGATCTCGTTCTGGCGATTGAGAATGTAAATCTTCCGCTTCGAGTAATCTGAGGACGTATGCGCTGCTCGCCAAGGGTGATTACCGTCCGTTTGGCAAAAGGAGGAATGTCAATGTCAGAACCAGTTTGGGTCGATTTTCCGGTGTCCGCTACCAACATTGCGCAGTTTAATGGAGCTGCCTACTGCGACGCTTTCTACACCGACGATGACAAAGACCGCCATGCGCTCATCGTAGTCGATGCGACACTTTACGAGGTCTATTACTCAGCCAAAGGAATCTATACCGCGCTGCTGAAAACATTCGATGATACGATCTACGGCATTGCAGGTTTCTATTCTCCCAATGACAAAAGCCGCCATGCCGTCGCCGCCGTTTACGACGCGATATACGATCTGATATATCATCCAACCCAACTCGATGGTGTGGTCTTGTATGCGGTTCCTTACCTCCGAATCTCCGCTTTCTATAATACCGACACACACTTCAGCCATGCGATCACCCTCGGAGCAACCGGCATCGTGTATGACTTGTGCTGGAACTGGAAGACCGACGGAAATATCGCGAATCTATTCGAGCTTGGTCAATACCAAGCATTCTTTACGATCAACGACGTAGCAAGTTTCTATGCCCCGGACGACAAGACCAAGCATGCGATTTTAGGCTGCTCTGACGGAAAGATCGCCGAGCTTTACTGGTCCACTGACTACGATGAAAAGTTAAGCGGAGTATTAGAAAACTTCGTCCCGGATGTCGGCCAGACTATCGTGGCTCAGATCCCTGGCAGCGTCATCGCCGTAGCTGCGTTTTACATCAAAGGCAATCAGTACTCGAGGCGCGTCGTCGCAGCAACCTCGGAAGGCGTCTTTGAAGTCGCCTACGATAAAGCCGTCGGCGTCAGAGCAGCGAAACTGCTGGTTCCAGAAAGTGCGGTAATCGATATCGGCGGATTCTATTCACCTGACGACAACATGTGTCATGCGATTCTTTTGCTAAAAGGTGACGGTACGACTCAGATCGTTCAAGAGGTGTACTACCCGGCCTAGAATCCGTACGGCCGGGCGCCCCACCCTTAGTTCCCACCAACGAGGGTGCCCATTCTTACGCGGCCTCGTCGGCGTAAATCGCTGATTCTTATGGAGCGGGAGACCGGGATCGAACCGGCGACATTCAGCTTGGGAAAATGGCCGTCAATTGAAAACAAAGAACATGACGTTCACCCGATCTCGTTCTGGCGATTGAGAATACGGGACATATCCAAAACATCATTCTACAGAGATCGAATAGAGCAGAAATGGAGCAGACGGATTCCGCCATCGACGGCCAATCGTCAGCTCACTGTGCGCACGTTGGAAAGCTGTGTCAGGTGCAAGGATCAGTTGAGCCCTGCCGACTTTTAGGGACTTATCGAACGGATCGCGCGCTCGCTTCCGCCGCCGCAATGTAAGAGTCTAAGTCGGGTCGGAAGCGCCAGCCTTCGACCTGAAGGATTTCGAAATACGTAAAAACATTGCTCTTGCCTACCTTTGCAGGATCGCGCTTCGGGAAATGCCGGCTCAAGTTGATCGAGCTTAGCTTCTTCTTTAGAGCGTAAAACTTGGCTTCGTGGCCAGTTGATGACAGGAACCTTGCCGCCGCGTGAACATCCACAATGATCTGAAAGTCGAATAGTTGCGCCATTGAAATGCGTAATTCATCACATATCTGCCTTGGATGGACCGCCCTTGGAGGCGAATCGCCATCGCCACTCAGGGAGTATTCGAGAGCCCGGTAAAAGGCCCTTCTATCCACCTGGGGCAATCGCGTAATCCTCTTGACGACTGCGGCTAGGACAGGATTCGGAGAGCCGAGCTGTTCTATCTCCGATGGGAAGGCGCCGTTTTTCACGAGTCCCTGGACGATGCTTGGCAAGGCAGTGGAACCTATGACGATTGACGACTCTGACGACCGCATAAGTCTTGACTCGACAGCTCGCCTAGTTGCCTCCCACCCCAATCTCTGGAGCATCCATGGCACCCCGCGCGACACGCTGAACACTGAGCTTCGAAAGTCTCGCGTGAAAGAGAGCATATTGCCCGATTGCCGCTCAACGGAGTCGAGCCACAACTCAACATCGTCTTGCGAGAGTGGTGCGATCTCCACTCTCCTGAGTTTACGACGAAGCGACCGGTTTTCGAAGAGTGATCGGGAGGTCCCAAATGTCTGGTCTACGATTACGAACTGAACGCCCTCCAGCGTCTTGATAAAACTTCCAATAGGCTCTGCCTCGCGAAGAAAATCGAAGTCATCGAGAAAGATTATTAGATCGCTCTTGGCATCTAAATTGATCTTGCGTACAAGAGCCTCAAAAAGGTTTCGATAAAGCAGTGAAGATCGCTCGCCGTGTGGATGCTCAAGCGGGTTAAGGCTCTTGAACTCGGTTGGAAAGAGCGCCCGGAGACTCAGTCGTGGATGCTCTGAGCTCAAGAGTCCAAGAGCGAGATCCTCATCATTCCTTACGAACAGTGAGCAGTTGAACCAGATACAAGCGGTCCGTTGCGATTGCGAAAGCTTTGATAGATTGTAACCCACTCGTTTCGTAGCAGTTGAAGACAGCCTTTGCAAAAGCTGAATTGCGAACGATGTCTTGCCGATACCACGTTCTCCAGCTATGACTACCGACGTTCCTGATTGGCGCAGGGATTCCTCACATTTTTCGAGAAGCTGTAACCTCTCTGTCGATTGCCACCATTGCCCCTCAGGCTGCGGCGAACTCGGACGAAACAGACTTAGAACGTCCAGTTCATCCGGAGCGGGAACCAAGGGAAACGCCCCTTTCCCTATAAAGACTCTGGAATAAATTCGATTCCTAAGCATTCTCCCCGTTCTTGCTATGCCAGTCATCTCGATGTAAGTGCGA
>JBEKVS010000071.1:0-20092 GCA_049513795.1 Occallatibacter sp. | reverse complement strand
CTGACTATGGTCATATTTTTACGCATCTCACTTGTTGCACGACCATCACCAGACTGCCCTCTGCAATCCCTGCACATTGATCGGACAGAGAGGGTTAAACTCAATTGCTGGAACCTCAGGGCTCAAGGCGGGAACACCAGAATGGCTTACCACACGCGCGTCTTGTCGAAAGATGAAGAATTCCCATCCTTCGACGAGCTTGCGCGCCTAGTTCGGGAATCACACCCAGGCTTCCGACTCACCATCGAATCTGGCGAAGAGGAAGTTTGGGATGCCCTCCTGCTCGCCAGTGGCGACGAAGTTGAGGTCGCCGTCGTCGAGCGCAATCCCGTCTACGACGGCTCGACCGGCCAGGACGAGATCGCGGACCTTCTTGAAGATATCCAGGACTGCCAGCCCGAGAGCGGCGTCCGCTGGCTGACGGAATACTTGTCCGAGGTGAAGACCGTCTACTCGTTCCAGCATCTGCAGGGCGCGGAGATGGAAGAAGGCGGCAATGCTCTGCATGCCCTGCGCGCCGCTTTCTGGGAGCGCGGCGACGCCATCATACAAGCCGACAATGAAGGATTCACTAATGAGGAAGGCTTCCACATCGTCTGGCAATTCTCCGACTCGGTCTCCGGCCCGTGGAATATGGGTGTCTACAAAGACGAACTCTGGTATCACTTCAAAATGGACTTGGGCGACCCCGGTCATCGGGCGGCATTTCATGCTGGCGAAGTGCCGGACGATCTAACCGCCGTGCATGTTGCGCGCTAGCCGAATTGGACCGACGGGCGCTCTGCGGCCCGATTTTGCTCCCTCACCGGCTCTCGTCCGGCAAACCCATTTCACTGTGCCCGCCGTCACCCGCCGCCACAATCCCATCCAATAGAATCAATTTGAGGAATCCCAGAAAAATGCCGCGTAAAGCTCTTATTGCCGCCAATTGGAAGATGTTCAAGACGCCTGCTGAAGCCCAGGCCTTCGTCGAGGCATTTTTGCCGCTCATTGCCGGCCACACGCGCGACGAGATCGCCTTGTTTCCGTCGCCTGTACTACTGCCCACGGTCACAGCCGCATGCAGTGCCTCGAATGTCGCCGTCGGCTGCCAGAACATCCACTTCGCCGAGGAAGGCGCATACACTGGCGAAACATCCGTGGGCCAGTTGCTCGCCGTCGGCGCCACCCATACCCTGATCGGCCACTCCGAGCGCCGCCAGTACTTGGCCGAGACCGATGAGATCGTCAACAAGAAGCTGCACACCGCGCTCAAGCACGGAGTGGTTCCAATCGTCTGCATTGGCGAAGTTCTCGCCGAGCGCGAGGCCGGCCTGACCGAATCCGTGCTCAAGACGCAAATCTTTGGCGCCTTCGCGGGCATCACGGCTGAAGCTGCCGCGCCCATCGTGATTGCCTACGAACCTGTGTGGGCCATCGGCACCGGCAAAACAGCCACACCGCAGATCGCCGTCGACGCCCATAAGATCATTCGCACGGAAGTGGCCAGGCTGCTCGGCGCCGAAGTCGCCGCGGCCATGCGCATCCTCTACGGCGGCAGCGTCAAGCCGGACAATGCGACCTCGCTCATTGGCCAGGAAGAGATTGACGGCGCCCTGGTCGGCGGCGCCAGCCTCAAGCCTGACTCGTTCGCCGCCATCGTCAAGTATTAATCTCATACAGCTTTATTGAAGCGGATTCCGTGTGCGGTCGCGTGTACGATAGCCCATGCCCCAACGGGACTTCTACATCGACCGCCTGCGCTCCGTGATGACCGTCCTGGTAATCCTGCACCACACCGCCATCACCTACGGCGCCATGGGCGGCTGGTTCTGGCATGAAGTCCAGCCTTCACGAACGCCCTCCAGCATTCTGCTCATCCTGTTTTGCACCACCAACCAGGCCTACTTCATGGGCTTCTTTTTTCTGCTGGCTGGCTACTTCACGCCAGCGTCGCTCGATCGCAAAGGCTATGGGCAATTCATCCTCGATCGGATGATTCGCCTTGGCATTCCCACTCTTGCCTTCGGCCTGATCCTCGGGCCGCTCACAGCAGCTCTGGTCACCGCCGCACAGGGAAACGGCTTCTGGCCCACCTTCGTATGGCTTTGGCATCGCAAGCAGTTCATCTCCGGGCCGCTCTGGTTTGCCGAGGCCCTGCTCGTCTTCAGCCTGTGCTATGTTCTGGTTCGTCGCGTGATCGGGCCGCAACCCGACGCGCCTGCTGAAGCTCAACCAAAGCCTTCGCCGCTCCCAGGCTGGAGAGCATGGTTTATCGGCGCTCTCGTCGTCGGAGCAGCCGCGCTGGCGCTCAGGCAAGCCTTCCCCATCGGCGACAGCCTCTACGGCTACTGGGCCATGTACGTTTTCCTGTTCGTCGTCGGCATTCGCGCCAAGCCCCGCAACTGGCTTGCGCAACTTACGTGGAAGCGCACCAAGCCGTGGGTGCGAACCACATGCCTGGTGTGGCCCACGCTACCAATAGGCTGGGCGCTCTCGCGGGGTCACGTCAACTTCAATACCGGATTCTCGTGGGGCGCATTTCTTTACGCCTTCTGGGAACCATTGGTCGCCTGGGGTCTGATCGCCGCATGGTTGCTAGTCTTTCGCGAGCACATGAACCAGCCTTCAGCCTTCTGGTCGTGGCTCAATCGTCGCGCTTACGCCGTGTACATCGTGCACCCGCCCGTGCTGGTGGGCATTGCGTTGCTTCTGCATGGCTGGGTTGCGCCCGCGCTGGTCAAGTTCGGCGTTGTCGGCTTGTTGGCCTGCGTTGCAACCTGGCTGGTGTCCGACCCATTGGTGCGAATACCCGGCATTCGGAGCGTGGTATAGAGTGCATTCTGAAATCGCGGCCCAGGCCTGGCCTTTCGAATACATGACAACTAAATTTTTGCGACCAGATCTCCGCCCTCAATCTTCGCTTCGTAGACCTCGGCCTTCACCTCCTGATCCTGGTCCGCAACGCCGGAGCGCAGGTCGAAACCGTACGCATGCCACGGACACACCACGCGGCCGTCTTCAATGATCCCTTCGCCGAGCGGCCCTCCCTCGTGCGGGCAGACGCCGTCGAGCACAGCGACTACCCCATTCGCGTGCGCCACGCACAAGGCACGGCCCTGGACGGTGAACTCGGCAACCTCGCCGTCACCGGGAATTTCAGACGCCGAACAGATGCGCACAAACTCAGACATGATCGATGCTCCCATGATCGACGCTCCGGTAGCCGAAAGCAGAGGTCCCGAAAACGATAAGTCCGTTGCAACCGGCTCGCAAATTAGCATAAAGGGTAACCGCAGCAGCAGGCGAAGCGCAAAGAGCGAGCAGATGGCGACGAAAAAATCGCATCCCAAGGCAGTTCCATCACGTCCGGCCGCATCGCAACCTGGCGACGCGCATCCGCCCGAGTCGCGCAGGAAGCCCCCTCCTCCCACCGTTTCGGGTCGATGGCTGCTCGGCGCGGCAGGAGTCTCACTCGCCGCCGCTGCTGCCTGTGGATGGCTCACTCTCTGCCTGCTGTTTTGGCAAGGAAGCTGGCAGTTGCTCTATCACCCCATCGCAGCGGTTACGCGGACGCCGGCCAGTCACGCCGTTCCCTTCGATCCCGTCGCCTTCGCTGCCACCGAAGCTGGCGAGCCACGTCTCAAGGGCTGGTGGATTCCCGCTGCGCCGGACGCGCGCTTCACCCGCTACACCGTTCTCTATCTCCATGGACAAAATGGGAATCTTGGCGATACCGTCGACGCTCTGGCCGCACTGCACTCCCTAGGCGTCAACATTCTGGCCTTCGACTATCGCGGCTATGGACAAAGCCAGTTCGTTCATCCCAGCGAAGCTCGCTGGCGCGAAGATGCTGATTGGGCACTCAACTACCTCACGGCTACGCGCCACATTGCGGCCGGCTCAATCTTGCTCGATGGCCGCGAACTTGGCGCCAATCTGGCGATCGAGCTTGCCGCTACCCATCCGGAGCTGGCCGGAGTGGTGCTTGAGTCTCCGCTCGCCTCGCCGGTCGAAGCGATTTTCAACGACCCGCGCGCCGCTTTGGTTCCCGCTCATTGGCTGATGCGCGACCGCTTCCAAGCGGACCAAGCGGCCGCTCTCTTGCGCATCCCTTCGCTTTGGCTGGTTGAGACGCCTGACACAAGCGCTTCGCCTGGAAGCGCGAAGGCCCCGCCGGGATACGCGCAAGTCCAGTCTAAGAAGATGATCGTGTGGCTCCCGTCCGGGGCGGGTTCCGGACCGGCCTTTGCAAATGCGTTCGCGCGCTGGCTCGACGATCAGCGCGCGAAATAGCAATGTCAAACGAAGTGCACCCAACAATCAATTAGTTGTTTGTTGGAACGTAATCGACCGCGCCGGTATATGGATCCTCGAGCATCTCCGCCGGGAACCAGTAGATCTCCTCGTCCCCTTCATCGTCGACGTAGGAGTAGCCGATATACACCGTGCCCATATCCTGCATTTGTCCTTCCGCCAAGGAAGCCAGCACGACGTGCCCGCCCGAAGCCATCGCCATCTTCCTGTTTGCCTTGTACTTCTTGAGGGGAATGTCGCCCTTCTCAGGGTGCCGGACGTGGACTTCATGGACCTTCCCGTGTCTCATCTCCACCGATGCAGTGTACTTGCCGTGATGGTCAATGTCATGATGGCCGTCTTTGGCAGCGCCCCCGAGCAGTTTCTTGGCGTCATGGTGTTCCTGCTTGGCCGATGCCGTCGTGGCATTGCCGAGAATTAACAGTCCGCAAGCCAACGCGATGGCTGCGAAAAGAGTACGGGTGCTATTCAGAATCATGTCTTTCCTCCGGTGCTCCGTTCAAACGTCTGAGAGTTTACACGCAGCGATTGAAGCCGCGATAAATCGCCGCCGCGCGCAATGCACGCAAACGGTTGGATGCATGGACGAGGCCGTCCGCGTGAATAGGCGAAAGAAACTTTCAGAATGATTTTGGGGTCCGGCTCAGCGATGAATTCAGTCCCGCCGGCTCGATAATTTACCGCGGCATATCCCGGTGCACGGCCTTCACCTGGTAACCGGCCTTCTTCAGCCGCTTGCTTATCTCTTCAGCCATCATCACACTGCGATGCTGACCGCCTGTGCAGCCGAACGCGACAGTCAGATAACTCTTCCCCTCCTGCACATAATGCGGCATCAGGTAAGACATCAAGTCGGAGATTTTGGCGAGAAACTCAACGGTCTGGGGAAACTTGCGGACATATGCAGCTACTTTGGGATCGAGTCCCGTGAGCTTGCGGAACTCCGGCACAAAGTGCGGATTGGGAAGAAATCGCACATCGAAGACCATATCCGCATCGAGCGGCACGCCGTTCTTGAACCCGAAACTCACGCAGGAGACGAGCAGTTGCTTGCTCTGATCCTCGTGACCGAAGCGGTCGAGGATGTGGGCGCGCAGTTGGTGTACGTTGAAGATCGACGTATCGATTATGGTGTCGGCCAGGTTGCGGATCGGGTCGAGCAGTTGCCGCTCTTCGACAATGGAGCGCGAGACCATCTCCGTGCGGCCCAGCGGGTGCGGCCTCCGCGTCTCGGAGTAGCGCCTCACCAGCACCGCGTCCTGCGCTTCGAGAAACACCACTTGCGTGGGAATAATCTTGCGCACGCCAATCAGGATTTCAGGAAGCCGGTCGAGCGTCGAGCCTTCGCGCACGTCGACCACAATGGCCGCCTTGGCTACTTCGAGAGACTTGCCCACCAGGTCGGCAAACTCCGGCAGCAGTTCGAGCGGCAGATTGTCGACGGCATGATAGCCCAGGTCTTCGAAGGCACGCAGCGCAGAGGCCTTGCCCGCGCCCGAGATCCCGGTCACGATGATGAGTTCTTTTTCCGGTTGGCTGGCGCGCTCTGGTTTCTTGGTTCGCTTGGTACGGCTGGCGGCCGATCCCGGCTGGGGGGCCGATTTCGAGGACGTCATGTCCACCATCGTACACTGAGCGAGCATTTTAGGCTCCCGCTTTAGGGCATATTAGGAAATGATGTAGCCGTTTTCAGGGGCGTGCAAGGTCGTCGCTCCTTGAGGTCGCGCCGACTTCAGGCTTCTGCTTCCCGGATACAGTATTTCCTAATCCGCCGTAGCGGTTTCACAATAGATGCATCCGCAAACAGCTGCCCTGAAGAGCATTTTTCCTCAAGAGAAATGGCGCCCTGCGCCCCCTCCAAAAAGGCTGCGTGAATTGTGAAACCGCTTTAAGCTCCCGCAGCCATCGACCAACGGCCTGCACCGGCAAGGATGGACGCCTTTGCCGGTTCCAGCGCATATGAAAACAAATGCCCTTGGCCCAACTCGCAACCCATGCCGCACAGTGCGTCCAGTTGTTCAGGAGTTTCGATCCCCTGCGCCACAACCTGCATCCCCAGCGCGCGGCCAAGTCCAATCACCGATTCAAGCACCGCCGAGTGGCGACCGGGTTGGGTCGCGCCGGCAGTCAGCTTGGGCGCGATCTTCACTGCGTCAATTGGCAATTGCGCCAGTTGGGTCAGCGACGCAAAGCGCGCGCCGAAGTTATCCAGCGCAATGCGCACATCGCACTCCGCCATCCGTTTCAAGGTAAGCGCGGCCACATCCGGGTTCTGATTGATCGTGCTTTCCGCTACCTCGAACAACAGCAACGACGGATCCACCGCATTGGCGATGAGCGCTTTCCGCAACTGCGGAATCATCTCCGGATGGTAGAACTGCCGATCCGTCAGATTGAGAGACAGTGTCAGTTCGCGTTGCGCCAATCCTTCTTGCCAGCTGCGCAACTGGCGGCAAACCGTGTCCATGGTTTCCCGCCCCAGAGTGATCGACAAGCCGGTATTCTCGGCCACGCCCATCAACTGCTTGAAGCTATCCACCGAGCCATCGGGACGGCGCAGGCGCAGGAGTGACTCAAATCCCTCCAGGTCGCCGCCATTCAGCCGGTAGATGGGCTGATACCAGACTTCATATTGACGCTTCTCCAGCACCCGCCGCAGTTCCCTCTCCGGGTCGTGCAGAGTCTTCTTCACAGGTATCAGGAGGTCCCTGTCGAAGACCGCCGGGCAACCGCCTCCGTCGAGCTTGGCGCGGTAAAGGGCAAAGCCCGCATCGCGAAGCAGCGACTCGGGCATAGCATGCTCTGCCGCGGCCATCGCCACGCCCATGCTGAGGCTCACGCGCACCGCGCTTCCGAAGACTTCGAACGGTTGATGCATCAAGTTGTGGACGCGCTTGGCCACCGCCTCAAGATCGGACATCTCCGCAATGTTTTCAACCAGGATGGCGAACTCGTCGCCGCCCACTCGCGAGGCCGAATCCTCGGGGCGCATGCCCTTGCGCAGCCGCTCCGCAATCGCCGCCAGCAGTTCATCTCCCGCCGCCCGCCCCAAGGCGTCATTCAACTCCTGGAAGCGATCCACGTCCAGCATCAGCACACCGCAGTTCTGCTCCTTGCGGCGCAGACGGCGCTTGAGAGCCAAGCTCAAACGATCGAGAAACAGGGCGCGATTGGGCAATCCCGTCGGAACATCGAACAGCGCATCCTGCTGCACCTTGCTTTCCGCCTGCTTGCGCTCGCCGATATCGCGGAAGCTCAGCACGTACCCAACATTTTTTCCGTCAACCTGCAGCGGCCCGGCCACCAGCGCCACATCCACCAACTCGCTGTTCTTGTGCATGCGCACCGTTTCCAGAGAGGTGCACCCCTTCTGATCGACTTCCATCTCCAGCAAGGCGAGTTCGTGCTGCCGCGTCTCCGGCACAATGAGCTCGCGCAGGCTGCCGCCGCTGGCTTCCTCAGCGGTATAACCGAACATCGTCGTGAACGCTGGGTTTGTGTACAGAATGTGATTGCAGTGCACAATCACCACCGCCTCGGGAATGCTGGCCAAAACGTCTTCCATTAGCCGCGACTTGGGCGCGCGCACCCGCCCGCTGGGATGCGCCACGATGATGGCATCGTGATGCTGCGAATTCAAAATGCAATAGGTTCCTTCAACCTGCAATAGTTTTCCGCCGCGCGTGGGCAGCGTGGCGTGAAACGGATTTCCAGCGCGAGTACCAATCAAGTGCGTCTGCGGCTCGGCTGTGCCCGGAGACAAGCCCCACAGAACGTCTTCCACCGGACGCTCCTCCCACTCGCCGTCGCCCAGGCCGAGCGTATGACGAGCTTCGGCGTTGGCGAATACCACTTTGCCGCCGCGCTCGAGAAACACCAGCACAGGCAACGCATCGAGCACTTCCTGTTGCTGGGTTGAGGCGCAATTCTCAGATAAGTTAACTTGCTTTATGGGCCGTGGGCCTGCCGCATTGCTCTCGCTGACTTCATCGTCCTTGGGTTTGCATGCAGGCCGGAATATAGGTGTAGACATATGTGAAATCGTATGCCCAACTCAGCGTGGCCTCCATCCCCTGAATCGGGTAGCCAGCGAGACCAAAAGTCCTCGCATGGTGGAGCTCGACGCCACAAAAATAACGTGACTCTCGATTGCGCAAGAGTACCGTTACGACTGCCCATTTCAAAGATTTCGTCTCAAGTCTCGCGGCCCGGGACCGGGTGAAGTTATTTAGGAAATCTCCACCAGTTCCATCTCCCCGTCGCGTCGCCGATGCAACACAAACATCTCTCCTGAAGGATTGCGGAAGATGAGCAGATCGCGATCGCGAAACTCCGTTTCCTTCACCGCTTCTTCAATCGTCATCGGCTTGAGCGAAATGGCCTCGGAACTCTTGAGAATGTGCGGCTCGACCACCGTTGCGCGGTTGGGAAACGAGTGCACGGCAATCGAGGTGCGCACTCTCGGCCGCGCCGCTTTTCCATTCTCCGCGTCCAATGGCTGCGCCGCACGCGCTTTGGGCCGCGCCACAGGCAATGCGGTGAGCACCTTCTCGCTCTTCGGCAGGCGTTTGCCTTCCAGCCTGCGGTCGCGGTACTTTCGAGCCTGGTTGAGCGCGTGCTCGATGGCCTGTTTCAGCGCCGCATCCAGAGTGTCGGCCTTTCCGGTCGCCGCGATCGTCTGCAGGCGAAGCTGCACGGTCAACTCAACGATCTGCAAATGTCTCTGCGCACCAAAGGTAATGCTCGCGTGCGCGGTCTTGCCCAGGATCTGGGCAATGCGCTCCATACCTTCCTCGGCCTGCACCCGCAGCGCCTTGGATATCCTGACTTGCCTGGCGGTGAACTCCACTTCCATGGTCAGCCTCCGCTTCTCATTTTTGGCCCAGACCTCGCGGCCGGGCTGCGCGGATCCATGATCCGCCGTTGAACTGCGCTCCACCACAAACTGCGGCCGCCGTCCCCCTCGAAGGCCGGATAAACCGACCGGCGCTCAGATTCGAGATGGAGACAGGTCAGTATATGCCTCGACTCCTCTGGATGAGAATTGTGCGCGTGACAAGTCCTTGCAGTTCCGATGAAAGTTAGGCCAATCATTTACAGTTGGCGCGGGCTCGTTTAGATTGAACTGCGCGTCTCCCAAAACCTTCAAGAGGCAGCATTCAATGGCGCTCGCGAAAATGAAATCAATCAATCCCGTTCTGCCAACCTGTCTTCCGTCAACTGCCTCCCTTTTGCTCGCGACGTTTCTTTCGGGCGCTTGCGCCAGCCTTTTCGCACAACCGGCAGACCATCCGGCCCCGCAGTCTGCGCCGTCCATCGTCGGCGATGCGCCCGCCGATGCTGGCCCGCGGGCGACCGATCTTTCCGGCAAGCTCACGCATAAAGCCGTACGCCAGGCGATTCGGAAAGTGGCGGACTGGCAGTTGCATCGCGCCGAGGCGAACTTCGATCAGGATTGGACCTTTGCCGCCCTCTACGCCGGCTTCATGGCCGTCCCTGACGTGGCCGGCGGCAAGAAATATCGCGAAGCCATGCTGAAGATGGGAAAGAAGTTCAACTGGCAGCCTGGCCCGCGCGTGGCCCACGCCGACGACCAGGCCATCGGACAAACCTTCCTCGAACTCTACGCGCGCAATCATGATCCCGCCATGCTGACGCCCATCCGCGCCCGGATGGATGCTGTGATGCAGTTGGCCGATAATCCATGGCCAGAAGATCCCGTGCTCGCCGGCAAGCCCAAGCCGCTCTGGTGGTGGTGCGACGCGCTTTTCATGGCCCCTCCCGTGCTGGCCGATCTATCCAAAATCACCGGCGACCGCAAGTACCTCGACTTCATGGATCGCCAATGGACCATCACTTCCGCGCTGCTCTATGATCCCAGCGCCCACCTGTTTTTCCGCGATGCAAGCTACCTCGACAAGCATGAGGCCAATGGCAAGGGCCTCTTCTGGTCGCGCGGCAACGGCTGGGTAATGGCCGGCCTGGCGCGCGTGCTCAGAGAGATGCCGGCGGATTATCGGTCGCGACAGAAGTATGTCGTGCAGTTTCAACAGATGGCCGCCGAGATCGGGTCTCTACAGGGATCGGACGGCTTGTGGAGGCCAGGCCTACTCAACGCGGCCGCTTACCAGCTGCCCGAAGTCTCCGGCTCAGCCTTTTACGTCTACGCCCTGGCCTGGGGAGTCAACAATGGAATCCTCGACCGTGCCATTTATCTTCCGGTTGTCGAGAAGGGTTGGGGAGGGTTGGTCAGCCACATCTACGCCGATGGACGCCTGGGCTCCATCCAGCCCATCGGAGGCGCTCCCGCAGGCTATTCCGCCTCATCCAGTTATGTCTTCGGTGTGGGAGCGTTCCTGCTGGCGGGATCGGAAGTGGACCGGCTTGCGCGATAGCGAATTGAACCGGAATCATTTTCAGCACAACGACTGTCATCCTGAGCGGAGCGGAGTCGAAGGACCTGCTTCTTCACTTCCAGATGATGCAATGTAATCCGACCTCACTGCGCTCAGCGAATCCTCAACCGTCCCGCCGACGCCTCTGATGCGTCGAGGGAATTCCCAAGTCTTCCCGATACTTGGCCACCGTACGCCGGGTCAGCTGAATCCCCTGCGCCTGCAGCATCGCGGCCAACTGATCGTCGGTCAGCGGATGGCGAACATCCTCGTCTTCAATCAGCTTGCGCACCTTTCGCTTCAGCACCAGCAGCGGCGTGTCCGCGCCCTCCGGCCCGTTCGAGCCTTCGGAGAAGAAGAAGCGCAGCTCGATCACCCCTTGCGGCGTATGCGCGTACTTGTTGGCCACGGCGCGGCTTACCGTCGAAGGGTGCACGCCGATCTCTTCCGCCACTTCCTTGATCATCATGGGCCGCAGCGCCTCGATTCCCTGATCGAGAAAGTCCTTCTGGCGGCGCACAATCACTTCACAGGTGCGCAGAATTGTGCTCTTGCGCTGGGCAATGTTGCGCATCAACTGCATGGCGGACCGGAAGCGCTCCTTCACATACTCCTTCACTTCCTTGTCGGTATTCTCGGCCACCAGCATGCGCCGGTAACGAGAGCTGAGGCGCAGGCTGGGCAGGTCTTCCTCGTTCATGGCCACTTCCCACTCGGCGCCGCGCTTCACAAACACCACGTCAGGCTCGATGAGCCGCGTCTGCTCGCGGTTGTATTGGCGGCCCGGCCGCGGGTCCAGCGTGCGAATGAATTCAACCCCGGAATGCGCCTCCGCCACCGTGATCTGCGCCGCCCTAGCCAGGTCCTTCACATCCCGCTTCTGCAACAGAGACAGGTGACGATCGACGATCAGCGCGGCCACTTCCATGCTCCGCCGCCGCTCATCAATTTCGTCCTCGACGTCAGATTGTGAGACTCCCGGCGGGTCTTCTTCCTGATCGGCCGACGGATTCCCATAGAGGTGACCAAACTCCTGCTGCTGCATGGCAATCTGGATCAGCAAACACTCGCGAAGATCCCGCGCGCCGACACCCGAAGGGTCAAGATGCTGCACCAGATCGATGGCCTGGCGAACCAGGGCCAGCGCCCCTTCGGGCAAATGCGCCTCGCCGGTTGGCTGGGCGTCCGATTGACTTTGGGATTCATCGGCCTGCCCAAATGCCGAGGCCAGCTCCTCTTCGCTGGCGGCCAGGTAGCCGTCCTCGTCCAGGTTCCCGACAACATACTCCGCCGCAGCATAGAGCCGCGGCTCGAGCTTCAGAGCTCCCAGCTGCCACGCCAGGTGATCGGACAGGCTCGTAGGCTGGGAGAGGAAATGCTCGAACGACGGCTTATCGCTCTCTTCGAACTCCGGCTGTGTGCGATAGCCGGGGTCGAGATAGTCCTGAAAGTACGATCCGAAATCAACTTCCTCGAAGGAGTCCTTGGGCGCGGCCGCTGGTTCCGCGACAGTGCCGGGATCGGGCCGGTCCAGAAGTTCAATCCGCTCCAGCCGTTCCTGCCGCTCCTGACGGCCCGCCACCTCATCCAGCATCGGAACCGACTCGTCAATCTCTTCCAGGACGGGATTCTCAACCATCTCGGCATCAATCATCTCCTTCAGTTCCAACTTGTTCAGCGCCAGAACGCTGACCATCTGCATCAGGCCCGGAGTCAGTACCTGGCGTTGCGACACCTTGAGCGTCAATTTGGGTTGCAGCAGCGCCATGATTGGGACATTTCCCCGTAGTTGGACTTAATGCCAGTGTAATCGCCTGAAAAAAATCTATAGGGCCAAATTACCCCTCATCAGGCCCCTAGTGCCACATTAGGCAACGAACGATTTGTGCAGTGCCTGCTGGGCTTTCGTTCGCCTCAGCACCCAAATGGGCTATTGACAAGTATAAATGGCCCTGAAATTGCTAAAAGCGGGTCTGTTTCGACATGGGACCTGCCGGATCGGATTCCCGAATCGGGATCGGACCCCCGAAACAGAATTGTGCTCCCGAACCCGGATCGTACTCCTGAATCGGGCCTGCGGATTTGACGCCCGCCCTGGACAAGGGTCCGTACCCCAGAATCTGGACACAGGAACGAACGCGAAGATGGGGCACGAACATCGGGCACTTCGGTTGGGTAGGTCTATCTCAAAGGCATCGCAGCTTACCCGAGCGAGAAACCCTCTCCCAGATAAAGACGGCGCACGTCGGGATTGTTACCCAGCTCATGCGGGGTCCCGGCAAAGATTATTCGTCCTTCCGCAATAATGTAAGCCCGATCTGTAACGCTCAGGGTCTCGCGCACATTATGGTCGGTAATCAGGATCCCGATGCCGCTGGCTTTCAGGTCGAAGATGATCTTTTGCAACTCCAGCACGGCAATTGGGTCGATGCCGCTGAATGGCTCGTCGAGCAGAATAAAGCTGGGCTGGATGCACAGGCAGCGGGCAATCTCCACCCGCCGCCGCTCACCGCCGGAAAGCGCATAGCCGCGCGTGGTGCGCACATGCCCCAGGTTGAGCTGGTTGATGAGCCGTTGCGTGCGCGTGCGCCGTTCGCGATTGCCCAGCGGCTGGGCTTCGAGCACGGCCAGAATGTTTTCTTCCACCGTCAGCTTGCGAAAGACCGACGGCTCCTGGGGAAGGTAGCTTATATGGTAGTTGCGTGCACGCAGGTACATCGGCACATGGGTGATCTCCGTCTCGTCCACCATCACGCGGCCGGTCTCGGGCACCACCAGGCCCACGATCATGTAAAAGCTGGTCGTCTTGCCGGCGCCGTTAGGCCCCAGCAACCCCACCACCTCACCACGCGAGATGCGCAGATCCACGCCGCGCACTACCTGCCGACCCTTGTAGCTCTTGCCGATTCCTTCTGCGATCAGTGTATCCATCGAGCCTTTCGCTTCCGCCGTTCCCAACGCTGCGCTAATCCGAACCTTCCGCTCCAAATCAGGATTCGCCCTTACTTCGGCGCCGTGGTTGCCGTGCTTGTCTTTCCTCCGCCCCCGTCGACCGTCACCCGATCGTCGCGGCTGTTGAAGATCAAAGCCGCACCTGTCACCGTGCCGCGCGCAGGGTCGGTCATGACGGGCGGCGCGGCGGCTGTCCCGGTGAGCACATACTCGCCGGTCTCGCCGGTGTAGAGCAACTGCTCGCCTGTTCCGTGCCGCACATCGGAAGTCACAACGACATGCCCGCGCGCAATCATGCGATCCACCTGCGCTTGTCCCCCGTCCTTGCCGGCGTGGTTCCCGGCAGGGAGCAGCAGAAGCTCAATCTCATTCGAAGTCGAAGTTGCGGTCGGCGTCTCGGCCACTGCGGTGCCCAGTTCGCCGCCGCGCAAAATTGCCCTGCGCTCGGCATCGGAATACTTCAGATCCCCGCCATGCGCGCGTATGACCGAAGGATTGTTGCTAGGTTTCGAATCGCCGACTGGAGGTAGGTTAGAGCTCTGCTTGCCGTTGGCGGAACGCGGCGCCGAGCTACGCTCCAGCCCCCCGCTGCTCAACAAAACAACCTTCACCGGCTCGGCCGCGTCGGTGCTGTGCGCCACCAGCGTCTGTCTTTGCCGGTCGAGCACGATCACCGGCGCCTGCACCGAATTGGACTGCTGCCAAAGCCGCGCATGACCTTTGAATGTGGCCTCGCCGCTCGACCCGCCCGCCGCATGGCTCAACTCGGCCTCGGCTGAAACCACATGCGCTGGGCCCTGTCCGCCTAAAGCGACAGTTCCCTGACCGCCTGCCTGTCCAGACGCGTTGCCCTGCTGGCCGCTCTTGCCCGAAGGTCCGCCCTTGTCGGAATTCGAGCCGAGCCACGTCGCCTTCACGTTCCCATGCGCAAAAGCGTCCCCGGACTCGTGCGACACATCGATCTTTTCCGCCGTCAATTGCAGCCCGCCATCTTCGACGCGCGGGCTCACCGTCAAGTGAAGCCACTCGCCCGTTCCGTCGTACACGGCTCGCCCGGCCCACGCCATCAGCGGCGCCGGCGGGCCGCCATTCGACTGCGTGGCAGGCTTCGCCGCCGGCATTTGCGTCAGCACCACATGGCCATCGATCGTCGCGGACTGAATCTGCCCAGTCCCGTTCGGCCCTGCGCCGCCGGCGACCCCGCTCTTGCCGCCCGCCTGCCCCACGGTCGCAAAGTGCGCTTCAAGCCGGTCGCCGGTCGAGGTCTGCCGCGTGCCTGCGGCATTGGTCTCCTCGACCGAAGCGTGCCCCGATCCTGTCATCGCCGTCAAAGCAGAGTTCGCTCCAAACACTCCCGTTACATCGTCGGCCGCCAATCGCGACGGCTCCGGCAGCGCACTTCCGCGCTGGCTCTCGCCGGTCACAACCACCCCCTGCACGCCGTGGATGGTCGCCGGCTCCGCCTGCCGATGCCCGTTGTCGCGGAATTCCACATCGGCCAGCGGCGATTGCCAGGTCCGGCTCACATGCATGGTCCCTTTGGAAGCCTCGCTCACCTGGTCGCTATGCATCTCCACACCGCGGGCCTTGTCGCCTTGCAGATGCGCATGCCGCAACTCGCCCTGGGGCGAAAACTCCAGGTCGACAGTCGCGGCCGTTGCGCGCATTCTTCGTTGCCCGGCGCCGTCGTCAGCCGCGTGGGTCGAATCCATCTTCACGCCGCCTTCGAGGCGCCCGTGGCGCGGCTGGTTGTGCTCGTCGAAGTCCATGGCGCCAACGGGCGCAATCACGTGGCCGCCCGTCTCCGTGGTCAGGTTGAAGCCGTTCATCGCATCCAGCCGCACCGCCGATCCGTCGTTGCGAAACAGAACCTTCGCATCTCCGGCCGTCGCTTCCCCACCGCGATAATCCGCCGTGGCCGCATGCATCCGGCACAGCAGAGTGGCGCGCTCAAACTCCGCATGCTGCGCGTGGATGGTGACCGTCTCGGCGCCGCGCTTGGTGTTCAGTTCCACCGCCTTGTCGAGCACCAGAAAACCCTTCGAATCATAGGAGGCGCCCATCGAGCTGCCGCTTCCCTGCATCGTCGAGAAATCAACGTGCTCGGCGGTCATGGCAACGCCACTTTGCGTATCAAAGGTCAACCCGCTCGTCCGCACGTGAATGTCGCCGCGCTCCGCGTTCTCCTTCGCGGAAGCAATCGGGGTGGGCTTGGCTTTCTCTGCCTTGGCCTTATCGGCCGGCTCAGACGGCGAAGTGGCCGGCGCCATCGCCGGGCGCATGAGCGTAATCTCAACCGGCCCACTCGCGGTCGCCTTGCCGTTCTTCCGGTCGTAGTCAAACTCCGCGCCCTGGATGCGGTCGACGCGGCTGCCGTCTGCGCCGTAGAGCTCTATCTGCACGTCTTTCAAGATCGCATGGTTATCTTTGTACTGCACTGCCTTCGAGGCATGAATCCGGTAGCGCGAATGCCCGCCGAGCGCGTGATCGATGGTGAAAGTTGTCGCATCCGACTGAATGTCGACCCCGAGCTTCTGCGGCAGCTCCTTCAAATTCAGCGGGTTCTTAAGCCGGCCGCGAGCCAGGAAGACCGCCAGCGACCCCACCAGCAGAATGCCTGCTGCGAGCACCAGCGTGCGCAACCGCTCAATGGTGAATCGCAAGCTCAGTTTCTAACCCCTAAGCGCTTGGCCAGCCGCTGCGCCAGGCTCTCGCCCAGCTCGCTCCAAAGCAGCCGCGCCGTGGCACCTGAGTCCCGCTCGACCGCCGCCGAAAGTTCCACCAGCTGGCGCACGTTCTCTTCGACATGGCGTGCGGCCACCGAGTCCAGTTCCGCACCCTCTTCCAGAAACGGTGCATCCGAGCCGAAATCGATGCGGATGTGGCCATCGGCCTCGTAGGCTCCGTCGTCGAACAGCGGCCCGTAGCCGGTAACCCGCACCAGCCGAGGCTCGCGCGCCCAACGCACATCGGAAACCAAACTGTCATTTTGAGCGTGGCGCAGCGCAGTCGAAGGACCTGCTTTTCCGGCCATGCCCTCCAGCTCCCACAAACTCCAGCCAATCTGAAATTCGTAGGCGTAATCGTCATGAAGCAATTCCAGCGCCTCATCGACAGCCAGCCCGGGCTCAGCGCCCAGCGCGCCCGCAGCCCGGCCGCCGTTCTCGCCGCCGACTCGCCGCCCGTAAACATTCTGCAGCACCGGCGATTCGCTCCAGCTCACCGGCCACACTGTCGCCGAATAGACACGCTCCTCGCCGCCATGGGCCGCAAACGAACTCAGCACCGCCGTCAGCTTGTCTTTCAGCGCTTCGAGGCGCAAATTCGGGTACCACAAGCTCAGATAAAGTGTGTCGGACATCTCTCTAGATTGTAGACGTGGCAGCGAACCCGAAGATGCGGAGAAGATCGGCCGAAAGACCATGGGTGCCCCATCCTCGCCGCGTTCTTGCTTTTGCGGCTAGGGTGGGCCGGCACGAACGAGGGTTGACGGCGTTCCAGTCTCACCAATCCCAATGAAGGGTGCCCCAGGTCTCGATCCTGAGACCTGGGATTCGACCGCTTAGGCTGTAACAATCTCACTGAAGTCAGCAATGCCTGAGAACCCACGCAGCACGCTGTCGATGAGCGCCAGATTCGCTCCGCGGATGGCCGGGTCTGGATCGAGCACCATCACCTTGTCGAAGAATGCGTCAACCACGGGCCGCAACATAGCAATCTCCGCCAATGCTTCTCCATAAGCCCGCCGCTGCCGCAGCTCAGCAACTTTAGGTGCAAGCGCCGCTGCCGCATCGGAGAGCTGCTGAGCCTCCGGCGCCAGAGCAACACTCGCGTCCGCCTGAACGTCAAATCCCTTCTCTTCCGCCTGCCGCAGAATGTTCTTGATCCTCTTGAAGGCCGCGGAGATCGCAGCGAAATCCGCGGATTCGCGCGCGACCTTCAATGCTTCCGCGCGTGCGACTGCGTCACGAACATCGTCCGAACCAGTGGCCAACACGGCATTGACCACGTCATAAGCGAGTCCGCGCACATCCTTCAAATAGAAACTCAACCTTTCGCGCAAGAAGGCCGCGGCCTGCTCTCTTTGGTCTGTCCATTCCCTTTTGTAGGCTGTCGCTCCGAGTACCTCACCAAGAGTAAGAGGCAAGCCAGATTCGGCAAGAATCTTGACAATGGCGTTGGCTGCCCGGCGCAGTGCAAATGGGTCTTTCGATCCCGTCGGCGCACTCCCAATGCTAAACATCGCAACGATCGTTTGAATGCGGTCGGACAAACCAAGCAGCTGGCCTTCGACTGTCTCGGGAATATCGTCGTCCGTGGAAGCAGGCTTGTACTGATCGTAGATTGCTTGCGAGACGGTTTCGCCCAGGCCTTGCGTGCGGGCGTAAAGACCGCCGATGATACCTTGCAATTCTGTGAACTCTTTTACCAGTTCCGTGGTGAGGTCGGCTTTCGCGAGCTTTACCGCCTCGTTCATCGAAGCGAAGCTGTAGCGTTCGAATCCCATGGATTTCAGCTTTTCGTGGAGGCTGAAAGCAACTTGCATATTTGCAGATGTCTTTTCGAAATAGCTACCGAGTTCCTTTTGAAACGTAACCTTTTTCAGTGCGTCTGCCCGCTCCGTCAGCGGAGTCTTCTGATCCACGTCCCAGAAGAACCGCGCATCCTTGAATCGCGCCCGCAGCACCCGCTCGTTGCCGCGCACAATGTTTGCGCGTCCCTCCTCGTCGACCTCAATATTCAGCACCGCCAGAAAATGCGCAGCCAGCTTGCCGTCTGCGTCTTCAACAGCGAAGTATTTCTGATGGTCCCGCATCACCGTGACCAGCACTTCTTCCGGCAGCGCCAGATATTCAGGCTCAAAGTTGCCCAGCACCACGCTCGGCCACTCGGTCAGGTGCACGACGGTTTCAATCAGCGCCGCGTCCTCGCGCCAGCGAGCGCCGGCCACCGTGCGCGTCGCTGCATCAAGCGCTTTGCGGATCGTCTGCCTGCGCTCCGCCACGTCCACCATCACGAATGCTGCGCGCAGCTTTTCCGAATACTCCCGTGGATGAGTCAAGACCACGGAGTGGCCGCCGTGCAGCACGCGATGGCCGCGGCTTGCATTTCCCGCGACGATTCCGGCGATCTCTACCGGAACTACAGCCGCGTCGAGCAGCGCCACCACCCACCGCACCGGCCGCACAAAGCGCTCCGGCTTACTGGCGCGCCAGTACATGTTCTTGGCCCAGTAGAGACTCAGCACCTCTTTGGGCAGTTCGGAGGCAAGGATTTCGGCGGCGGTGCGGCCCCTACGCAGAATACGAGCACAAACGTACTCGCCTTTCGCCTTTTGGATTTTCAACAATTCTTCAATGGGCACACCAACCTTCTTGGCAAACGCATGCGCCGCGGCCGTCGGTTCCCCATTTTTGTAGGCGGCCGTCACAGGCGGGCCTTCGACTAACTCATTGAGATCGTCTTGCTTCGGCGCCAAGCCTGTTACCTGAATTGCGAGGCGCCGCGGGGTTGAGTAGCTCTTGGCAACTTGCTTACCATCAACTTGAAGACCATCGTCCATCCACACATTACTGCCGGCAAGATCAATTAGCCGTTCCCGTCCGAGGAGGAGCACTGTGCGTTTGCATAATTCGGCCTGAGCCCCGGCAATCATTCGCGCCGGCATCTCTTCCAGGCCTATCTCAAACAAAAAATCCGCCATAACTTGTGTGTCTTTCTTTCTACTGCACCTGCTCAATTAGATTTGAGCCCGCAAGTGCAAGTACAACCGCAGGTCCTTCGACTTCGCTGCGCTCCGCTCAGGATGACAGCTCTTTTGGTGTCGTTCGATCAGCTCCGCGGTGACCGGATCAAAGCACCATTTACTAACTCGCTAACTCGTCTGCTGCAACGCATATGCCTTGGCAACACCAACAGCCAAATTTCGAATGCGGCCAATCACGCCCACCCGCTCTGTCACGCTGACGGCTCCACGCGCATCGAGCAGGTTAAACAGGTTTGAGCACTTAAGGGCCAGCTCATAAGTCGCCAGCAAGGGAAACCGCCGCTTCTCGACCGCGTCTCCCGTTACATCGGCTAACAACGAGTTAGCCTTTTCAAGCAGCGTCTTGGCTTCTGCTTCGTAAAGGTTAAAGTGTTCCCACAATTTGCTAACATCGGCAAACTCGAAGTTATACACGGAGAACTGCAACTCTTCCGAAAACCTCACATCGCCGTAACTCACCGTCGCGCCGGTCTCCGGGTCGCGCGCCCAGACAATGTCATAGATCGAGTCCAGTTCCTGCAGCACTTGAGCGATCCTTTCGAGGCCATAAGTCAGTTCGGCGCAGATGGGGTCCAGATCGAGGCCGCCGCACTGCTGGAAATAAGTGAACTGGGTAATCTCCTGCCCATCGAACATCACCTGCCAGCCCACACCCCACGCGCCGCCGGCCGGCCACTCCCAG
>JBEKVS010000070.1:0-20095 GCA_049513795.1 Occallatibacter sp. | reverse complement strand
AGTTCACGCATAGAGAGCCGGTATGAAGCCGCGGTATTAAGCCACGGATCGCGACGCATGTACGCGCTCTAAAGCCCAGAGCCTGACTTCGGATCGGACCCACGCAACTGCTCGCGGACCGAGGCGAACCGGCGCAGGAAAGCTCTTTTCTCGAATCAAAGTGTAGAGGCTAGTCTTCGAGAGACCGGTGATAGCTTTGACCTCGGGCAGACGCAAGAAAGTCACGTCATCCAAATAACCGGGGAAGCCACCTGGGCTTCCTTCCGTGGGGTTCACGGAGCGCGGCACTTTCTTCGGGACGAATTGAGCCGTCAGAGATGGCTGGCCACCGTTCTTCTGACGAGGTTGAGTGGAGATTAGTCTTTTATTTGCCGAAGCACTTGACATGCGTCACCTCCCAGTTGACGGATCGGCTCACACGAGCTCAAACAGCACGAGCCGACTCCTCGAAATACCGGCTAACCCCCCACGGGTTCCGGGTGGTCCGAACGTGCAAACTTTCGAACATCTTCGATCGGAATCAAGGCCCGCGTCCCGATACGCCGCGTGGATAATTTCTTGGCAGCGACAAGGTATTCGACCGGGCGCCTGCTGATGGACAACAACTGCGCGGCCTCATCCTGGCTCACCAGCAGCTTGTCTTTTGGATTCACGTTAACGGATACCGGGGCTTTCTTCCTCAGAGCAATTTCGATTGCCATAGACATTCCTCATCCTCGATTAAGAGCTAAGACGCGGCTGCATTTTTTCCTAAGGGAGACGGGCCGCCGGGACTCCTCCACTAGCAACATCGGTTGAGAGCCCCCGCGGGAATCTCAAGGAATCCCCGGGTACTTATTGGCCTTTGCGTCGGTCGGGCGAACGCGACTGACGGCGACCGGAATAGGTGGCGGTTCGAGACCTTGCCGCTCGAGACGGTTTAGGCATTTCAGTCGAACGTTCAGTGCCCCTGGCGATCGGCTTGCTCTTCGGTTCAATGCGCGTAGTGCCCTCACCACCATAGGGCTGCGCTTTCATCCACTCATCAAGATCATCATCTCCATACCGAACCAGAGAACCGAACTTCCGGAATCGCGGCCCGCGCCTCTCAAGCCGCCAACGGCGCAGCGTCGCCAAGCTTATCTGGGTCCTTTGGGAGACCTCAACTTCGGTCAGAAAGACCCCGGTCATTTCGGCACCTCATTAGCCATGGGGTACGCCTTCCCCTGCGGATATGCTGCCAGTCCCAACATGAACTCAAAATGCCTTTGACGTCGAATACAAATTCCTCGCGACACTATTTGCTTTGCGTATCGATCCGGCAACACGATCCGGACTATTCGCTGACCGAATATTCGCGCATCGAATCGATATTAGACATGCTCCTTGCTCGGCGCTAAGTTCGCCTTAGAATCTCGGCGCAATCAGCCGCGTGAGGTGCCTATGTCTCAGTTCTCCCGAATCGGCTTCGCACATTCTCGCGTGTCCATCGTGCAAGCAAGATGGGCACGCCCAACCGCCAGTCTACTGGCGCTTCTTCTTGTCGCCCCAATCGCCGCGCACGCCCAGGCGGGGGGCACTCCCTTTGACACAGGTTTTACTGCCATTCAAACCCTGTTCACCGGAACTATCGCCAAGGTTGCAAGTCTGGTGGCGATTGTTATCGGCGGATACGCCTTCGCTCACGGTGAGCCCGGAGCTAAAAAAACTCTCGCCGGTGTTGCCGCCGGTTCAGGAATAGCCGTGATGGCAGTGAATGTCTTGACCTGGCTGTGGGGCGTCTAAAAGCGCCGGGATCCATCCCTTTCGACTTACACAACTGCACGCAACCGTTGAGGGGCTTATGACCGAACCACCCAAACCGAAAGTCCGCACCAATAGGGTCTTCAAGAGCCTGCATAAGCCCCTCACTTATTTGGGAGTCGAACGGACGCTATTCTTCTTCATTTCGGTCGGAGCCGTGGGAGCTTTCAATATCTTCACCTCGCTTCTCGCCGGTATTGCCGTTTTCGCCGGCGGCTTCGCCTTCGGATACTGGGCGACGAACAGCGATCCGGCATTTCTCCGCATCATCGCAAAATCTGAAAGATACAACCTGCGCTACGACGCGGCCAAGCAACAGGTTCCTCGTGTGGAGGTGCGCTGATGCTGAGACTCGATAAGGTCATCAAGCCGTGGAAGGAGGCCGCCGCCCTCAATGACCACATCAATCTGTTCGGTTTCTGGAACGAGACGGCCTTTCTCACCAAGAGTGGTGACGTGGGCATGGTGCTCCGCGTTCCCGGCGTAGATTACGAGAGCCTCGACCACGGAAGCCAAGAGTATGCGGTCAAGCGTCTCGAAGCCGCCTTCAAAGCGTTCGGCCCCGGCTTCCTTGTCTATCAATATCTCTTCAAATCGAACCGTCCTGAAGTTCCATTTGCGAAGTACGATGATCCGGTTGTAGAGGCAGCCATCGACCAAAGGCGGGAGTTCTTCGAGGCCAAACGCGACCATCTCTACCAAATCGAAATCTTCTACGCCATCGTCCTCGAAGGCCCGCGCTCGAAGAGCGGCATCGGCGCGGCACTCGGCCAGCTTCTTCGCGATCCGGCCGGAGCGATTGCCGAATTAAGGACGCAGTTCACCTCGAACAGCATGAAAACACTGTTGCGGTCGCAGATTGCGGATGCACTGGCGCGGCTCGAACAGAAGGTACAGGCATTCAACCGCCAACTTGCCGACTTCATGCAGATTGAAATCCTCGACCAACAGGGGCAATTTCATTTCTTTCGCCGGCTCGTTAATTACGATGACTGGCGCATCGCTGGCAAGCCGCAGTCAACTCAGTTTCTTGACTACCAGGTGGTGAATTCGAATATCGAGGCTGAGCGCGATCATCTCCGCGTCGGTGATCACGTCGTCCGTGTACTGACGATGAAAGAGGCTATCACCGAAACTCGGCCTCTGGTGCTCGATGCGCTGTTGAAAATCCCCGCCAGTTTCTACGTCGTCACGGAATGGATGCCGCTCTCCACAGACAAGGCCCGCAAGGAAGTGAACAAGCGGCGCCGCCACTTCAATATGTCGAAGACCGGATTCATCTCGCAGATGGGCAACGATCCGGCGAAGACAAATTCCCGCGATGTTCTGGTGGATGAGTCCAAGCAGGCCGACATAGAAAATCTCGGCGATTGTCTGCGTGCCCTTGGCGACGGGCAATTGCTTGGGGACTTCTCCCTCACGATTGTGGTGTACGCGCTGACCAAGCGAGAGACGGACCAACTCATTGGCGAGTTCGCCGGCGTCTTCACCAATGCTGACGGCAATCTTTTTGTCGAAACGTACAACCAACTGAATGCTTACTTCGCTACTATTCCAGGGGGCTATGCGGCGAACCTTCGCAAACTTTACCTGCTGAATTCCAATTACGCCGACCTGTCATTTCTCTTCACGATTCTTCCAGGAGAAAGGCGCAACGCTCATCTCGGCACCGAGTACCTCGCCGTGCTCGAAACGGACAATGCCACGCCGTATTTCCTGAACCTTCACAATGGGGAGGTTGCGCACACATTGATTCTCGGAATGACCGGTTCAGGGAAAAGCTACCTGTGCAGCTTTCTCATTCAAAACGCTCAGAAATACGCGCCTCTGACGTTCATCTTCGACATTGGAGGAAGCTTCCAGTCGCTGACAAAAATCTTCGGCGGAAGCTATCTGAACGTGGGCCAGGAAGCCCGCGACTTCACGATCAACCCATTTTCACTGGCGCCCACCAAAGAAAACCTGCAATTCCTGTTTTCGCTCTTCCGCGTCCTGATCGAAGGCAACGGACAGCGTTATCGTCTCGACTTCAAGGAAGAGCGAAAATTGTGGGACGGGATTGAGCGCATGTATGTGCTTGAGCCGAACCAGCGCACCGTCTCGAATTTCGCCAACATCATTGGCGAATTGAAAGAGCGGCTGCACCGTTGGACCCGCGCAGGGCAATACGGCTTTGTCTTTGACAACGCTGAGGACACACTTTCCTTTAGCCGGTTTCAGACCTTCAACTTCGCTGGGTGGGGCGACGCTCCAGATGTGCTGGAGCCGCTGCTCTTCTATGTCCTCCACCGTGCCAGCAATGAAATCGCCGACCCCAAGAATCTGGCCACATTCAAGATATTCCTGCTCGATGAGGCATGGCTGTTCATCCGCAATGAGACGATCCGCAACTACGTGGTCCAGGCCCAAAAGACATGGAGGAAACTGAACGCCGCCATGATCCTCGCCACTCAATCCCTCAAAGAGTTGCAGGAGTCGGGTATGTTGCAGATTGTCTCGGAGAGCTGCCCGACCAAGATATTTTTGGCTAATCCAGAGATGGACCGCGATGTTTACCGCGAAGCTTTCCACCTCAACGATACCGAACTCGAATTAATCGCCGGACTTGTGTCGCCCGGCCAGATGCTCATCCGCAAGGCGCAGTCTTCCAAAAAAGTCCAACTCAACGTCGATTCGGTCTCGCACTGGACAGCGACAAACAACGCCCGCGACAACTTGAAGAAGCGTGAGTATTTCGAGCAATTCGGCATTGCCGAGGGCTTGCGCCGTCTGGCCCAGGATCATCCCTTCCGGCCTCGCACGCTGGCCGCTAACAACACCCCCAACTAAAGGAGTCCCCCATGAAGTGCGTTCCCATCACGATTGCCTGGCTCGCCCTTGTCCTCCCGGCCACTGGGGCCATCGCGCAAGATACTTCTGCCCGCACCGTTCAGTACCACTCGCAAGACATCGTGCCCATCCGGGCAAAGGTCAAATACACGACGCTTATCGAAGTGCCGCCAACGGAAAAGATTATGGAGGCCGCAACCGGCGATAAAGACTTCTGGATCGTCGATGTGGTGGGCAACTTTTGCTTTGTTCATCCGGCAAAGCAGGGAATCAGTTCTAACCTCAATCTGATTACCGACAAGGGCAATATCTATAGCTTCACCCTGCAGGATATTTCGGCTACCACCGACAGCCCCGACCTCAAAGTGATCGTCGAGCCAGCCGACCACTCTTCCATCATTGCGGCAAACGGTCCGCCGCAGTTCGTGCCGGCCGCCCAAGTAGAGCAGTCGAAGCAGCAACTCGCCATGCTCCAGTCGCACGTCGAGCAGGCTGTGGACCAGTTCAAGAGCACCTATCCACTCCAGATCAAATTCGATTACACATTCAAGGCGAATGAGCCGCCCTTCGATATTCAGTCGATCTATCACGACGACAAATTTACGTACATCAAGACCAATGCGGCAGAAAAGTTCAGCGTGTACGAGATGCGCGACGGCAAACCCAATCTCGTGAACTACGAGTTGCGCGATAACACGTACATCATCCCCAAGGTGATGGATTCGGGATATGTCGAGCTTGGCAAGAAGCGGATGGACTTTATGCGGAAAGGGTGACGCTCATGGCTGAAAACGAAATCAATCCGCAAACAAAGCTGCATCCGGAGCCGGAGCTTCGACAGACCAAGGACCAGCCGCAGGGAGTTCTCAAAAAGAATCTGAAAACCTTCGTGTATCTGGGAGCGGCACTGCTCGTCATCGTGGCTGCGTTCTTCAGTTCGAGCGGTAAAAAGACGCCGCCGCAGCAGGCCGCGAAGGGCCAGCCGCCACAGCCGATGCTCCAGGACAACACTGACAACAATGTTCGAGACCTAAGAAATCAGGTTCAAGCTGAGCGCCAGAAAGATCAGCAGCAGGCGGCCTTCGCCGCCGCTGCTCAAGATCCCGCGCTTGCGGCAGCGTCCGGACTTTCGCCCGCGACACCAGCGCAGCAGGTTGCCGCCGCGGCTTCTGGACCCACCGGGATTGCCGCCCCCTGTGCGCCCGGTCAGCCTTGCCCGCAGGCGCCGCCGGGATACGGGCAGACCAACGCACAGCCGCAACTTACGCCCGAGCAACAGCAGATCGAGCAACTCGCCGCGAAAGAGCGCGAAAGGGCGGATGAGTCTCGCTTTGCCTCGAACCTGGTCTACGCGCGCCTTCCCGATCAACCGCAGCAGCAACAGCAGGGACAGGGGCAGTCGCAGCCATCGGCTCAAGCGACGCCTGTGACCGCGCGTCAGACGGGCACCAGCCTTGTCGCGCCGCGCGCTCCAGGCGAGCCTCCAGAGGCCGCCGAGGGTTACAAGCGTCCCGTCGAGGCAAACATCGATTCAGCGACAGGCCAGCCATACCTCGTCTACGAGGGGACCGTTCTTGACACGATTCTGATGAATCGCCTCGATGGTGACGCGGCAGGACCGGTCAAGGTGCTGGTCTCACAACCTCTCTACACGCACGATCGCCAACATGTACTCATCCCCGATGGGACCATCGCACTCGGTGAGGCAAAGAAGATCGGAGCCGCGGGCTTTGGCCAGCAACGGCGCATGGCCGTGGTCTTCCATCGTCTGATTATGCCGGACGGCTACAGTGTGGACCTTGACCAGTTCCACGGCCTCGACCAGATCGGTGAGGAAGGCGCAAAAGACAAGGTCAACAATCACTATCTCCAGATCTTCGGTACCTCCATCGCTCTGGGCCTCGTTGCTGGCGCGGGCGAGATCGAGGAAGGCGGCGGCACCATCTCGACCAGCGGCTCCCAGGCATTCTCAAGAGGCGCAGCTTCCAGTGTTTCGCAGTCGGCAACGACCATCCTTGACCGCTTCATGCAGATTCCGCCCACCATCACGATTCGCGAGGGGAACAGGATCAAGATCTATTTCACGCAGGATATGCTGCTTCCCGCTTACTCCAACCACACGATCCCGCAGACGTTTTAAGGAGACACCTTCGATGCGAATGACTGCTCTTTTGCTTGTGTCCGTACTTGTCATCGCCGGTTGCGACGGCAAAGCACGCAAGGTCGCCGAGTTGCAGGCACAATACAACGCCGCATACGCGGCCTATACGAGGGATTGCCCCGCCGTCGGTGACGCCTCGGGAGCCGCGAGAATGCTCACCGGGGAAAAGCTGACGGCCGCGCAGATGGCCGACCTCGAAGCGAAAAGGAATGCCCAGGAAGAGCGGTGCAAACCGCAGTCCGATCACCTCGCCGAAATGCAGAGACAGATCCTTAGGGCGCAGCAGTAGCACGCGGCGCTCAAAAACCACCACTATCAACCGCAATCGGAGGACATCCCCATGAGGAAGATCATCGTTACTTTGCTTTCGATCGGATTCGCAGGATCGCTGCCGCCCGCCGCGCATGCGCAGTTCGGTTCCGGCATTGTGTTCGATCCCACGCAGTCGGGCCATGCGATCGTCCAAATCGAACACGAGGAGCAATCCATAAGCAACCAGATGCAACAGATCGAGAATGGCCAGCAGATTTTCTCAAACACCGTGAAGATTGCAGCTACTGCATTGCAGACCTACAACCAGATAGTGCAGCAGTACAACCTTTATCACGAGATGATGGTTGCGCCGCAGACGCTTTACGGCCGCTTTCTGTCCCCTCAAACAGACCTAATGATGACACAGCAGATTGCCAATCACTACGGCAACGGGTCCGGAACGCCCTGGGTGAACTCTTCCAATACGGGTACGGCCGCAGCCTCTTCGATCCAGCTTGCCAGCCTGCCCCCGCTGACGGCCACGATACCCACCTACAGCATCGGAACATTCGCGGGACAGCAGCAACTGGCCGCACAAGGCGCGACCGTGGATCTGGGAGATTCGGTAGCTGCCACCGAACTCCAAACCATTGGAACAATCAAGGCAAATCAGTCCGCGCGAGAGGCCGACATTACTGCGCTCGAAAACGCCACAAATGCGACGGATTCCTCCCAGGAAACCGAGATGGCGGTCTTGCAAAGAATCAATCGCGCGCTGCTCCTCCAACTCCGCACCATGCAGGACACGAACCAAATCAACGCCAATGCTGCGCTACAGCAGATGCTTCTTCAGAAGCAGCAGCAAGACGCCATGAAAGCAGTTTTCCGTGATTCAAGCGGATACGAGAGCTATTACAACGCCAATATCACCCCCACCAGCAACGGCGCGGCGAATCTTCTTACGCAAGCGTACTAACCATTTAAGAGAGGTATCGAACATGGGCACGGGACTCTTCGACTTCATCGCCCAGGCGTGCCAGTCGCTTGCGGCCACAGCAGCGCCTTCGATAACCGCCATGGGCACGCACATCGTTCTCGCGCTGGCGACTATTATGCTGGTCTGGTTCGGCGTTCAGGAGTCTCTTGCCTCTGCACAGGGCGGTCCGGGGTTCAGCATGGCGCGATTCCTGAACCTCTTCATGCTGCTCACCTTCGCTTACGTGATGGTGGCGTACTACGACAGCACCATTCCCGGACTCGGCTTTTCGCTGAAAAGCCTCATTGATGGAGGCACCACCAACCTCGTGAACCTGATTGGCGCCGATGGTTCAACTTCCATGCTGAACGAAATCAATTCGGCATCTTCGAAGACCGGCCCCTCCATGCTATCGAGCGTTATGTCTCCCTACTACGCCATCGTGTACTTCGTCGTCCAGTTCCTCCTTGCCGTTCTCGCCGCCGTTGTATCTGCGATCCTCGCCTATGGCGCGATCGCGGCAACGATTATCGGGCTGCTTGGACCGCTCTTCATTCCGTTCCTGGTCTTCGACAAACTCGACTGGCTGTTCTGGGGATGGCTCAAGGCCTATCTCGGCTTTTCTTTCTACAAGGTGATTGCAGCGGCTGCAATGAACGTCCTTTCCCATGTATTGACCAACTACTACGTGCAGCTTGGGCAGAGTGTTTCAGATCCCGCATTGATCGTCCAGACATTGCCGCTTCTCATTTTGCTGGTGCTTGTCAATGTCTACATTCTCTTCAAGATTCCGTCCATGACTCACAGTTTGTTCGGCGGCGGAGGAACTGGCGGTAGCGGCCTGGGCTTGCTTGCTATGGCAATTCGTGCGGCTGTATAGCACGGGAGGACAAAATGAGCGTTGAAACGAAGGCAACTCCTGAAATAACCCGCGCTGCGGAAAGGTATCTGGAACAGAACGGCGAACCCCTGGTGATGAACACCTATCTGAAGATTACGATTCTGGTACTCGCCGCTGTGTGTCTGATGCTGGGCGCCTTGACATATAAGAGCCAGAAAGCTCTCGCTTCCATGCATCCCATGATCGTGCGTATCAACGACGTGGGCCGCGCAGAAGCGATCGACTATCGTAATTTTCAGTACCGTCCGCAGGAGGCCGAGAACAAGTATTACCTTACGCGTTGGGCCGAACTCTATTTCAGCCGCAATCGCTTCACGATTGAACGCGACCAGACAAACGCTTTGTATTTTCTCAACAGCGACGTGCAGCGGGCTGTAATCGATCAGGAACGCAAGGACAATATCATCCAGACCTACGTGAAGGACTCAAGCCTCCCGTATGTCGATGTAGAGGTCAAGAACGTAATTCTTGACGACCTTCGCGTGTCACCGCATTCGGCGCGCATCGAGTTTGAGAAGGTGTTTACAAACCCGGCCGATCATTCTGAACTCAAGCGGGAGCGATGGACTGCCAGCGTTACCTATGTCTTCCGCGAAGTCGTGAAGAATAACGAACTGGCCGTCAATCCGCTTGGATTGACCATCGTCCGCTTCCGGGCCGACCAGGCATTCGGCTAAGGAAACATATCGACCTTCCCAGAGGCTCTGTCAATGTCCCTTCCAGCAGTCAATCCGGCTGTTTCGCGCTCGGTGTCTGTGCGGGCTTCGGAACTGGCAAATTCGCCTTTCCTGACGTCGCGCGTCGACGGCGAATCGCCATCCTTCCCCAGACCCTCTTGCCGCTTGAGATTGCGTGCGGTTGAGGCGGAAATCAGGCGCCAAGATACCGATGAATACTTTGTTGCATTGTTTGTCTTCCTTTTTATATCCCGCCTATGCTCGGTCACGGCTTCGGGGCCTTTCCGGCGCCCGGCGGCACGGCGTCGTTCTGCTTCGGCTTACCACCCCATCACTCAACAATCGCGTGCTGGGGACCCCGGTATTGCGCCGCCTTTCAGGTCATGGTTCCTCCCTAAAGGGCACCCTCCAAGAAAGCACGACTTGGCACTTGGGAGCCGGGCCCACTCGCTTGGCTTCGCCCGGTGTGACCCGAGCAAGATCGGGAAATTCAAAAAAGGAGTATCACCATGTATCAAAACAAAGTAAACCTCATCGGCTTCCTCGGCAACGATGCTGAGATCCGCACCAACAACAACCGCAGCATCACCACTCTCTCACTTGCAACCAAGTCTTCTTACAAGAAGGATGGCGAGTATATCTCGCACACCGAATGGCACCGCTGCGTCGTCTTCGGAAAGCTTTCGGAGTTTGCCGGCACCCTCAAGAAGGGCGCGCACATCCTCGTCGAAGGCGAGCTACGCAGCCGGGAATACGACAGCAAGAAGAAGAACGCAAAGATTCGCGTCTGGGAAGTGCGGGTCGATTCGATTCTGAAGCTCGACCGCGCCGAGAAGGTCACCCAGGAAGAGCAGGAGGACGCCGAGTTCAACCCAGATGAAGAGGCCGCTTAGGCCGCTTCATTCCACATGTGGAAGCCTGGCTAACCGCTGGGCTTCCATCTCGCAAAAGGCTCCTATGAGTTTCGAATTGATCCTTCCATTCCTTCGCCCAATCGAGACGCTGCTCCTGGATGACAGCATCAGCGAAGTGATGGGCAATCCCGATGCTACGTGGTGGTTTGAGCGGGATGGCATCGTTCACCGTGAGGCATCGATTTCCTTTGACGCCGGCAGGCTACGCACCGGCCTCGAAGTGATCGCCAATCAACTCGGTAAGAGGCTCGACGAAGACAACCCGCTGCTCCATGCCCAACTTCCGGACGGAAGCCGCCTAGCGGCGGTCATTCCGCCCGTAGTGCGCCCGGCTCCGGCTCTCACCATTCGCAAGTTTCCGAGCCGCCATTATTCCATTGACGACCTTATTGCGCGCGGTACGCTCACGCGTCCGCTTGCGGACTTCCTGGCCGCCGAGATTCGCAGCGGAAAAACGCTGCTCATCAGCGGCGGAACCGCTACGGGGAAGACGACCGTATTACGCGCTCTCGCGCACGCGATTCCAGAAGAACAGAGGATCGTGGTGATCGAAGATACCTCGGAGCTGCATTTAGAGAAGCCGAACCAACTCGCGGTCGAATGCCAGACGGACACATTCAAAGCCAGCATTACTTTTGACGATCTGTTGAAGTCCGCCTTGCGCTGGCGTCCTGACCGCATCATCCTCGGCGAGGTGCGTGGCGTCGAGGCACGCACGCTGCTCGACTCGCTCAACACGGGCCACACTGGATCGCTCGCCACCATCCATGCGAACTCCGCGACAAAGGCGCTGCGCCGATTTGCGAATCTTGTCCTTCGCGCTCACGCTCAGGCCACCTTCGAGGACATCGAAGCCGAGATCGGCGAGGGAATCAATTATGTGGTCCATGTCGAACGCGAAGCAGGTCGACGTGTCATCCGCGAAGTCCTCCGCTTGGATGACTACGACCGCCGCAATCAGAAGTTCAAATTGGAAGCTGTTTTTAGCATCGATTACGCACTGAATCCCAATTCAGATCCCATCGGAAAGGACCCTTCAAATGCCATTGCTTGAAATTATTCAGACCCGTCAAGTGACCGCCAGCATCCGGCTCGATGAACCGACTGCCACGCTTGTCGACCAATACGCGGCATTTCTTCATGCGACCGCGGATGAGATTGTCGATAAGGCGCTCTGTTATGTCTTCGCCAAAGACCGCGACTTCCAGGACTTCTTGCGGACCCCGGAAGCCGCTCATGCTCCGGAGAGCCTTCGCATCCGGCGCGTCCCCCAGAACGGCGGTGCCCTGGAGCCTGCAAACGCTGCCGCGAAACCGAACAACGGCACGGAGGCCAACAATGGTTCACGCGCTCGCAGCTAGTTGCACTTCGGTCAGCGTCCCGTTCGGTGCTGCGCACCGGGTGAATTTCGACACTCCATCCCTGAAAGGGAACTGCCCAGATACTTTGGTATCTCGGCAGATGCCATTGAAAACAGGCGGAATGCGTTCAGCGAGGTATCTGCCAAGATGCCCGCGTTGGTAAGCATTGGAGGTGCGGAATGCCGGAAGTTCAATCCATTGTCGAAAGGGGTTCAGTGAGATTGCGTGGGCGCGACAGGCGCTCTTTGAACCTAAGTACCAAGCTCACAGAATCGGAAGCAAAGGCGGTCGAAGAGGCCGCTTCGCGGGCAGGGAAGACACCGAGCGAATGGGCGCGAGAGATATTGTTGCGCGGCGATGTCGTCGGCAGGCATACCGAGATGGAGATGCACATCTTCACAGAACTGGTGGGCATTCAGATGCTCTTGATGGGCACGCTTGAACCGCTGATGCGCGGAGACAAAATATCTCAGGATCAACTCACCATTCTCTTCCGCCAGGTGCAGACAACCAAAGCCGCGAAGGCGCTGGAGCTTCTTGCCAAACGCAGCCAGAAACAGGAGAAATAGCCATGCCAAATGTTCAACAGTGGGGGCGCAGTGAATCGCTGATTTGGCCGCCGCGAGGGTATTTCTACACGCTGGGCGCCTTCTTTCTCGCATGCGTCGCAACGGGACTCTTCGTGTATCTTCGTTTCGAATTCGGCCTCTCGCCGCTTGAAAGATATTACCTCCCTTATTACCTCCGCAGCGAAACAGCTGGCTTGGCCCATCCGGCGAGCACCTACCAGATGCTCTATGTTTCAGATGGGGAGTCTTTGGGCCGACCTGCCCTTGAAGCCGATGTGCAGCCGGGCTCCACAGTGCAGTCCGGCGGGAAGCCATTGCCCTTGATGCTCACTCCGCAGGCAGCAGTTCATGGCACCTACTTTCTCTTGCGCGAGGCTCCGCGAAACTATCCAAACAAGGTAATTCACGGATGGATTGCGCATTGGATTTACGAGGACGTGCCCCTCTACAAAGTATTTTCGATGCAGCTCACTTTCGGCGCACTGACGTTTCTGCTCCAGCTTCCGATTTCGATCCCCAGAGACATTCGACGTATCAAGCAACTCCGCTACGGACGCAGGCTCAAAGGCCCGGTGCTCGTTGATGTCAAATCCTTCAACAAGGCCCTCGCCGGCACTGGAATCGGCATCACGACAAACGACCTAAAGCTGCCACTGCGCATCCCGCGCGACGCCGAAAACAAGCACTTTCTGATCGTCGGAGATACAGGAACGGGTAAATCGAGCATCATCCGGCAGATGCTCTATCAGGTCGATGCACGTGGCGATTCAGCCATCGTCTACGACCCTGCCTGCGAATTCGTGAAGCAGTTTTACAATCCCCACCGCGGCGACATCGTTCTCAATCCCCTTGACACCCGGATGCCCTATTGGAATCCATCCAAAGAGCTGCGCCGCAAGGCAGAGGCGAAGGCATTGGCCGTGTCGCTCTACCAGCCCGAAGGCGTGACCAATCGCTTCTTTGTCGAGGCGCCTCAGAAGATTTTCGCTCACCTTCTCAGCTTCCTGCCGACGCCGGAGGATCTCATCAAGTGGATGTCCGACCCGGCTGAGATCGACCGCAGGGTGAAGGGAACTGAGTACTGGATGCTCATTGATCCGAAGGCCCCGCAGCAACGAACCGGCGTTCTCGGCTCCCTCAATATGAGCGCCGACAGCTTCCGCCTTCTGCCCACGGAAGATGAGACAGCTTCTGCCTGGACAGCGACTCAATGGGCTGAAACGCGCCAGGGATGGATCTTCATCACCTCGCGGCCGACTATGCGTGAGGCGCTTCGCCCGCTCATCAGCCTGTGGATCGATACCCTTGTCTTGCGCCTTCTAAATGAACCGATGCCCGACCAGAAGCCGGTCTGGTTTGTGATCGATGAGCTGGCCAGCCTGCAACGGCTGCCGCAGCTGCACACGGCCATTACCGAGAACCGCAAGTCGCAAAATCCCGTCATACTCGGATTCCAGGGCCGAAGCCAGATGGAAGCCCGGTATGGCGAAGACGCCGAAGCCATGCTTTCACAGCCAGCCACCAAAATCTTCCTCCGCACCACGGAACCACGGGCCGCGAAATGGGTCAGCGAAGCCATCGGCGAGGTCGAAATTGAGCGTCTGCGGGAAACCCACTACGACGGCAGCCGCGCGGGGCGCAACTTCGCGCTTGATCGTCAGACCGAACCGCTGGTTTTGCCTTCAGAGATTTCGGGTCTCGACGACCTGCGCGGCTTCCTGAAACACGGCAACCACGTCGCCCGCTTTTCCTTCCCGTTCATCGAACTCGAAGAGAAGAGCTTGGGCTTTGACGAGCGGAAGATGGACGACCTGATTGTGCCGAGCACTCCGCTTCCAGTGGAGCCGGAAGAAGTGCAGGGCAACCTCCTGTTTCCGGAATATGTGGTTCAACTTTCCGGGCACGAGCTGGAGTAGATGCGCATGCTGACAATTTCCAAACCACTCTCTGCCGGCCAGGCGCAGAGCTACCACCAGAAGGAATTCATCGCCAAGGAACAGAATTACTGGTCACAGCGCGGAGTCGTTGCCGGCGAATGGCAGGGGCATCTTGCTAGCCGGTTTGGACTAGCGGGAGCAGTCTCCGCAGAGGACTTCGCGCAGCTCAGCCAGGGCCAGCATCCGCAAACCGCCGAGCAACTCGTACGCCAGCGAGCTTCTTATGAATACAGGGACGCAGAGGGCAAGATAGTGAAGACGATGGAGCACCGGGCCGGCTGGGATGCCACCTTTTCCGCGCCCAAATCCGTGTCTCTGACCGCCCTGGTCGGGGGCGATGATCGGGTCCGCGAAGCTCACCGGGAAAGTGTGCGTACCGCCCTTGAGAGCCTGGAACTTTACACCTTGGCCCGCATGGGAGGAAATAATCCGCCCGAGGCCACAGCCAGATTCGTTGCAGCCAAATTCGAGCACGACACCGCCCGGCCCGTGGACGGTTATGCCGCCCCACAGCTCCACACTCACGCCGTAATCTTCAATATGACCGAACGAGACAACGGCCAATTTCGCGCTCTTCAGGAGCGCGGACTCTTTCAGTCGCAGCAATTCGCTACCGCTATCTACCAATCGGAGCTGACTTATCGCCTTCGCCAGCTCGGTTACGAAATCACTGCCGGAAGAAGCGGCGCCCCGGAGATCAAGGGCTACACCCAAGAGTATCTCGATGCATCAAGCCCGCGCAGTCAGCAGATACGCGATTACCTGGAACGTATCGGCCGCTCCGGCAAAGAATCCGCGGAAATTGCTGCACATTCAACGAGGGACAATAAGGCGATTCATTCTCTCGGCGAAGTCATGGCTGCTCATCGCAAGCTCGCCGCCGAGTTTGGCAATCAGGCCGATGCAGTCGTCCGCGCAGCGTGGGAACGGTCGCAGCAGCCAATCGTTGAAGTGAATCCGTTGCAGCGGGTCCGCGAGGCCGTCACGTTTTCCCGCGACAAGAACTTTGAACGGGAGGCAGTGGTCGATGAACGAGCCATTGTCCGCGATGCGCTACGCCGCGGCATGGGCGAGATCACCTATGGCCAGGTACGCGGCAATCTGTCTGCCCGCCTCGCTTCTGGTGAATTCCAGGCCGTCGAGCGGCCCCACTCCATTTCGGGCCGTCACCTCACCACCGCCCGCACCATTGAAGCTGAACAGGAGATTGTTCGCCGCGTGCGCGAAGGGCAAAACCAACTTTCCCCCGTGGCGACGCGTGCCGGAGCCATCCAAGTCGCGGACCGGCATCCGCATTTAAATCGAGCACAAAAGAGCGTTATCGAAGATGTCCTCAGTTCCCCGGACCGTGTACAGGGCCTCCAAGGATGGGCCGGCGCAGGGAAGACAACCGTGCTCACGGTGGTCCGTTCCGCTGCCGAAGTGCAGGGCTACGAAGTGGAGGGTCTGGCCCCTACATCACGCGCTACGCGGCAGCTTCAGGAGGCCGGTGTCGAAGCTCGAACTCTACAAGCTTTTCTCTCCCGTTCTTCGCATCCAGATTCCCTGCCGGAGCGAAAGCATTTCTATTTTCTCGACGAATCGAGCCTGGCAAGCACCAGCCAAGTCCGCGAGTTCCTCGCTCGCCTGGGCTCCCACGACCGCGTTCTCTTGATTGGTGACACTCGGCAGCATCAGGGCGTCGAAGCGGGTCGGCCGTTTGAGCAGTTGCTAGCGGCCGGAATGCGCACCTCCAAGCTCGACGAGATCGTTCGGCAGAAGGATCCGGCACTCAAGTCCGCTGTCGAACTGCTCGCTTCCGGGCAAACTCCTGCGGCCCTCGATCTGCTGCGCCAGCAGGGCAGGATACGGGAGATTTCCGATCCACAGGAGCGCATCCGAACGATTGCGCGAATCTACGCCCAATCACCGGAAAACACACTCGTTGTGTCTCCAGACAACGCCTCGCGTCGCGAATTGAATCTAGCCGTACGGCAAGAGTTGAAATCGAACGGCATCGTTGGCGCCGAGGATCACAGCTTTCGTGTTCTCGTCCAGCGCCAGGATATGACCGGAGCAGACCGCGCTTGGGCCAATCATTACGACACGGACGATGTGGTCCGCTACGCCCGTGGCAGCAAAAGCATTGGAATCGAAGGCGGTTCTTACGGGACCGTGACCGCGATCAATCCCTCGGCGAATCTGCTTACGGTCGAAATGCAATCCGGCGAACTTGCTACCTATGATCCGCGGCGGCTTACCGGGGTCAGCGTCTACCGGGAGGCTACGCACAACTTCTCTGTTGGCGATCACATTCAATTTACAGCGCCCGACAGAGAAATTCGTGTCGCGAATCGCGATCTTGCCGTTATCGAATCCATCGGCACGGACGGCCATATTGTCGCTCGACTCGACAACAATCGCCAGATTGACTTCAGCGCCACCGATCAACGTCATTTCGATCACGGCTACGCAGTCACCAGCTACAGCGCTCAGGGTCTCACTGCAGAACGGGTACTGATACACGCCGAAGCCGGTGTGCATCCCGATCTGCTCAGTTCCCGATTCACTTATGTATCCGTCTCTCGCGCAAGCCACGAAGTAGCGCTATTTACGGATGATCTTTCCCGACTGGGCCCTCAGCTAGCAAGTGACTTATCGAAGACTTCCGCTCTTGAGATGGCCCCAACGTCCTCTCTAAGCGGGGGAATCGGCATGACAATTTGAGCCCATCTGAATCGAATGCCATCCCCGCATATCTCCACAGCTGTTGCGAAAATCGAGAAGCCCCGCCCGTTGAGTATCAGAAGTCGCGTATTCAAGAACTTGCGTTAAACTCGTCCCTCCAACCACGGATGACGAAAAAGCATTCGACTCAATGCCGACAGAGGCATTTTGGCTCATTTCAAACGATCATTTTTGAAATGACATTTCTAATTCGACGCCAGTGTAGTTGACGTAAGGCACGAGTTGGCGATTTGGACCTTGCTCAAAATGCACCAGGCCATATCGCTCCATCGTTCGCAACGTACGAGACAAGTTTGATGTCGCCCTTCCAGATTTTTCCGCCAACTCATTGAGCGATTGGGGGCGGGTATCTAGGATGAGCTTCAGCAAATCCCGATTTTGGTCAGAAAGCACTTGAGACAACGTTCCTAAAGATTCAAACCAGACTTTGGGTTCACCTTTTACCGGAACATATTCCCCCTTCGCGATCGCCAATGTTCTCTTCTTATAGGCTTCTCGAGAGGCAATTCCAACTCTCAAAATTCTCATGGCGTTTTGCTCCTTTCCTTCAAGATCAACTCAACCTCGGTCCAAAAATCAGCCAGCAGGGACATCGCGTCTTTGTAGTCGTAAAATCGGATCCTCTCCCCCTTATGCTTGTGGTCATATTCGATGCGTGTCCGAGCTCCGGGTCCCGCCCCCTCACGAACGGGATGAGCATTATCAAAACCCAGCAGGCGCTTTCCATCACCAGCGTGGAGCGTCAGCGAGTAGTCCAAACCATGCGGTTTCTCCAATGTGACAGGAACCCTTTTTACCTCGAACTTAACCCAGAAATTGCCCTCTCCCACGAAACTCTCGCCATCAAGGAGGAGAAGCGTATCGAGACTGGGATCGTGGTGCATCGATTTTTATGTTATCATCCGCTGATAATCAAGTCAAGAATGTATCGTGGTACGCTCGGTTACGACCGCTTCGTGTCCTTTCAGAAACTAAAACAAGGTTCAGGAAGCCGCTCATGCTGAAGCGTAAGCCAAAAGAAAATAAAGAAGTTTCTTTATCAATCGAACGTCAGAATGAATCGCCGATCTATAGGCCACTCTTAGACGACAATGCAACATAATGTGACGTAAAGATCACTTGATCTCCCTTCTTCAACAGACGAGAACACCGCTCGGTGGCGGCAGTCCAGTGCCCCTTAATGACCAAGTCCGCCCACAGTCGTCCGAGCCATACAAGTTTCCAGCTCGGTCAGCAACCGCAATGAATGATCCATTTGCGGCAATGCAACCGGTGTCAACGATACCCTCGGTCCACGCCGGCATCCCCCCTTCGACGGCTGTCAGGATTCCGTCCCTTTTTAGTGGCCTCCGATAAAGTCGCCCTTCAGCAGCAAAAGGACTGCTTGCAGCCGAGACGAGAATAGCGTCACCCGAAATCGCCACTGCGGAGCAGTGTGGCGCGTGGAGCCCCTCCTGTTCTATAGTCCACGTCGCCCCGGAATCCCGGCTGACGCAAAGCCCAACAGCGGCCGCCGCGACGACAATCCCCGGATCTCGATGGTGTCCACACACCTCGTGAACATCGCTGTTGATATCGATGGTTGGCTGCCAGCTTATTCCGCCATCGATCGAACGCGGAATCCCTCCCACGTGAACGTTGGCGAACAGTATGCTCCCGTTCGAGTTGGCCGCGACCGAGCGAATACCGAGCGGCGGGCCAACGCGCTGCCCATTCACAATGGCCGAACCAGCAAACCAGGCATCCCGTCCCGCAACATCGTCGAAACCATCGATAGGCGCGAGCGCACCACTCTCCTCGCCCAGCCGCAGCATTCGTGCGTGGTCCGTTCCGACATAGATGGTGTCTCGAACGGCCATACAGCAGGAAAGATCGAACTCACTCAAAGCGACGGTTGTCCATTCGCCGCTTGGAGCGCGCCTACGCACCGAATTGCCGCCCACAATGGCGAGTGCACCGCCACGTCCATCCGGTGCAATCCCTCTGACGGACAGATCCGCAATCTCTCGCCTCGGCTCATCGCCTGTGATTGCGAACAGCCCGTTACCCCACGTCGCCACAAGTATCGTGGGTTTCGTCATTTATTACCCTCCCTCCCCCAGTTGTCGCGAGCCATTGGAGTTGTTGAACCAGGCCATGCGATCCCTTTCGCGGCAATGAGAATCCAGCCAGGCGAGATCGAACCACGTGAACAATCTTTGCGCCCTCAGGCAATTTTCATGGTCATGCCTCGCATTGATAGTAGCGTTCAGTGCCGGCGTTCCAGCTCTGTGACGCCAAGAAACAACAGGGATCTTCCCTAAATTTCTTCTTCTGTCAGGTGCTCCCGCTTCAGGCGGCTTTATGGCAGAGGCGGTCGGAACCCGTCAAGGTTCTCCGCTCACGCTCCGACCGCTAACGCCCATCCCACGCGAGCAAAAGCGGCTCGCGCGGGAGCCCTGGGCACGCGGCGCCGATGGCGACCTTGACTGAACCCTCCGCGCCTCTGCTGAGCCGCAAGAGCCATGAAGCGGGAGCACTCAACAGAAAAAATTTGGGGTTCAGCCAGTGCTCCTGTTCATGGACGCCAAATCGCCCGCAAGCGGGCACATAGGAGAACTGTCATGTCAGCAGCCACCATCAGCAACATCGCCAACACCGCCAGCAATGGCACATCCAGCAACCGGAACGCCGCGCCGCACAGGAAAAATGCGGCGCAGCGCAACCCGAGCGCCTCGCCCTACCAGCAGCGCACCACGCAGAGCGAAAACCCCACGCAAGTCCTCATCAAACAGGCAGTTGATTACCTCATTGAGCAATTGAATGCGGGGCACAGCGACATGCTCGCCGCCTATCTCCGCACCATGGCGCGCTTTCACAACTACTCTTTCGGCAACATCCTGCAAATCGCCCGTCAGCGGCCCACCGCTACTCACGTGGCGGGATTCGGCAAATGGAAGGAACTGGGCCGTTTTGTCAAAAAGGGTGAAAAGGGAATTCAGATTCTCGCGCCGGTTACGGGCTTCCGCC
>JBEKVS010000069.1:0-23354 GCA_049513795.1 Occallatibacter sp. | reverse complement strand
GACCCGTCACGGCTGGCTGATTCTCTATCACGGCGTCAGCGAGAAACTACAAGCGAACACCTCTGAGCATCATCTTTGTTACTCGGCCGGGGTGATGGTGCTCTCGAAGGAGCATCCACAAATAATTCGCTATCGGTCGGCCGAGCCGGTTCTGAAACCCCAGTTGCCGGAAGAGTGCCACGGGACGGTCGCCCATGTCGTGTTCCCGACCGGCATCGATCGGCGCGACGACCTTGGGGCAACTGATCGCTTCGACGTCTACTATGGAATGGCCGACAACCGGATTGGCGCAGCGCGCCTCGACGTTCCGACCGAGCTTCCCCTGGATGCAGCCGCCGACCCAGCGAACGCAAAAGTCTGATGCGATCAAATGAATAGCTTAAGAATTCGCCTTCAACGGCGGTGTCACGAGAGCCCACGAATCTTCGATGTGAGTCCGTATACTCCTTCGTGCGCCAGCACCCGTGGATCTAGAGTGAAGTCACACCCGACTGCTGCCATGTATAGGTTCTCAATGGCCAGCTTAACCGCGCACCATGGTAAGAAAGAGAATCGAAACGGTGATCGAGCCGAGAAAGGCTACATCCGACATTGCGTTTCTCTTTGTGGTTTCGGATGGCGACTGAGTATTTTCGCTGGGATTCAAAGCGTTGTAATAAACAGAAAAAGCTTCACCTCCTGTCATGGCTGCCGTCGCCATGAAGTTGCCGTAGTATGTTCGTGCGTGGGCGTAGTAGGTGAAAGAAACGATCAGTTTGTCGGGGTCATCTGTGATATGCAGGGTTAATTCACTGGTTCTGACAAGCTTATGACGGCATTCTGTAACTCGGGCTTCAGTTTTCATCCAGACCGGCCGGGGAGTCGCTCGCGCTGTGTTGCCAGAGAGCTGTGCGCTCCATGCTCCTGTCGGTGGCCTATTCGCAGCCTGTTGCTTTCCAGCGCGACGACCTGCGGCATTCAAGATTTGACGCGCACGTTCCATGATTCCGGATTGTCCATCAGCGTTGCCATACGATCTGCTCAGCTTCGGGCGGGACGGAAGCGTTGAGGCAATGGGGCACTATGCGCGCAGTGTAGTCGCTGGCGGGACGAAGTGCGGATACCTGAGCGGAATACATTTGCACGCCCGATGAACCCGCGCAGTTTTTGCTGGCAGTCATAATTGCCAAGGTAGGCCCGCCTCCTTGCACTGGACCTGAATAGAGTTCGACTCTGAGTTCTTCCAGCTTGAGGTTGCCTGGAGAAACCTCCGCTTGAAACAAATGCTGGCCGTCGTGCGTCGTGACCTCGACCGGACCAAAATGCACGGTGTTCCAATGCCTATCAATGTTCTGCTTCCAACGAAGAAGACTCAAGCCGAGCGCACCATCGTCCGCTGTGCGATGGCGATAACCCGACGCCGCAGGTAGATAATGACTCTCGGTGTATTCGCGGATTGCGCGCGTTGCAGAAAACTCGGGCGTGAGCCTCGCCATGCTCTCGCGAATGCGCTCCAGCCACTTGGATGGAACCCCTGACTCGCTGCGCTCATAGAACTCCGATGTCACTTCCCCTTCCAGCAAGGCATACAAATGCTCTGCCTCTCTGGCATCCCACGCAGGGTCTCCGCCGTGTTCCTGACCATCTCCAATGGCCCAACCAACGTCGGGTGAATAGGCTTCTGCCCACCAGCCGTCCAACTCAGATAGATTCAGGCCGCCGTTGACGAGAACCTTCATTCCACTTGTGCCGCAAGCCTCCCACGGACGCCGTGGCGTGTTGATCCACAGATCGATTCCCTGCACTAATTCCTGGGCCAGCATCATATCGTAGTCGTTGAGGAAGACCACGCGGCCCTGAACCTCGGGGCGCTTGATGAAATCCTTCCACTGCTTGATAAGCTGTTGTCCGGGAAGATCCTGCGGATGAGCTTTCCCGGCGAGGACTAACTGAACAGGCATTCGAGGATTGGTGAGCAGGCGCACCAGCCGTTCGGTATCGTGCAAAAGAAGATTGGGGCGCTTATAGGTGGCAAATCGGCGCGCAAATCCGACGGTCAGCGCATTCTCATCAAGCACACCGCTGGTATCAGCCCGGCTCCCACTTTCGGAAGCAATTTGGCATGCGTACCGCTTGCGTATGCGATCGATTAGCGTCTTGCGTTCCGCTGTGCGCATTTGCCACAACTGCGCATCAGTGAGCTTGCGGATGTCCTCTTCGGCCGGGCGATCTCCGCGCCAACGTGTATCGCCGCAAGCTGTGGTCCAGAGTGCATCGGCGGCTGCGGAGTCCCAGGTGGGAACATGAATCCCATTGGTAACTGAGCCGATTGGCACTTCATCCTGGGGCCAGTGGGGAAAGAGCGGCTGGAATATCTGCCGGCTCACTTTTCCATGAAGTTTGCTGACACCATTGATTTGCCCGCTGCCGCGAACCGCAAGATAAGCCATGTTGAAGGGTTCCGAATTATCTTCCCGATTCTGCCTTCCCAAAGCCAGCAACCCGTCCACCGGGATGGCGAGTTCATCCGCTGCGTAGTGGCTTAGATACGTGCGAATCAGGTTCGGATCGAAGCGGTCAAAGCCGGCGCTCACCGCGGTATGCGTAGTGAACACATTGCCGGCCCGCGTGATCGTCATGGCAAGATCGAACGGCTTTTTATGATCCTGCATGTAGAAGCGCGCTCGTTCAAGGGTGGCAAACGCCGCATGACCTTCGTTGAGATGGCACACATCCGGCTGCAATCCAATTGCTCGCAGCAGACGCCATCCTCCGATGCCGAGGACAATCTCCTGCTTCAAGCGCATCTCGGCGTCACCGCCGTAGAGTTCGCTGGTGATACCCCGGTGAGCGGCAGTATTGGCAAAATCGTTGGTGTCGAGCAAGTAGAGCTTTGCTCTTCCCACGGAAACTTCCCAACAGCGGAGCCATATTTTAGAACCGGGAAGTTGTATCTGCAAACGCAGCCATTCGCCATTCGGTTGACGCAAAGGCCGGATTGGTAGCTGCCCCGGATCATTGACCGGGTAGAGTGCATGCTGGCGACCATCCGAATCGAAGTCCTGACGAAAATAGCCCTGGCCGTAAAGCAAGCCGACCCCGACAACCGGAACACCCAGGTCGCTCGCCGCCTTCATCTGGTCGCCCGCTACATTGCCCAAACCACCCGAGTAGATCGGCAGCGCCTCGCTCAGCATGAATTCCATGCTGAAGTAGGCGATAGTGGTGAGCGCTCCTTCCGGATGCTTATGCTGAAACCATGCGTCCGCTTGGTATGACTCCTGATTCTGTTTAAGCAGAGTATCGAGACGGCGCCGAAACTTCGGCTCGGCCAGCACTGCTTTGATTTTCTCGTGCGACACCGTTCGCAAGATGACCCATGGATTTTGGGTCGCCGCCCAGAGTTCCTTGTCGAGCCCCTTCCACAACTCATCCGCGGCGTGGTTCCAGGACCAGTGCAGGTTGAGCGCGAGCTCGGCAAGCGCATCCATTCCATCAATCTTTAGCCAATCGAAAGGTGCTTTTGGATCATTCACTCTTTTCCCCACAAGTTGGGTTCCAGGAAATGGGTACAGTGTTATCGCAATTATCTGCGACGTCCGCCCTCCACCTCATTTGCAATGGAATATTTCTTAACTGTCGGTGAACATAGCCTTCTCCGGATGTCCCTTGGCCATTGGAGCGGGTGCCGTTGCATCGCTGAAGTCCTTGGTCCACTGCCAGTTTCTTATCTCCGGCATATCCTCGAGATGTTCACGGATATAGTCGTGGTGCCTGATCAGTTCCTGGTTGAATAACCTTATCGCATGCTCAGCCTGCAAGCGAAGACGGGGGATATGCTTCAACGCATCCAGGGCGAGGTGGAAGCGGCTCGTCTCATTCAGCACCACCATGTCGAAGGGCGTGGTGGTCGTGCCATTATCCATATAACCGTGTACATGAAAGCGGCCTTCGTTAGCGCGCCCATGCACCAGGGTGTGAATGAGCCAGCGATTGTTGTGGAATGCGAAAACCACCGGCGCCTTCTCAGTGAACAGTGCGTTGAACGACATTTCGTCCATACCGTGCGAATGTTTGTCAGGGAACATCAAGGTCATCAGGTCCACGACATTGACCACGCGCACCTTGATGCTCGGCACATGTTTCTGCAGCAACCATGACGCCGCACAGATTTCAATGGTCGGCACGTCGCCGGCGCAGGCCAGCACAACATCGGGCTCGCCGCCTTCATCGTTGGTTGCAAACTTCCACGTCGACGCGCCGCGCGAGCAATGCTCGAGCGCTTCGTCCATATTCAGCCATTGCAGCTGCGGTTGCTTTCCGCAGGTGACGATATTCACGTAATTGCGGCTGCGCAGGCAATGGTCGAAAACACTAAGCAGGCAGTTCGAGTCCGGTGGATAATACACGCGGATCACCTCACTCCTGCGCGCAAGAGCATTGTCGACGTATCCGGTAGCCTGATGGCTGAAGCCATTGTGGTCGTTGCGCCATGCATGACTGGTGAGCAGAACATTGAGAGACGCAAGCGGCCTGCGCCATGGGAATTCGCGGCATTGCTCAAGCCACTTGGCATGTTGCGTGGTCATTGAGTCGACAACTTGCGCGAAGGCCTCGTAAGAAGACCACATACCATGACGACCGGTAAGCAGGTAGCCCTCAAGCCATCCCTGGCAGAGGTGCTCGCTCAGCACTTCCATCACGCGGCCGTCGGGGCCGAGCTCATCGTCGATCGAGACAATTTCGGCCATCGAGCAACGCTTGGTAGCTTCAAAGATGGAGTTCAGTCGATTCGAATTCGATTCGTCGGGGCAAAACATGCGGAAGTTTTTCAAATTCATTTTGAATATGTCACGGAAGAAGTCGCCCAGCTTACGCGGAGCCTCGGCCAGAACCTGACCGGGCCTCGGGATCTCCAGCGCGTAGTCGGTGAAATCGGGCAGCGCCAGGGTGATCAGCTCCCGTCCGCCATTCACATGGGGATTGCCGCCCATGCGGCGGTTACCCGCAGGCGAAAGAGCGGCGAGTTCGTCAATGAACTTGCCGTTCTCATCGAAAAGTTCCTCCGCTTTGTAACTCTTCATCCAGGCTTCAAGAATCTTCAGATGCTCGGGGTTCTCACGGACTGTCGCGAGCGGGACCTGGTGTGCGCGGAATGTGCCTTCGATGGGGATTCCGTCCACTTCCTTAGGGCAGGTCCATCCCTTGGGCGTGCGCAGGACGATCATGGGCCAGACGGGCTGCGCCTTGAAGCCGTTCTTGCGTGCCTCCTGTTGAATGCCGCGAATCTCGGCATAGCAATCGTCAAGCGTTTGCGCAAGCAGTTGATGCACGACTTCGGGATCGTCGCCTTCTACGAAGAAGGGCGTGTAACCCCTTCCTACATAGAGAGCCTTCAAGTCCGCGTCGCTGGTGCGTGCCTGGGCCGTTGGGCCGGAGATTTTGTATCCATTGAGATGCAGGATCGGCAACACGGCGCCGTCGCGCACCGGATTGAGGAAGTTGACCGACTTCCAACTTCCTTCGAGTGGGCAGGTCTCGGATTCTCCGTCGCCGACGACGCAAGCGACAATCAGGTTTGGATTATCGAATGCCGCACCGAACGCGTGCACCAGAGAGTAACCGAGTTCGCCTCCCTCGTGCATGGAGTTGGGGACGTGCGGTCCGCAGTGGCTGGGTACGCCGCCCGGCGTCGAGAACTTGCGAAACATAAGCCGCAAGCCGTCTTCATCGTGCGTGATCTCCGGATGAACCTCGGTGTAAGAACCCTCGAGATAAGAACAGGCATTCAGCGAAGGGCCTCCGTGTCCCGGACCCGAAATGTAGATGATGTCCGCGCCGTGCTCTTTGATGAGCCGATTCAGATGAATGTAAATGAGGTTCTGTCCCGGCGAAGTTCCCCAATGGCCGAGCAATCGCGGCTTGATCTGCGATGCCTTGAGAGGTTCGCGCAAGAGAGGATTCTCGAAGAGATATATCTGGCCGATGCACAGATAATTCGCTGCCCGCCAGTAGCGACTCATCTTGTCCAGCATCTCAGGCGAGAGAGGTCCCTTGGGCTTCGGAGCTCTCTCTTCGTTTTTGCCGTTGGCCGCAATCGCGGTCGACAAGGTTACATCGAAGATGAACCCTGATGAATTGCCATACTGATCGAAATTCTTGCTGAAGGTTTGAGGCGCATTATCCTTCTCAACCTTGATGGGGAGTTCGGTGGTAGCCATTTTGATTAATCCTTTCCTTCTCTGGGTAACTGGTAATCGCACAATGGGGTGGGCTGACAGGGGCTTTCCAGGGTATGCCTACGATGAAACTCCGGCGTTATTTTGCCAACACCTTTTTGATTGCGAGTAGTTCAAGATGCCGCTTTTCTGTGGTTTTGGGATAGGCCATCTTCAGGTCTCCGAGCGCATCCAGAACGATCTGCGAAACGATCAGCCGTGCGTCTTCCTTGTCGTCAGCGGGGACAACGTACCACGGCGCATGATGAGTGCTGGTCGCGTGAAAGCAGTCTTCGTAGGCCTTCATATAGTGCTTCCAGTACTTCCTCTCGTGAATGTCGGAAGTGCTGAACTTCCAGTTCTTATCCGGCTCATCGATGCGCGCAAGAAATCGCTTTCGTTGCTCGTCGTTGGACAGGTGAAGAAATATTTTGACAATCTGTGTTCCATTGCGATGAAGGTGTTTCTCCAGATCCGAGATGGAGTCATACCTTTGCTTCCATATGTTCCTCTCGTCGCGCAACTCCTCAGGCAGTCCCTGCTCGCGGAGCATCTCCGGATGCACCCGAACCACCAGCACCTCCTCGTAATAAGAACGGTTGAATATGCCGATCCGGCCGCGTTCAGGAAGGCGGCAGGTGGTGCGCCAGAGAAAGTCATGGTCGAGCTCTTCGGCGCTGGGCTGCTTGAAACTGAACACTTCGCAGCCCTCAGGATTAACACCCGACATGACGTGACGAATTGCGCCATCTTTTCCGGCGCCATCCATGCCCTGAAAGACGAGCAGGAGCGCATACTTGTGCGATGCGTAGTGAAGGTTTTGCAGCGAACTCAGCTTCTCAATGTGCTGCTGCAGAAGTTGCTTGTATTCCTTCTTCGACTTAGTGATGGGATCGACAATTGTCGGCCATTCGCTTAGGTCGACTTTCTTGCCCGGCGGCACGCGGAAATCCCTGGGGTTGATTTTTATATCCAATTTGTCAGTCATGCCCGCCTCGTTGTTTGTCGCTGCTTATTTGTGGGATTCATGTTCTTCAAGTTTCGGATGCGTTTTCTCCCAATCCTGAACGGATTGAACATCCTCGCGCCCTAGCTCTTCGTAAAGTTCATGGACTCGCTTGACGAGTTGTGGTGTCGCTTCAGGCTGCGGCTTGTCTTTCGCTTCGGACTTCGGCTCAGCCTTTGCTTCGGGCTTCGCTTCGTCGGCTTTGGCCTCCGGCTTCGGCTGGCCGTTGACTCCATTCTTCCGAATTTCTCCCTCCGCTTGTTGCCAGTCCTGAGCTGCTGTACCGTCGTGGTGGTCTCGCTCTTCGTAGAGTTCGTAAGCCCGCTGAGCGATCTGGGGCCTCAATTCTGATGGCGCCTTGGCTTCAGGCTTAGCTTCAACTTTGACGTCGGGTTTTGCCTGGGACTTGGCTTCTACCTTCGGCTTGGATTTGATCTCCGGCCTCGGGTCCGAATTGCTTACAGGGTCAGCCTTCGGCTCCTCCGCCTTAGCCTGAAGCTTGGCGTCGGATTTGGCATCAGGCTTAGCTTCCGCCTTGACGGGATCGAAAATCCTATAAGCGAGGAGCTTGATACGGTCGTTGATCAGGGCCCAGGCGATTGCGTAACCCCAGACGAACCCTGCCCATTTCCATCCCAGGGGCGCCATGAAAAGCCCGTAAACCGCGATCAGCGTTGCAATGGTCTGCGTGCCGAGCACCGCTATCCAAAGAGTCTTCGCGGGGCGGATCGACCAGAAAGGACCGCGGGTGCGCGTAAGGAAGATGGTCAGATGGCCCGCGACGGAAAGCTTCAGGTACATCAGTGTCTGGGCTTGCACGCGGTCCATATGAAAGACGCGTTCAGCAAGGTAGAAAAGACCAAACGCCGCAATAACGCCCATCAATCCAAGCGCAGTGGAGATGCTAAGCACCAGGCGCATGTTCCAGGCCTCTGGCGTCTTCTTGTAATGAACATTGTCATAGGCAATGGACAGGATCGCGCCGTCGTTGAGCACCGCGATCAGAACGATCATCACTGCCGTCACGGGATAGAAGTTGAAGATCAGGATTGACAGTGTCATGAACAGCAACACGCGCAGCGTTTCGGCGATGCGGTAGATCGCATAGCTGTTCATCCGCTGGACAATCCTCCGCGCCTCCTTGATCGCATCGATAATGACCGACAGGCCGGGCGCAAGCAGCACAATGGATGCCGCGGCGCGCGCCGCATCTGTGGCCCCGGAGACGGCGATACCGCAATCTGCTTCTTTGAGCGCCGGAGCGTCGTTTACGCCATCGCCGGTCATGCCGACGAAGTGGCCTCGCTTCTGCAAGACCTGGATGATGTGGAACTTGTGTTCCGGGAAAACCTGTGCAAAGCCGTCGGCGTCTTCAATCGCCTTCGCCTGCTCCGGCGTTGCGTCCTTCTTGCTGTCGTCCAATCCGCCGGCATCCAGGATGTTGGTGCCCATCCCGAGTTGCTTTGCCGTTTCCCGAGCGATGGCCAGTTGGTCCCCCGTCACCATCTTGACCTTGACGCCCATCTCCACAGCGCTGGCGATGGTTGCTTTTGCCTGTTCGCGGGGCGGATCGAACAAGGGCAGCATGCCGACAAACTTCCACTTGCCTTCCTCATCGGCCCGAGCCACACCCAGCGAGCGGAAGCCGCGTCCGGCAAAGTCAAGAATGGCTTTTTCGACGGCAGGCTTGACTTCGCCGGCGTTGGTGGCCATCTCGAGAATCACCTGTGGCGCGCCCTTGGCCACAAAGAACTGCTTTCCATCCGCACCTTTGACAGTGGCTTCGGTGCGTTTATGCACCGGGTCGAAGGGCACAAAGTGGGTCACCTGGTTGCTCTTCAGAGCCTTGTCGTCCTTCACGCCGCCGATCACGGCAAGGTCGATGGTGTCTTTGTCTTCGGCGCGGGAAGCGAGGGCCGCCCAGAGGACTATTTGATCGGCGGGGATGCTGTTCATCGTGAATGGATCGCCCAAGGTCAGCTTGTTCTGCGTCAGCGTGCCGGTCTTGTCCGAGCACAGGATGTCTACGCCGGCCAGTTCCTCGATCGCCGACAGCTTGGTAACAACCACTTCTTTCTTTGACAGCAGCCGCGCGCCCACAGCCATGGTGACCGACAGCACCGTGGGCATGGCCACTGGAATCGCAGCCACCAGAAGCACCAGGCAGAATTCCAGAGTGGTGAGAACCGGATCGTGACGGAGAAGCGCGACTACGACGATCAACAGAACCATCGCCACGGCAAGAGCGATCAGGTAGTCGCCAATCTTCAATACAGAGCGCTGAAAATGGCTGACCGTATCTGCCGACTGCACCAGTTGCGCGGTCTTGCCAAAGTAAGTGTTTGTGCCAGTGGCATAGACGATTGCATCGATCTCGCCCTGACGAAGAATGGATCCCGAATACACCGCTCCGCCCGATTTGATCTCAACGGGCAAAGACTCGCCGGTCAACGCCGACTGGTCGACCTGAACGGAGTCACCTGCAAGCAGACGCGCATCGGCTGGAATGATGTCGCCGAGGCGTAGCCGGATCACGTCACCCGGCACCACTTCCGATGACTTGGGGTTCGTCCATTCTCCATCTCGCTTGACGCGAGCGTTGACTGCCAGCCGTTTCTTTAGAGCGTCGATGGCATTGCCCGCCTGGTGTTCTTCCCAGAACCCCACCACGGCGTTAGAAAAGAGAAGGAAAAGGATGATGCCGAAATCCATCCAGTGCCGGACAAGCCCCGACAATATCACTGCCCCCTCGATCATCCACGGGATAGGTCCCCAGAAATAGCTCAGGAACTTCAGGATGATGTTGGTCTTCTTCTCGACGATCTCGTTTGGCCCGTATTGCGCCAGCAGTTTTTGGGCCTCGGCTTGGGTAAGTCCATCTGCCGACGATCCCAGCTTTTTCATCACTTCAGGCATGGCGAGAGTCTTCAGACCGTCCTTATCGACCTTGGGCTGGGGTTTATCTGGTTTCGATTCCATTTCGGATTGTTCTCCTGTTCTTGCTCCGTTGACCCGCGGGCATTGCCGCAATGCAGGCAAGAGGACCACATACAAGCCATTCCGGCTGGCGTTCAGGCGCCCGCCAGTGAACAGCAAGACACCAGATCATTGATTCACTTGGATGGCCTTCCGATCGCGCGAATGCGCAGTGAAGCGCGACGCCCTGAGAGGGCGGGGCCGAGGTTGTTGTTCGGACAAGTGGTGTCGAAAGACATTGCAGCCCGCGATGTCATTTCACTTTGAAAAGATCATTCGATCCATGGTCGTAACTCTGCTCTGTGTGCGAAGCCTTCCCCGCCGCCTTTTCGGCAACGCGCTCGATCCGCTTCTTTGCTTCTTCGCCCGAGACCGTCTCGTCTTCGAGCTTTGTCACCTCTGGGTTCTCAAATTGATTCGCCATTCCTGATCCCTCCTGTCATGAGGATGAACCGTGTACGCGTCATGTTCTGGTCAGTTTTGCTCCCACTCTCGGATCGAAGGTTCGAGGATGGTGGTCAGGTTGCAGATGATCAATCGGCCGCGTCTGCGTGCTGCGGATAGAACGGACTTCTGCCTGACTATGTTCATAGTCACACGGCGATGATGGCCAGAAGTGAACAGATTGACCCGGCGGCTCATGAAATTCTGAATATGGTTGCGAATGCAGAAATCGTTACACAGACGAATCTCCGCACTCCTCGGATCGAAGATCGACAAATAAGTTCTCCGAACAACAGAGCCTTCAGACGGGTGAAGGCAGGTATAGGTAAAAGGAGTTTTCATGATCGTGGCAAAGAAATGTGAACATACAGCTTGCAGCTGCACAGCTGAACCAGGGAAAAATCACTGCAGCGATACGTGCGCCGATGCGAAGAAGACGCCGGAACTTATCTGCCAATGCAACCACCCGCAGTGGAGTGATATAGGCCTGAAGATGTAGCGTGGCGCGGCTCTTGACGCAACCGTGAGTCTCAAATCTCTATGCGCAGTTTAATCCGTTTGAAAAGTGTAAAGGACAAAACACTCTATGGCATCCTCTGCAACACTCGCAATAAAAGTCGCTCCGCCTGCATTGGATGAGCTGTGCATCAACACCCTTCGCTTCTTGGCAGTTGACATGGTCCAGAGGGCCAACTCGGGTCATCCCGGCTTGCCCATGGGCTCGGCAGCCATGGCATACGCTCTCTGGGATCGATCGCTCAAGTTCAACCCGCACGATCCCGAGTGGCCGGACCGGGATCGATTCGTTTTATCGGCGGGACATGGATGTGCACTGCTGTATGCGTTGCTCCATGTAACAGGGTTCGACTTGCCGAAGGAGGAACTTATGCGGTTTCGTCAGTGGGGCAGCCGCACGCCTGGGCATCCGGAATACGGAAAAACCCCAGGTGTCGAGGCGACGACAGGACCATTGGGGCAAGGCATTACCAACGGGGTTGGCATGGCCATCTCCGAGCTTGCGCTCGCAGCACGATTCAACTGTCCAGGCCACAAACTCGTGGACCACTACACGTACGTCCTCGTCAGCGATGGAGACCTTGAGGAAGGAATTTCCTCTGAGGCCGGATCGGATGCTGGCCACCTGCATCTGGGCAAACTCATCGTTCTTTACGCCGACAACCACATCACCATCGAAGGCAGCACGGAACTCACGTTCACCGAGGACCGCATGGAGCGGTTCGCTGCTCTCGGCTGGCACGTGCAGCGAGTGGAGCAAAGCAACGACGTCGATGCGGTTGCACTAGCGCTCGAGAAGGCCCGTGAAGAAACCGGCCGTCCTTCCTTGATCGCCGTTCGCACCCACATCGGCTTCGGCAGCCCGCATAAACAGGACACCGCTGCAGCCCACGGAGAGGCGCTCGGCGTGGAAGAGGTGCGCCTGACTAAAGAGGCCATGGGTTGGAGGGTCTCGCCTTCCTTCTATGTCCCCGAAGAGGCACTGGAACATTTCCGGGAAGCGGTTACGCGCGGAGAGTCTGCCCAGTCCGAATGGGAGTTGCGCTTCAAAGCTTTCGCTGTGGAGTTCCCCGATATGGCAGCTGAGTTTCATCGAGTTATCGACGGGTGCCTACCTAAGGATTGGGACTCCGACCTTCCGGCATTTAGTGCGGCAGAGGGCCCGATGGCCACCCGCATCGCTTCAGGAAAAGTGATCGAGATACTCGGCGCTCGCTTGCCCGAAATGATGGGAGGCTCGGCCGATCTTAACCCAAGCACCCATACGAATCGAAAAGATGCAGGAGAATTCGAGCCGGATAACTGGGGCGGGCATAACATGCACTACGGCATTCGAGAGCATGCCATGGGCGCCATTCTGAATGGAATGGCATTGCATCGCGGCATCATCCCTTATGGTGGCACGTTCCTTGTATTCAGCGATTACATGCGTCCGCCCATGCGCCTTGCGGCCATGAACGCCCTACCTGTGATTTACGTCTTCACCCATGACAGTATTGGAATGGGTGAAGACGGCCCGACTCACCAACCCGTAGAACAACTCATCGGATTGCGATCGATCCCCGGCATGGTCGTCCTTCGACCGGCAGATGCCAACGAGACAGTGGCCGCGTGGAGAATCGCGATTGGCAGGAAGCAGGGGCCTGTTGCATTGGTGCTTACACGACAGGGCCTTCCCGTGCTCGATCTGAGTTCCTATCCTGCCATTCCCGCTGGAGTTCCGTTAGGCGGCTATATCCTCGCCGATTCTCCTGCAACGGGAACTCCCGAAATCATCCTTATTGCTACTGGATCCGAAGTGCATCTGGCACTCGATGCCCGCGACGGGCTGTTGACAGAGGGTGTGCATGCAAGAGTGGTGAGCATGCCAAGCACGAACCTGTTCGCGTCGCAATCGGACGATTACAGGGAACAAATCCTTCCCACGAATGTGCCGCTCCTGGTCATCGAGGCTGGTTCCCCCGTTGGATGGCAGTCATTTGTCGGTCCTCGTATCGCAGTGATCGGGGTTGACACGTTTGGCTCGTCGGCTCCAGGACCGGTGGTAATGGAGCACTACGGCTTCACAGTGGAGAACGTCTGCAGACAGGCTCATCGTGTACTCGACAAGCCAAAGGAGAAAGCACCATGCGCGTCGGAATCGCCTCAGACCATGGAGGGTTCGTTCTGAAGGAGGAGATCGCGGATTTGCTGCGCGGTGCTGCCCATGAGGTCGTAGACTTTGGTGCGGCTCAACCGCGCCCCGGAGACGATTACCCGGATTACGTTATCCCTCTGGCGAGGGCCATCGCCGCTGGAACAGTCGATCGCGGAGTTGCACTTTGCGGCAGCGGCGTGGGGGCATCTATCTGCGCCAACAAAATTGCCGGTGTGCGCGCAGGGCTCATCCATGACGTCTTCTCTGCGCACCAGGGAGTTGAAGACGACGATATGAATGTCTTTTGCCTGGGTGGCAAAGTGATCGGATCAGCTCTCGCGTGGGAACTGATCGAAACGTTTCTCAAAGCTCGATTCAGCGGAGCCGAGCGCCATCAACGAAGGGTCGACAAAGTGAACGCACTCGAGATGCATGTGGTTGCGCTTTAAAGGAATTTACTGAGCTGGCCGTATTTTGGTGCGAATCAGGAGAGGCCGGGAGTTGCGGTCTGCGAGCATCGATCTTACAGAGATCCCGAAAGCGGGAACCAGAAGTGCCCGGTATCGGCCGCGAATTGGCAGGTGTAAATCGCGCGACGAAGGACGTTTCGTGATCGAAATGATTAAGAACTTTCCCGACAATTTATTACGCTTTCATGCGAAGGACAGGTCACAAAAGAGGACTACGATGGCATTCTACTTCCGGCAATTCTCAAGGCGCTCAAGCGGCACGACAAGATCCGGCTTCTCTATAAGGCGTCTCAGAATTTCACCGGCTATGACCCAGGCGCAATCTGGGAAGACCTGAAGATTGGGGTGGAATATCCCACGCGCTGGGAGCGCATTGAGGCGGTCACCAACGTAGACTGGATCGTGCAAACGATGAGGCTAATGAGCTTACTAATGCCCTGCCCGACGAAGTTGTTTCCACCTTCGGAACTCGCGCCGGCGCAAGCCTGGATCATCTGCCAGTTGAGCCCGAAAGAACACAAGCAGCCGAGGGAATCAGGAGCACCGATGAGCGTAATGTTGCAGGCGTTTTACTGGGACTGTCCCGCGAAGGAAAAACAGGAACACAACTGGTGGAACTTTGTTGCCGACCATGTTGAAGAACTTTCGAAATCCGGCTTCAATGCGCTCTGGCTGCCGCCTATCTCGAAAGCCGCCGAGACGCGTTCCATGGGCTATGACCCCTATGATTACTTCGATCTGGGTGATCTTGACTAGAAAGGCGGCAAGAAGACCTGGTTTGGCAATCGCGCGGAACTCTTGGCCCTCATTAAGAAGGCGCACGATAATCGTATCGGATGTTATGCGGATATGGTTATAAGTCACAACTCCGGCCGGGACGAGGAAGAAACCAACCCACTCGACGGAAAAAAGCGATGGACCAAGTTCCACGCCAAGAGCGGCCGATTTCCTCGCGACTGGAACTGCTTCCATCCCAGCCGCTACGAAGTTATGCTGGAGGGCGAACTCTTCGCCGGCTTTCCGCACCTTTGCCATCGCAATCCGCTCGTCTATACCTCCATCATGGAATACGCGCAGTTGATTATCGAGGAGTTAGGCTTTTGACGGTTTCCGCTTCGATCTCGTCAAGGGATACGGCGCGTGGATCGTCAGCGCAATCGCCAAGTATCGCTACGTAAAAGATGGCAGGGAATTCAGCCCTTTTGTCGTGGGCGAATACTGGGAAGACGGCGAAAGCATTGAGGAATGGCTCACCAAAGTCAACAGATTCTCTGAGATTCAAGTGGCTGCGTTCGACTTTCCACTTCGCTACCAACTGAAGGATGTCTGCGACCAGTTTCACTACGACCTGCGAGAGCTCACGCGCGACGGCGCAATTGTTTCGGATCGCCCCAGAAAGGCAGCTACGTTTGTCGACAACCACGACATGGGCGGCAACATGATCGTCAATGACAAGATGCTGGTTTACTCCTACATCCTTGTGCACGAGGGCTGACAAAATCGGTGCTGGCAAAGCCGAGCAGCACAAGAACGAACACTTTACCGCCCCATCCAGGGAACAGCCGTTCTAACATCGAAATGCTCCCCTGACCGTAGGGGCTGGCAGCTGCTACTCGTTTATAGACCGGGAGCGCAGCAAAGAGCGTCACAAGAACGAGGACCAGAGTTGCAATGGGTGAGAGAACTCCTGCGGCGAGAAACGCAATCCCTGACTGATAACCCAACGTTGAGAAGTAGTCGACGCCGGTGAGACACATGACGCGCCACCAGGGATGTTCCGGCTCTCCAACCGGTCTTTTGATGCCCTTAGGAAGTTCGAGGTCGGCGAGCAGCCAGTCTTTGAAGGACACTTGCACCTCATTTTCTGAATCGAAAGAATCATTCCATCCGGAACCCAGTTTGAAGGGCAGATAAGCAAAACCGGCCAGACTGATGATTTCACGTTTCAGCTCTTGTCGACTTACAACGTTACCTCAAAGTCCAACCAGCGAGTCAGCCGTCTCAGTCCGGAATCCGAACTGCGGAGATCGGTCTTGATGAGCTGAAGCCAGGTGTCTTTTTGGACGAAGCATGCCACATTCGGCAATTCTCTAAAATGTACAAGGTAGTACAGATCGTCCTCTTCTAATAGGACGACAATTCCGGATGTACGAACATCGATATGCTCACAGGAGGATATGCGAAAGAAATGGAGAGTTGAGCCTCGGTTCAGTTAATTGGTCATGGGCAGCAGCTCACCTCTTCTGGACCCTTTCCGTCAATGCGCGGGCCACTCATAAGTCTCTCGCCCCTTTTTGAGTTCTTTGACGTACGGAAAGCAAAAGAGCTATTCCACAAGCGAGCACCAGCCCTCCGAGAATTGGGGGCCACCAATTGATCCAACCCGGCCCGTGGGTCTGCTGAACCATGAGTCGTATTGGCGACGCAAAGTATGCGAGCGACAAAATCCCCGCGGCGACCAAAATGGACCCGACGATTGATGCCGCTCTCCCGTACTGTTCTTGTTCCATCGGCAATCTCCCTGACGCCGCTTTTGATGCCATCTTTTTATGGCTCCAAGCGGATCGTTTGATCGAGCGATTCTAACCGCGACGGTAGCTTGCTAGTACCTTTTCCAAGGGCTCGGTCGAATAAAGGCAGCTCGGCTGGAATTGTAGGCGGTGCATCCCGCGGGCCTTACAACGCGGAGCCCCATTTGGTATCCCATATGGGCCTATACAGTTCAACCGGAGAGAAACTGATTTGCTTTGTTTTGCGATCGACCCACAGAAAAATCGGCTTTTTGCGGCCGTTGATGTCCACACCCATCAGTACGCCGTTGCCCCAGGTCCGGGACAAGAAGGTCTTATCGCTGCGAATCTGCCCGATCGCGCTAGCGGTCCCCCAGTCCTGCTGGAACCGGTCAAGCCATAAGCCTGGTAGCGTTCTGGATGTTGCTGCCAATCAGGATCGTAATTCCAAACGCCGTAAGCCTTCAACCGGTCACCGGACTCGACTGCAGCAAGAAAGGTGTTCACCCGGTGCTCCTCCGGCCAGTTCCAGAACCACCAGGTGCCAAAAGCGCCCAATACTATCGCCAAAAATGCCGCGATTTTGATATCTCGCATCCGTCTTGCACGGGCGGTGTCGTACTTCGGTGCATCCAGCAATGTCATGGTTTGGAATGCGCTCCTTCCAGCGTTCCGGCTTTGCCCTGCTTCGCCGCGCGGAATGTTTCACCCTCAATGACGGCGCACATCCTCGCTGTGCTTCCAGGTCGGGCATCGCTGACTACAAATCGTTGCTCGCGGTAATTGCGCAACGATGCAGCATTGCAGGGCTGTCCACAGGAATCTGTCGTATATCGAACACCATCTTCGGAGATCAATACATCAACTTGAATAGCCAACTTCGATTCGATCTTGTGAATCAGGGGCAACGCGCCCGTTCCCTGTCCGAAACTGCATAGTCTCCGCATCTGCGCTCGCAGATACTGACTCCGAGAAGCCTGATGGTCAGTTTCGGCTATCGTAGCCACAGCGTTCACAGCGGCGCCCTCCCCTTGGTAGTTTTCAGCTTACCGCCCGGTTTGTCGGCAAACTGGAAGTTATCACCCTCGCTCGGCCCAACTGCCGCGTAGCCCGTGACTCGAGAGCAACGCCCAAACCATGTATCTGCAGTCGCCGGACGCCAAACCATTGCCAACTCCGGCTCATAGCTTCGTAGCGCGCAACCTCAGCGCATTGGCAATTACCGAAACCGAACTGAAGCTCATGGCGGCGGCCGCGATCATCGGGTTTAGAAGAAGGCCAAACGAAGGGTAGAGAATGCCTGCCGCCAACGGGACCCCGAGGACGTTGTAGAAGAAGGCGAAGAAGAGATTCTCGCGAATGTTGTTCATCGTGAGGTGACTCAATCGGCGAGCCTTCACAATTCCTCGGAGGTCACCTTTTACCAGGGTGATCGCTCCCGTCTTCATTGCAACGTCTGTTCCAGTGCCCATCGCAATCCCAACATGAGCCTGTGCCAGGGCTGGGGAATCGTTGATTCCGTCGCCGGCCATCGCGACGACTGCGCCTGCGTCCTGCAGCTTCTTCACGGCCGCTGCCTTGTTCTCAGGCAGTACATCGGCTTCAAAATCGATACCAAGCTTCCCTGCAACCGCCTCCGCGGTCGTGCGATTGTCGCCTGTGACCATTATGATCGTGATGCCTTCGCGCTTCAACTGTTCGATTGCTTCGGCCGTCGAGTCTTTGATTGGGTCAGCAACCGCGACCAGGCCGGCAAACGTTCCTCCCAGTGCGATGTACAGAACCGTGCGGCCCTCTTTTTGCAGGGATTCGGCCTTAGTCCGCAATGATTCAGGAGAAGTGCCGAGATCGGCCATGAGCGCAGCATTGCCGATGGCAACCTGCTTGCCCCATAAAGTGCCTTTGACGCCTTTTCCCGTCACCGATTGGAACCCATCGATTGCGACCAGCTCGATGTTCTTTTCCCTGGCCGCCGCAAGGACCGCTGCGGCGAGGGGATGCTCGCTTGCCTTTTCGAGACTAGCCGCCGCCTGCAACAACTCGGTGTCTTTCACACCCTCGGCCGGAATCAGGTCGGTCAGTTTCGGCTTGCCCAGAGTCAACGTGCCGGTCTTGTCGACAACGAGGGTGTCAACCTTCTCCAGAATTTCGAGTGCTTCGGCATTGCTGATGAGGATGCCTTCTCCTGCTCCCCTGCCCGTGCCGACCATAATCGCCATAGGCGTTGCAAGTCCGAGTGCGCAGGGACAGGCAATAATGAGCACGGCCACTGCATTGACCAGGGCATGCGCGTAGTGTGGCTGCGGACCATAGATCGCCCACACGAGAAAGGTGACGACTGCGGACAGCAGCACCGCTGGCACAAAGTACGAAGCCACTATGTCTGCCAATCTCTGGATTGGAGCGCGGGTACGATTAGCCTCGCTTACCATCTTCACGATCTGCGCAAGCAAAGTGTCGGCTCCGACGCGCTCCGCCTTCATCACAAAGCTGCCTGTTCCGTTGATTGTTCCTCCGGTGACCTTGGCATCGACAGTCTTTTCTACCGGAACGGGCTCGCCGCTGACCATCGATTCGTCGACGGAGCTGCTGCCTTCCACCACAACTCCGTCGGTTGGAACCTTTTCGCCCGGACGAACACGGAGCTTGTCGCCCACCTGAATGGCCTTTATTTCCACGTCCCGCTCCGTGCCGTCCCGGGCGATGCGGCGCGCTGTCTTGGGCGCGAGCCCAAGAAGAGCTTTGATCGCGCCGCTCGTCTGGCTTCGGGCTTTCAGTTCAAGGACCTGGCCGAGGAGAACAAGCACTGTAATTACCGCGGCTGCCTCGAAGTAGAGGCCGAGTTGGCCTGACATATCCCGAAACGATGCAGGGAAGAGCTGTGGTACAAGCACTGCTACAACGCTGTAGAGGTAGGCGGAGCCTGAGCCAATCGAAATCAAGGTGAACATGTTCAGACGGCGGCTTATGATCGAAGTCCACCCACGTTGGAAAAATGGCCAGCCTCCCCAGAGTACGACCGGAGTTGCAAACGCAAACTCCATCCATCCAAGACTTCGGCCGGCGAGGAGATGCTGAACCGGACGACTTGGCAGAAGGTCAGAGATCATGACGGCAAATAGAGGGAGGGTGAAGCCGATGCCGACCCAGAGCCGTCGCGTCATCTTGTCAAGCTCGGGATTTGCTTCCTCGATGGTGGCCGCTTTCGATTCCAAGGTCATGCCGCAGATCGGGCAATTACCAGGCTGGTCGCGCACGATCTGCGGATGCATGGGACAGATGTATTGAGTGTGCGCGGCGGACGCACTAATGGTTTCCGGCTCCAGAGTCATTCCACACTTGGGACAACTGCCAGGATCGGGCTTGCGAACGTCGGGATGCATGGGACAAATAAACTCAGTCATCGTACTAATGTGCTCCTCCGGGGAGTGGCCGACTAAGTCTGTCCAGTGGATGTAAGCTTCCTCTCGACGAGCCGATATAGGCGGCGAAGAGGTACATTGAACTGAAAACCGCCGATGTTAAAGCCGCGTTTTCCTGGCAGGTCCGCGGCCCATCTCCGCAGTAGGCCGCCGATCGATCCGGGATCAGCGGTCAAGCTCAAGCTTCACCCCTCTCTGGCAGTGGTTTGCGACAATTAGAAAAGCCAACACTATCTCGCCTTTTCAAGATATGCAAAAGCCTGAATTCGAATGGCGCTACGGCGGATTGGGAAATAATGTAGTCCGGAGGCAATACCCTTAAGTCGGCGCGACCCCAAGTATGTTTGCGCACCAGCACATCGCTTTGCGAGGAATCATGAGGACTATGTACCTCACGCGCTGCCTCGTGCTCAAAATCCTCGTATAGCTCAACTACCTGTTCCTTTACCGTTAAATGTGCATCTGCTGCGGACGCTTCCCTGGACATGGTGATTCTCCTGTGCGGCATCGTCCCTGTATTTGCCGGCCTTAGCGATTCTCGTCCCTGATCCGGCACCCTGAATGGCCAATTGGGTACATGGTGCTCACAGCGAGGATGTCGCCAGTAGGATTCTGGTGCCGGGATCATCGAAGGAGACTTCTTCTTCATCGCGAGATGCATATGCGCCCTCTCACGCTTGTCCCGCCGGACCTTCCTGCGGCAGCGATGGATGCCTGGAGCCATCCCTGTTCAATGTGAGATCCGGTTTTCGGCCGTCGCGCCTTTGGCGCATAGGCCGCTTTTGGCGGTCCGGTGCGCAAGCCTGGGCGGGTTCAGGTTCTCTCAAATCCCGGCGGCGCCGGCAGAGAACAACCCAAGCCCTGAATGCTCGTATTCCGTTCGTCAGGTAGATGTCTCGCGCGCGGTCAAGATCGGTGTAGAGTGGGCCACTGCGACTTGAGGTTAGAGATAGCTGCGGTTGTATCTTTCATGGGGCTCCTGTTTCCGGGGCTGGTATTGCCCCTGCCCCCTGTCTAGTATTGTGTCCGCCGGGCGATCCATCAGGGTGCTGCGCGCCCATTTCCCGGTCGGTGCGCATGAAAATTGGATGGATTGGGGTGTTGCGCAGCCGGCCTTGAGCAAGTGCGCAACGGAAATCACCTGAAACAGGCTGTTGCGCAGGCAGTTCATGGAGACGCGCAACGTGTGCAGCTGTTTCCGGCCTGTTGCGCAGCTGGCGGAGGTCCCGGAGAGGGCCGGACGGGCCTGGAATTCGTGTTTCGAGGTGGAAATCGGCTCATCCGGCGTCATCAAAACACGGAATCTAGCACTTTCACCCTGCGCTGGGAGGGTAGATTCGGTCGTCTGTCCCCCCTATACCCTCAATCGCAGCGAAAAGTCCCGGTGCTCGGTAGAAAACACGTGTTTTCCTATCTTTCATGACAAAACGAGCGCACAAAGCCCGACAACCAGATTTGACCTGAATGCCAGGTATTTTCAGATTGCCCTAAACGGGAAAGCGCCGGTTCCCGGCGCGCACCCGGGCATAGTGTCTTCCGAGTCCGCCGGCGCCATCAACAGAACCAGCGATCAGTTCAGAGCCGATTCATCAATCACCATATAAGGGAAAAGAAGATCGACCCATGACCCATGATCCGTAATGAAGACCATCGAAATCACGGCCGGGCAATCGGGTCCGGCACAGATCTGGATTTGCTGGCTGCCCATCGACCTATCGACCTGACCCGGCGATTGGAACAGCGTGCGCTCGGTCCGTGGTTCGCAGCCGCTCGACTCGATCCGGATCGACCCCGGCCTGGAGCGGTGCATCGCTACTTCACCGCCCTCCAGCCCCATAACCCATAACCCATAGCCAACTAGATAGATGGGCGTGGACAGCGGAACTGGGTGCGGAACTGAGCCAATCGAGGCGATCGAAACGCTCATCGAGATTGTCGAAGCGGGCATCGATCTTATCCAGCCTGGAATTGATTGATTGGCCGGTTGTCGAACAGTATGCCTGGCAAGATGGAGACAATCACTGCTGCCATTCCGTTCCCTTCATGCATAATGTTCTCCCGCCGTACTGGCTTATCTCAAGACAGAAAAACCCCATTTCAGAGTGGGCTGATTGGGGCGACCGGGCGACGGGAAAATGCCCTCTGCTGATTAGTGAAGCTCCTGTTCCGGTGCGGATATCGGATATCCGGCGAACCATGAGCAGCGTCTTCTCGCTCTGGGAACCGCAGGCCGTCCAGGTGGATGATGAACATGGAAGCGGCGCCGGTTGGCGGTGTGTGTGCGCGCGATGTTTCCGGGCCCGGAAGGATGGAGAACCCATTCGAGCTTGCGCTTCCTGAACAGGATGATAGAGAGCCAGGAAGAGGCGAGGGCCGGATCATGGGTTCATGGACTCCTGGACTCATGGACTCATGGGTTCATGAATCGGCTTCGGCCTAGCGCGCGCGCGAGATGTTTTGTGTCCGCAAGGATGGAGACACCTGGTTTGTTTCCACGGATACCTGATGAAATACACCAACATGGTGATCCGCGGGCAGCTGCCCCAGGTGGGCACGCGGGCGGGCAACGATGCGGCCAAGACACTGAAGAACCTTCTGAAGAAGGGGGCGCCGGCCGACCAGGCGGCTCTCTCGAAGGTGTGTCGGACGCTTCATCTGGCCTTCAAGAGCCTGACCACGGATGAAGTCTATGACGTGATGGTGTTGTGTTTTCTGCGCGCCTGTCATCGTTACGATCCCTGCTATCAGGACAAGGTGAAACAGGTTTCAGAGGTTCTAAATGGCAAGACGTGGCGCGAGCGGTTCACTCCCGGCGAGCTTCGAGCCCTGGTGGGTTTTGATGTTACTCGGCATCGAAGACCTGGCCACCGCAGCCGTCATTCTTTGAGTCCGGGCGGGTCTGGAGTTGATGGCCGCATAACTTAACGTTCCTTTCACCAGGCCGGGCTTTCGAGCTCGGTCTTTTGCTTTATGGAGATGATCATCATGAACCTGGATAAGCTTCACGCGGCATACCGCCGTGCCAGCCAGTTGGCGGCCGATCTCGATGTCGAACCCTACCAGAGGGAGTGTTTTAAACAGATCGCCCAGAGCATCTGGGAGGGCGCCGGGCTTTCAGCGCCGGCCAATGCGCAGTGGCAGGAAGTTGTCGAGCACTATTGCGCGGAGCGGCTGATCGTCTACCGGGGAAGAGCCACCCTGCAATGCTTTGACTTCGGGATCGACCGCTGGGAACCCCACGAGTCCGACCTGCTGCCGATCGACCCGGACAGGATCAGACGCTGGCTTCAGGGATGGAGTGAACAGTCCGTTGCCGAAGCGTGCGCCCTCCTGCAAGCGCAGTCGTTCAAAAGGGCGGCTTAAACAAAAATGCCCACCAGAATCTGGTTTGTCGCCTAGTCATTGTGCTGCCGGCCAGTGTGCAGTTCGGCGCCGCCATGAACAGAGAACCGACCTGGATCAATAGGATTGTCTGCTCCACCATCTATTGATCCATTGATGGTGAAGGCGCCGTTGGAGGCCGCGGCGAATCGGCTTTTGAAAACCGTTGCCGCTTTTGTTCCGGCGAAAATATAGGTCGAATGGAGATGTGACTGGAATCGGCGCCCACCACTGATCAGCCTTTGCACGCGCCGGAGAACAAAGAACAACTAAATTCCGATCCCACTCAATCGTT
>JBEKVS010000068.1:0-20406 GCA_049513795.1 Occallatibacter sp. | reverse complement strand
ATCTTTCCGTGATCCTCCCTCTTGCATCGCTGGACACGCTGGCCTCGCTGCAGATCCTTGAAAGCGTGAAAGTGGCCGGCGACGACTACCGCACCACTCCCTCGCTGCTCATGAATGGCCTCGGCACGCTGGCTGCCGCGGCCCTCGGCAGTCCGTTCCCGACCACGCTTTATGTCGGCCACGCGGCGCACAAGGCCAATGGCGCGCGTTCCGGCTACTCCGCCCTCAATGGCCTGATCACCCTGTTGCTCTGTACGACTGGATTGCTGCCCCTGGTCCTGCACATTGTTCCGCTTCCCGTGGCCGGCCCGGTTATCGTCTGGTTTGGACTGGTCACCGTGGGCCAGGCCTTTGCCGAAATCCCAAAGTCGCAGACCATCGCCGTCGCTTTCGGCCTGATTCCCATGCTGGCGCAGTGGGCCACAGGCATTGCCGACACCGTCGCGCGTACGGCCGGCAGCTCGCTGGCGCAAATTCTACCCCGCATGGGCACGGAACTCGCGCTCGGCGGTCTGGTGGCGCTCGGCCAGGGGGGCTTGCTTACCTCCATGCTGTGGGCCGCAGCGCTGGCGCTGGTTATCGACCGCCGCTTTGCCGCTGCCGCTGCATGGATGGGCGCCGCTGCCGCGCTCGCCGCATTCGGAGTCATCCATGCCTATACCCTTACAGACGTCGGTGTTGAGGGAAGCCTGCGCTGGGGCGCGGCGCCTCAGTTCGCGCTTTCCTACGCGGCAGCGGCGCTCTTTCTTCTGCTTTGCGGCTGGTACGCGCGGAGCCAACGGCTTGCCTGATTGATCCTCAACCGGCAACTGGACCCTTCACATTGCCCATTTCGGGCGATCACTCCGTATGAGAGAATGACACCACTTCAGTGGGTTGCACCGAAGGCCAAATGAGCGGCGAAAACACCATCGGATCCGAATCAAACGCCCTCCAAGCCGCACAGGAAAACGAGCGGCTCGTCGGCGCCATTGTTGCTGGAGACCGTCAGGCCGAGCAGGCCTTCGCGTTGCGCTTCATGCGGCCCGTGAAAGCCATGCTGATGGCCCGCCTGCGCAACCCGGATCTGGCCGCCGATCTGCAGCAGGATGTGATGATCGAGGCCATCTGCGCCGTGCGGCGTGGTCAGTTGCGCGAGCCCGCTAAAGTGGCCGGGTTTGTGGCTGCAGTCGCCCGCAACGTGCTCAACAATCACTTCCGCGGTTCGGCGCGCAGTCCAGAGTCGCTCGAGCTTCCCGACGACCTGCCCGACCTCTCTTCCAACACCGGTCAACTCGAAGACCAGGAAAGGGAAACCCTGGCCATCAGCGCCATCGCAAGCCTCGAGCCTCTCGACCGGACAATCCTGCAAATGACTCTGGTGGATGGACTTAAGCCGGGAGTCATAGCCGAGCGCCTGCGCTTGAGCTCGGATGTTGTCCGCCAGCGAAAAGTCCGCGCAACCCGCCGCCTAATCGATTTTGTAAAAAGGCGGTCACAAAATGATTCCGGCGTCCACTTGATTACGGGGCGAAGAACATGACCAATTGCACCGGAGCGCCAGCCGACCAATATCTCGAGGACTACCTGCAAGGTACGCTCTCCGAAAGCGAAGCCTCGGCATTCGAGGACCACTACTTTGCCTGCCCCGTCTGCCTCGCCCATCTGGAGTCCCTGCAGGCCGTCGAGCGCCAGCTCCGCCTTCTGCCGCGTCAGGCCGTGCGCAAGCCGATCCCGTGGCCAGCTCGTTTCACCATGGTCGCCATCGCCGCAACCTTGATCGCGGTCGCGTTTACCTTCTATGCTAGGCATCAGCCGTCGCAGCCTGCGGTGGCCACGCTCCCGAATCCGCCCGCCTCTCAAGTTCCGTCGCAGCAACCCGGCTCAACCACGCCGTCCGTGCCAACTGCGCCCTCTTCGCCGGCCAAAGCCGCTGTCTCCCAATTGGCCGATCTGACGCTTCCGGCCTTCCGCGTACCGAATCTACGCGGACAGAGCGGAAATCCCCTTTTCGATTCTGGTATGAAGGCTTACGCCAGCCAGGATTGCCCCCGCGCGATCAAAGCCCTCGCGCAGGTTCCCGCTGAAGATGAAGCCTCAATCGCCGCTCGTTTTTATAGCGGCGTCTGCCTCATGCATGAAGGCGACCTTCCCGCCGCATCACGCACCCTGCGCAGCGTGGCGAACGCCGGCGACTCGCCTCAGCAGGAGGCAGCCTTCTATTACCTGGCGCAAACTGCGCTCGCCGGCAATGACGTAGTCGCTGCCCGGCACTATCTTTCCCGCACCGCGTCGCTTCATGGGGACTTCGAACATCGCGCCCATGCACAGCTGGCCACTCTACCCAGCAGCGATGGCGGCCATTAGATAGTTCCTGACACAAGATAATTCCTGGCGCAAAGAGGCGGGTCCCAAAAGAGCTTGCCGAAGTTCGCACCCGATCTCGCATTCTTGTTTTCCGGCCTCGTGTTTGCTGGAGGCAGTCACGGCGCAGCCCAGTCGACTGGGCCGTGCTCTCCGCCTGCAATACCGGCAACGGCGAACTGCGCGACGGTGAAGGTGAGCTTGGCCTGCAGCGCGCCTTTCGCACCACTGCGGATGCAGTCTGGAACTCGTCGCGCAAGATTTGCTCGAACGCCGCGCCGCCGGCAAGAGCACGCATCCCTGGTACTGGGCCGGCTTCGTAGGCTCCGGTGGCTGGGAGTAGGCAATTGCGAAGCGCTCCCGTGCATGCCGAAGAGCTTAACTCTTGGGCCATGCGCGATGACCGTCCTAACTCGCCAACAAGCTAACTTGCTAACTAGCTAACCGCTTACCCACGCAAGCGGCAGCTTGCCAATCCGCCTCCATCGGATTTGCATATAATTTCGAACCAACCGCGCATAATGGCCTCATGTCTCCTCCTGAATGGATCTCCGCCACCCCCAGATGCGGCAACCGGATGCCGCACCATGACAGCTCAGAAAAGGACCCGGCTGTAGAATGGTCTCCTGAGAGCAAAGCCCGTCAGCGCCGGCTGTAAAGTGCAGGAATGATTATGAGAATTCCACCTGGCAACGAAACCAGAAAGGGCAAATCAATCTCAGTCCTCAACATTCGCAGCCAAACGCGGAACTCTTTCAGCTTCAATTTTGCCGTTGGAATTCGTCTCGTCTGCGCAAGCATCGCCGCCTGGATATACTTGGCGAACCCTGCCGCTTTTGCGCAGAATGCATCTCCGCTTCAGGACGGGCCGGCGACGATTCAAGGCAAAGTATTCAACGCAGCCGGAAAACCGGTCAGCAATGCCTTGGTCCTGCTGGAACAAAATGGCCAAACCGTATCGACGACGAGCAGCAACGCTTCAGGGGAATTCAAGTTCCCGGATCTGAAAGCCGGCAGCTACTCCATCCATGCGGAGTCATCTGGCCTTCGCAGCCGTCCCGGCGCCGCGACTCTATCGTCCGGCGGAGAAAGCAGGGAAGTCGATCTGGTTCTCGAAGACGCAAAAAATCAAATGCAATCCAACAAGCAGACCATGTCATCCGATCAGCCCATGGAGTTTGCGGACAAGCCGGATTTCACCGTGGCTGGAGTTACAGATTGGACCGCCGCAGGCGGCCATGGATCGGATTCCAGCCTGAGAACCAGCGAGAGTCTGGTGCGCGAGACAGTTTCTCTAAAGCCCGGGAAGCCGGCCGACGAAAACTCAAAGGACAAGGCACCGCAGAATCAACCAGGCTTATCGGAAGAGAAGCTTCGTCAGGCCGCAAACCTTGATCCCAAAAGTTACCCGGCAAATCGTCAGCTCGGCAGCTTCTATCTCCACGCCGGAAGTTATGCGCAAGCAGTACCATTCCTGCAAGCTGCCTTCACGCTTGATCCAGGCGATCAGGAGAACGAATACGATCTCGCTCTGGCCAGCGAGAATTCCGGGAACTTATCGCAAGCCCTTGAGCATGCGAAGAACCTGCTCGCAAAAGGCCAGGATGCGGAGTGGCACAGTCTGGCGGGCGACATCGACGAAAAGCTGGGCGATCCATTGAATGCCGTGCATGAGTACGAGCAGGCGGCTTCTCTCTCTCCGAGCGAAACTAACTACTTCAACTGGGGCACCGAGCTGCTTCTGCACCGCGCCGTATGGCAGGCGCAGGAAGTGTTTGAAAAAGGAGTGAAGGCATATCCCCAATCGTCCCGCATGCTCACCGCTCTCGGCGCCGCTTTGTTCGCGGGCGCGCGTTACGATGAGGCCGCGCGGCGCCTTTGCGATGCATCCGACTTGAATCCCCGTGACGTCAAGCCCTATGAATTCATGGCTAAGATCGACATCGCAGCGCCCAGCCCGTTGCCATGCATCGAGGAGAAGCTATCTCGATTTGCCCATCAACAGCCCCGAGACTCGCAGGCAAACTACTTTTACGCGATGGCCCTTTGGAAAGCCCGCGGAAACTCAACCGACGAAGTTACCATGCATCAAGTCGAGACCCTGCTCACCAATGCTGTAACCATCGATCCTCGATGCGCCGACGGCTTTTTTCAGCTTGGCAATCTTTCTTCCTCGCGTCTCGACTATTCCAGCGCGATCGGTTTTTATAAACGGGCAATTGAAGTCAACCCGCAACTGGCCGAGGCGCATTATCGTCTCGGCGTTGCCTATGATCGCGCGGGCGAGCGCGCCCTTGCACAGCAGGAATTTCAACTCCACGACAAGATCAAAACGTCACAGGCAGACGAGGTCGAACGAGCGAGGCGTGAGGTCAAGCAATTCCTGGTTATAACTCCTGCCGGGCAGAGCCACCCCTCTGCGCCATAAACCGCGCAGCGCAAAATGACATGCGTGAAAGTCAGAACGTGATAAGAACTTCTCGATATTCGAAAGCCGGCGGCGCAGAATCCTATCTTGCACCGGGCTTGAAGTTCCCAACAATGCCTTCGCCTTCTCGAATCGTGATGATCTGATTTGCCTTGACCTGTTTAAATTGCTCGATCTTTTGCGTCGTAGGCCATTTCACTTCGATCAAATCGACGACATCGACCTTGCCAAGGCCGAAGTGAAGCCGCAGATCGCTCTGCGACATGACACTGGTACCGCTGTGTACCTCATCCATCTGAATATGCTTGCCCGTAATCACTCGTGCGCGCGCGCCGATCGCCGTGCGATTGCATTTGGTCCCAACTAACTTGATCTTGATCCAATTCTGTTTGTTGCCGCCCACGTTATGAAGCAGAGATGGCAGATCGTTCATGTTTAGAATCAGCATGTCCATGCCGCCGTCGTTGTCGTAGTCTCCGAATGCCGCGCCGCGGCTTGAAAAGCGGGCGCTGATGCCCGGCCCCATCTCCGCGGAAACATCCTTGAACCGGCCATTGCCGAGATTCTTGTAGACCAATCTCGGATTCTTGAACGTCTCTCCGAAGTGGTAGCTGTCAACCTCCGGGTATACGTGTCCGTTGATCTGAACAATGTCTGTCCAGCCATCGTTGTCGTAATCGATAAAGCCGCATCCCCACGCGACATAGTTCGAGTTGATCCCGACACCGGAGCTGAACGATACCTCGCTGAAGCTTCCATCGCCGTTGTTATGGTAAAGGTCGCTGGTATCGTCAGCAAAGTTGGTCTTGAAGATATCCAGCCAGCCATCGCAATCGTAGTCTGCTACGCCAATGCCCATGCCCGCTTGTTCGTGCCCATTGTCGTTGTAGGCGCACCCGGCCATCACCGCAATATCGGTAAACGTGCCGTCATGGTTGTTCTTGAAATAAATGCTCGGCTCCGAGTCCACCGCGACGTAAATATCCGGCCAGCCATCGTTGTCAAAGTCGTAAGAAACAGCGGTAATGGAATAGCGGGGGCCCGGTTTAAGGATGCCTGCTTTCTCCGAAACATCGGTAAATGTGCCATCCCCGTTATTGTGGTAAAGAATGTTTGTGTCCCCCGGCAAACCCCGCGGTCCGCACATGATAGGAACGCCTTTCCACTGGCAGAAACTCGCGTCTTCCGGCGATGGCGGCTTATCCGGGTCCAGCTTGATAAAGTTACAAACGAATAGATCCAGATGGCCGTCGCGGTCATAGTCGAGGAAAGTGCAGCCCGTTCCCCAACGCCCTTTTTCCTGCGCGAGCCCGGTCTGGTGAGTTACATCCGTAAAGGTTCCATTTCCATTGTTACGGAAGAGGATGTTATGCCCCCAGAAGCAGCAGAACAGGTCGTCCCAGCCGTCGTTGTTATAATCCCCAACGCAGACGCCGGTTTGCCATCCTGTACGTCCCAGGCCCGATTTCTCCGTAATGTCCGTGAACGTTCCGTCGCGATTGTTCTTGTAAAGATGAGAAATCGGTGCCTGTCCGGCGGGCCAATGCGCGCCGAGCCGATTCCCGTTCGTAAGATAGATGTCGAGCCAACCGTCGTTGTCAAAATCAAAGAAGGCCAGCCCGCTGCCCTTGGTTTCGATAATCACCCTCTTGTGGTCGACTGCGCCCCATACGTTTGGAATTGTCAGGCCGGCTTGTTGAGCCACATCGACATATTGAACCGGCGATGAATCAGGCGCCGATGCGGCAGTCTTCAAAACGAGCGGAGATTTCCATTTCCACAGCGGAGTTGCGAGCGCGTCCGTGAGGGAGCTACCGAGAAGGAGAAGAGACGAACCGAGGAAGCGCCGGCGTGGAAAAAGCATATGTGGGAGCAATTATAGCGACAGAGACAGTAAACGGAAAAGGCGCACCGAGAATGCGAGCGTGGTTTTTAATCGGTCGGCTTCAGCGGCTTGGTACTCTCGGAAATGGGTGAGCGACGATGCCCACACCTTCCTTGATTGCAATCACTTTGTCGACTGGCACATTGACCAACTTATCCACCTGTCCACTTGGCCATTCGATCACCAACGACTGGATGGAGGATCTTTTACCCAGACCGAAATGAATTCGAGGATCGCTCGCGGACATGTAACTCATACCACCTTTTGCCTGCTCCATTTGCGTGAAACCACCCGAGACCAACTTCAGCGTGGAGCCGATTCCATCCCGGTTAGACTTCGTACCGATCAAAAGGACTTCGAGCCAGTGATTGGCGTTGCCTCCATCGTTGCGCAACAATTCCGGATAATCGCCGCGCACATTTACAGCAATCCCCATTCCGCCGTCATTGTTGAAATCCGCGGTGGCCAACCCACGCGCCGCAACGGGGCGGACGAAGTCAGGGCCCATCGCCTCAGACGACTTCTCAAAGTGACCATCGCCTAGGTTGTGAAACATGAGCAGCGGCTCTTTGTACGAGACTTCGCTGTGATATAGATTCACGTTGTCAAGCATGGCGCCATTTGCCTGGATGATATCGGGCCAACCGTCGTTATCGTAGTCAAGGAACTTGGCTGCCACGCCGCTCAACAGCATGGCCTTGTTACCGATTCCGGAACTGAATGTGGCGTCGGTAAAGGTTCCGTCGCCGTTGTTGTGGTATAGACGGTCCAGCTCGTGAGCCAGATGAGTTATGTAAATGTCGAGATAGCCGTCGCGGTCAACATCCTCGGCATCGATGCCCATTCCTGCTTCATAGCGTCCATCCTCGCTGGCGGCTAGTCCGGATATAAGTGAAGCGTCTGTGAATGTGCCGTTATGGTTATTGAGAAACAGGAAATTCGACCAGGTATCATTCGCAATGGCAATATCCGGCCATCCATCGTTGCGGAAGTCAGCCAGCACAACCCCCATCCCTTTCGACTCGGGTAGTCCTACGCCCGACTTATTACTCACGTCCGTAAAGGTCCCATCGTGATTGTTATGGTAGAGCGTTGTTTTTTGCCCTTTGTAGTTATTGGGATTGCAATAGGCTCGATAGCCAGGCTTGCGTTCTCCGCACCATTGGTTGTTCGCGGGAGTCCAGTCGATGTAATTGGTAACCACCAGATCAAGCCAACCGTCTTTATCATAGTCAAACCATCCCGCGCTCGTTGACCAGTTACCTTCATCGGCGACACCTGCCTTCGCAGTCACGTCGGTAAACGTGCCATTGCCATTGTTGTGATATAGAATTGCGCGGCCATAGCCAGTTACATAAAGATCTGGAAACCCATCATTGTCGAAATCTCCGACGGCGACGCCTTGGCCATAGTGCCCCTCGCCTCCCACTCCCGCCTTTTCGGTAACATCGGTAAAGGTTCCGTCCCCGTTGTTGTGATAGAGAGCGGAGCGCAGCGGCTTTGAGGGTTTGTAAATGTCGGTGGCGCCAGACTGGACGAAGTAAAGGTCCATCAACCCATCCTGGTCATAGTCGATCCATGCCACACCTGTACCCATAGTCTCGAGATAATACTTCTGGTCGGTTTGTGTAGAGTCCTGCATGAAAGTGATTCCGGCGGACTTCCGAATATCTGTATATCGAACGGTGATAGGTGAGGAAGGGGATTTTGTTGGTTGTTGTGCGGTGGGTTGAGAATGACTGCCAGCCCCAACTATCGCGAGTAGTGTTACCGCGGCGCAGCGAGCCTTTGCCAGATAGAATGGCTCGATTCGCTTGGCGCGCCGCGAGGAGTTCACAGCGTTCTATCCGCGAGCGAAAGCGCCATTTGAAGTAATTGCTTCTTGCTCGCCGTATTCATGGCCCTGTTTTCAGGTGAAGAAGTTGTTGGTGTCTGAGCCAAAACCTGTTCGATACGGGTAAGGTCGAGGCCGCCGGTCGCACCGGTGTTCTTGAAGCGATCGAGCACTTCCTTGGCTTTTGCAATCTGTCCAGTCTGAAAATAAAAGACGCCCAAGAGGGAATAACTCCCCGTCCATTCCGGGAGCAGATCCACGGCGCGCTCCAGGTGTTCAGCGGCCCCGGCAGTATCGCCATCGAGAGCTGACACAATCCCTGATCCCCAAAGAAGCTTGCCCGATGCCGGCGTCCGCGCCTGACCTTGTGTAAGTGTTTGCCTGGCGCCCGCAACGTCCCCCTCGCGAAGCTGAAGCAACGCGAGCGAAAGATAGTCCTGGTCGTTGTCGGGATTGCGGCTGATGGCATCGCGAAAGATTCCTTCAGCTCTCGCGCTATCACCCAAATGCTCGTAGATATCTCCCAGCAAAGCAAGGTACGCTTCGTCCTTTCGGCCTTCTACTGAGACTTTTCCAGCTGCATCGAGCGCTTCAGAGTATTGGCCGGCGTGGAAGCAAGCATTCGCAAGGTCGAATTCCTCTTCGTCGGAAGTTGGATTGGCTTGCAGGGCGATCTTGAAATGCTGGATTGCATCCTCGTATAAATGATAGCGGGCGAGTAAGACCCCCACTCCGGTGAAGGTGCGATAGTCACCTGCGCTGGCCTGATCGAGCTGCTCGATGGTCCTTCTTGCATCCTCGACCTTGCCAGTTTTGAGATAGGCCTCAGCCAGTTGATATAAGTCATCTGGACGGCCTGGGTTGTTCTTGATATGCTGCAGCAACTCGTCAATGTCCAGCTTCTCACGATCCTGCGGGGCGAGCTGCGAGCGGCTGTCGATAAAGTCGAAAAGGTGTTCATAGTGATGCGGGCCGCTGGAAACGTCTTTGGAAAGGGTTTGAAACACTTTCAAATCTCGATCTGCAGCGGCCGTCTGATGCAAGCCTCTCTCCACCATTCCCAATTTGTAATATCCCGTTGATGGGTTGCGGCTGACATGTACATATCGCTTCAGTAATTCCTCGGCCTCGGGTAGTCTCTTGGATTGGATGCGGAGGTTGGCGAGTTCCAAAAGCGCGTCAGCAAAATCGCGATTGCGCTGGAGCGCGGCCTGCAACATGGAGTTGGCCGCGGCTAGATCTCCCTGCTGTTCAGCAATCAGGCCCAGGTTAAAAAGACATGAACCGTCGTGAGGATCTAATTTCAGCCCTCGCTCAAATGTCTGCCTGGCCTCATCGAACCGGCCAAGATAACGGTAAGAGGTGCCAAGGTAAGCGAACGAGCGCACGGTGTGTTCCATCTCGATGAGCTTCTTGAATTCCTCGATCGCTTGGTCGACCTTGCCGGACATGAAGTAACTCTGGCCAAGGGCGGCGCGTAGATCAGCCCTCTGCGGAGCAAGCTGAAGGCCCGATTCGAGCAGCGGTATGGCATCCTCGTAGTAGTTCTGAGACATGCTGACCCGCGACAAGAGATAGATGATATCCGTGTCCCCGGGGGCTATCTTGTGCGCGCGGACCAGTAACTCAAGGGCATCCCGCGGGCGCGCTTCGGCTGCATAGACCTGCGACAAAAGGGTAAGGGATTCTGGTGAATCGGGTTTAAGTTTGAGGGCATGCGTCAAAGCCAGTTCCGCGTTGGGATAATCGCCAACACGAAGGTAAGCCTGGCCAAGATTGAATTCGATCTCGAAGGTTCCCGGATGCAAAGCGTCGGCTTTTTCCAGGTCCATCAGGGCGGGTTTCCATTGCTTTTCGGCGGCCAATAAAACCCCGAGGGTGAACTCCGCCTGGACATTGTCCCTATTCTGTTCCGAAAGCACCGTCGCCGTTCGCAATGCTTCCGCCGTTCGGTTGGCCTGAAATAAAGCCCGGATCAAATTAAAGCTGGTGGGAAGATTTGCCGGATGCACGCGTTCAAAGTGAGGGATGGCCTCTGCTGGATCGTTTCTCGACATCAGGAGGACACCGAGATTGTAGTTGCCATCGGAATTTGCCGGGTCCAGACGGACCACGGTTCGAAACTCTTTCTCCGCCAGTTCGGGTTTCTTTTGCGTGATGTAGAAATCCCCCAGGTTGTTATGCGTCTTGGGGGAGTTCGGGGAGAGCTGCAAGGCTTTTTCGAACGCGGCGAGCGCGTTGGAGTAGTCTTCTTGGTGGCTTTCTATAATTCCTAACAAATTGTATGCGTCGACGTTCGAAGGACTGCGTTGAAGTTCTGCCTGCAAGGCAGTTTTGGCTTCCTCGATATGCCCCTGTTGAACCAGGGTTTCTATCTGCTTTAAGTTGTCGGGAGTCTTCAAATGTTGCGATTGCGCAGCGACAAGATGGCCGGAGTGCATAAGTAATAGCAAGGAAAGAACGCCAAATGGCGTGGAGCATGTTCTGACGGCCCGCATGATAGTAAGACCGCGAGCGTAGGTTGAGAGACGCGCAATGTTAGTTACTGAATGCGCAAAGGCCGTCATTGCAACACTCCAAGGGCTTCCAGCGCGCCGGAATTCTGCGGTTGAAGGCGCAGCAACTGCTGCAGCACCTCTCTTGCTCTTTGCCTATCATTTTGCATGGCGTAAAGGCGGGCAAGATTAAGATAGGACTGATCGTAGTTGGGTGCAACCTCGATGCCGGTCTTGAATTCCAGCTCAGCCTGGACGTAATCCTGCTGGCGGACAAAGAGCACTCCGAGGTTATTCAAAGCCTCGGGAAACGCGGGGCGTAGCTCGATGGCCTTCTGAAGATAGTTTGCGGCGCGCGGTAAGTCGCTTTGCTGCGCATATAACATCCCCAGGCTGTAACTAATGTCAGCATCGCCAGGTTGAAGCTCAAGCGCGCTCAGCAACGACTCCTGGGCGCGGTCAAAGTCCCGCTGACGCCGGTAAACATTGCCAAGATTGAGAAGCGCCACGGCATAGCGCGGCCTGAGGTTCAGAGACTTTTGAAAGTTTTCTACCGCCTCATCGAGATGGCCTTGCTGAGCGGCCATCATACCGAGATTGTTCCATGCTTCGGGATAACTCGGACGCAGCTTCAAGGACTGTTCAAGATAGCGGCGCGCTTCAGCAAAGTCATTTCTTCTAAGGGCGAGGGTGCCAAGATTGTAATAGGCATCGGGGTCGTCCGGTCTGGAGGCTACGACCTGCTGAAAAGACTCCGCAGCCTGCTCCAGGTATCCATGCTGGAAGAGGACCACGCCATAGGTAAAATCGTTGCGCTCGAAGGTGCTCTGGATAGCAGTTCCAGGGAAGGGAAGCGATTTGCGCATGCGATCTTCAACGGTGGTCGGGATCGCCGCCACATCGTCATGCAGGCGCTCGATATCGACCAGGCCCTGATACACCTTTACGATCATGCCTTGCTTATCGATCAGATAAGAGGTTGGAATGCCAAGATCGCGGCGGCGGTCAAACAGATGCCGGTAAATGATGTTATAGATGCCCGCCATTTCTTCCGTAGCAAAAAGAACGGGAAATGAAAGCGCCTGTTGCGCCGCGAAAGAGCGCGCGGCTTGTTGGTCGCTGCTCCCGTTCACGCCGATCGCAATCACGTTGAGCCCTGTTGCAGCGAGGGAAGTCCGGCGCCGCTGGAAAAGCTTCAACTGGTCCAGAGAGAGTGGGGCATTGGTTGCGAAAAACGTCAGCAGCACCGATGACCCCAGCAGCGAGCTAAGATCGTGCTGCTTGCCGGCCAGATCATTCAGAGTAAACTGAGGCGCCTTTAAAGGGTCGATAAGCCATGAGTCAATCTGCGCCGGCAACGGGTCGAGCATTGGAGCTGCGCCTGCCTGCGCGTAAGCCGAAGCAGGCGCGGCGAAAGGTTTAGCGGCGAACGTGTTCGCACCTTCTTCAATCTCGATTCTGTTGTTGATGGGAAGGCCGTCGAAATTCTGCGTGAGCCCATTGGGCCAGCGGATGGTGGTCTTGACACTCGCTTCCGTTGCGCCTACGCCGAAAGAGAGCTCCTTCGAATGCTGGGCCAGGAAGCCAGTTCCTGCCTGAAGATACTTGGTCTGACGCAAGGTCCCGGCTTCCACGGTAACTGCTGTTCCGATGGCATCGCGGTTGCTTTGCCGGCCGCGAAGCCGAAAGGCAATCGAGTGGCCAATGTCCTTCATCACGTTATGCAGAATGCGCAGTTGAGGAGCGTTGCGATTCTTGAGGATCACTTCGAGGCGCCCGTCGTGATCGAGATCGGCAAGCGCGAAGCTGCGGCTGTCTTCAATGAAATCCATTCCCGCGGGCCCCGAAACCTCCGCGAATGTTCCGTCGCGATTGTTGGCGAACATCACGTTTCTTGCGTACCCGTGCCAGGTGTGATCGGAGCGGATCAATTCGTTGATGGCGTTCCATCCGCGCTCGTAGGCCGGCGCTCCGGTTGCGTCTTCGGACGATTTGGCCACCACCTGACGCCAGAAAAAGCCGGCCAGATCTTCGCGGCTCGTCGCGGAGATATATCCATTCGCGACGTATAAATCGGAGTAGCCGTCATGATCGAAGTCCCAGAAGTCGGATGACCAGGACCATCTTCCCATCTCGACACCGGCTTGGTGGCCGGCGTTTTCGAACTTCCCATTTCCCTGGTTGCGATAGAGCGCATTGCCGCGCGCGTGGCGCTGATAAAGTTCGCGAATGTTCTGCGGCGCTTTTTCGTGAAACTGCTTTTGCTCTGAAACTCGTTGGCCCGCGGCCTCCCACATGCTGGGTACGTACACATCTTGATGGCCATCGTTATCGTAGTCGCACCAGGCGCAGCTCATTCCGGCTCCCACGCCCTCTACGTTAGCCTCGTGCGAGACCACTGTGAATGTGCCGTCGCCCTTGTTGCGATAGAGTTGCGAACTGCCGAAATCGTTCACCACGAATAGATCTTGCAGGCCGTTGCCGTTCGAATCGCCCCACGCGCAGGAGAAACTATAGCGATCGTTGTCCGCATTCAAGCCCGTCTCTTCGGTGCGCTCGACGAAGTTTCCATCGCGCTGATTGTGAAACAGAAGGTTGGGCGGGCCGTTGCGGGCATCGTAGTAGGGAACCGGATAGTGGTATTGATCCAGGCCCAGGTAGTACATGTAGGTGCAGAAGTAAATGTCGAGCAGTCCGTCGCGGTCGTAATCAGCAACGGCGGCATGCGTGAATGTGCCTTGCGGGGGACTCGCGAATTTGAAGGCGTCCCGCTTGATGCGAAAGGTTCCGTCGCCTTGATTACGAAACAGCAATGGGCCGGTGCCGCAAACCACCAGCAGGTCCTGCAATCCTCGATTGTCGAAATCGGCGAAGAGCGCGCATGCGGTGTTGTCCAGCACGCCGACGCCGGCGCGTTCGGTGACATCTTCAAAAGTGCCGTCGCCGCGATTGCGGTAGAGACGGTTGGGCAATCCAGCCGCCTGGCAAACATAAAGGTCGTCGAATCCGTCGTTGTCGTAGTCGCCCGCGACCACTCCGTTGTTGCCGTAAACATCTGTGCCGATGGCGCCATCAAGAACTGTGCGCCAGTAGTCGGCGCCGCGCAGCATTTGCTTCTTATACGAATCTTCCTTACCGAGAGCTTGCTCCGTCACGTCGACGAAGATCGGACCTCGCGCGATGCTCAACGTCTCTTCTTCGGCTACCCAGCGGTGCGCCTTCCAGAGTGAAGCAGCATCGCTGACCCAGTCGACGCGCCAGGAGCCTACACGCTCCTCGCGTCGACCGTCGCCGGCTACGCAAACCAGGTCATAGCGGATGTGAGTTCGAATCGAAAGAGGCAACTCGGCGATAAGCTCAATGCCATAGATCTCAAACTCTGCGGTCTCGATTCGAGACGAGTGACCGAGCCACGTGCCGATCTGTTGCAGGAATTGTTCTCGTCCTGCTACGGTCGCGGAGGCAAATTCACGGCGCACCACATCGACACCGAAACCGGAGCGGACCTGCGTCTCTTTGGCCGAGTGGAGCGGCGTGGCCTCGATGGCGGGGTCAAGCAAGTTCGACAAGGAAGCCTGGTCTCGGGCTGATGCCTTTAGGGCCTTACTCCATGAATCTAGGAGAGACTCGATTTCAAAAGCATATTTCTCCGTGATGTACTCGTCCGAACCGGCCGGGACCAAGCGCAGAACATCAGCCAAGGGAGATGGTGCAGGATAGTGGGGCGTCAGACGGACATCGGAAAAAGGAAATGCGACAGTCTCCGCAGGAAGAACCTTTGGTGAGTCAAAGAGGAGCGGGGTGCCGAAGAATGGGGAAGGACGCAGGAGTATGGGCACTGTCCCGAGGCTCTTGAGGAAAGTTCGTCGGGATAGGTGATGTCTGGCTCGTGGGTTGCGCTTCATTCTGTGGGCTTCCCGGGCGCAGGGAAGGTGCCCGCAGAATAGCACCGCGGACTGAGGACGGCCAAGCTGCAAGGGTTGCAGCATTGACGGTTGTGTCCCATGGAATGTATTGAGAGCCGCGCGGGATAGGAATCTCCCGAGGGCTTCGGTGGGCGAGTGAATTTTGCGGCCGAGGGCGCGTTCGGTCAGGCCATCCATGATCGCAGCGCATCACTGAGCCGACCGAGGGATACCGGCTCCGTTCCTTGCATGAGGCTGAATTCCGGTGGCGCGACCACGTACGCTTCGGATAGGCTTTCGGCCACACAAATGCAAACGGTCGACCGCTGATACTCGTCATACCGATAGGCAGCCAGCCATACGTAGAGCGCCAGCATCTGAGCGTCGACGGCGCTTCCCGGCAGGTCGTCGACAGCCGGCAGGGGATTAATCTGATCGGGGTTGTCGAAGACCGCGACGCCGGTAAATGGCTTTGGTTTGCTGCGCACGCCAAATTGCGCGGCCAGAAAAGAAGGCCTGGCGCGGCGAATGGCCTCAGAGGATGCCCACTGGGCGAAGGAGTTGCCAAAGATCACGGCGCCGTTTCCAGTCAGGTAGAGAGAGCGCACGAACTCGCGAGTGGCCGCGTCCGCCTCGACTTCGGGCGGGCACCACCGGGTTACGTCCACCTTGCGCAGGCGATCGAAGACCGCATCGGCATCGGCGAGATCCTTGCGCATGGTGTTCATCTCGCGCGAAAAGCTCTGTCTGAACTGATCGAGCCGTCCATTGCTCAGCAGGATGGCTCGCGAGGGACTCGTGGCTTCTTCGCCCTGCGCCACGAGCGTATCCACCAGGCTCCGGCCAGCGTCGATCACCCAGGCGTCGGCGGACGACGCTCCGGGCCGGCTCAACGCCGCATCAAGCAGCCCTTTGGAGCGCTGTCCATCGCTATTCGGGAAACCAGCGACCAGCAACTCAAAAGCCGTTTGGCCGCTCCCAGCGAGGCTCAGTTTCCCAGGATCCGGTTTTCCCAGATCCAGTCTTACGGGCCGGCCCACGCCCTGCCAACGGCGCCAAACGGCCGCCCGATCGAGCGGAAGGTCTGGCGGAATGCCGAGCAGAACCAATTTGCGTTCTGACTGAACCTGGCCCGCGGTTTTCTTGACAGCGTGCGCATCGGCGGCATCGAAGACCGCTTGCACAGCGCGCCGCCATTCCTGGAAGTAAGGCGATGCCGCCAGTTGCGAAGAGTTCTGAATGGTCTGTTCGGTGGTTGAGAATTGCCAGTGGCGAACTCCCATCTTGTCTTCGACATCGACCACCGTGCGGAACAAATCCTTCGACTGTTCCGGGCTCAGGCTGGCGACGTAAAGAAGCAGACGCTCAACTGATTGGCGTTCCTTCGGAAAGAGATTTTCCCACTGCTTGAGCTGCTCATTGACGAAGGGGAGGAATGTCAGAGGGATGCGCTTCAGCACACCCTTGCTCAGCGCGTCTTGAAGATCTCCCGATAATCTGTCGTCAACCCGCATGATTTCTTTCCTGCTCAGCCATCGCATCGGATGCGGCTGCTCTCGACGAACTCAAGCGCGCATTTCAGCAATTTTCTGTCCTTGCGCATTCAGCATCCGGCACCCCAACAGGCTCGAGAGCGTGGGGCAAAGATCGATATGCCGAATCGGCCGCTCAATGATTTGCGGCCGGTCGACCGCCGCTCCCAGCGTCATCATCCAGGTGTCCCGCGTCGAGTCGGCATTCGCGCGGTGGTTGAAGAATCCATTGGTCGATGAACCATCCGGATCGCGCCCGAACTCCGGCAAAACCACCATGGTCGTCTTCCCGCGATATTCGGGATTACTTTCAACCTCCTGCCACAATTGATAGGTCAGGCGGTCGGCGGTCTTGATGCCCGCCATGTGCAGCGAGTAAGAGCCGAAGTGCGCGGCCTCGACGTCGGAATACGCTACCACCAGCACCTGGGGAGCGAATTTCCTCATGATCTCCCGGCTCATGAAAAATGTGAGTTCGTCGCCCGAGGTGGGGCCGCCGCTTTCGACGAAGCCGGCTATGGCGTTGCGAATCGTTGTACGTACCCGCGGATCGAGCTGGTCCGAGGCGTCAAACACATTCCAGCCCAGTCCTTCGTAGTTGCTTCCTTCCATGGCGCCTTCGAGTTCGGCTTCCACTTTGCTTCGGTCCGCCATGTTGGCGGTGCGTCCCTGCCGCAGCGCCTCCACAACCGCCTGCAGCATCAGTTGCTTAGGAAACACCACATTGGCGCCGTAGGCCGGTCCATAATTCGAATCGGAACTGGCGCCGATCAGGCTGGTGAGCGCCTTGTTGCTGGCCACCACCCAGGTGTCGCTGCGGTCCGCTCCAAGCCCTTTGCGGAATTGCTCGAACAGAGTGGGCGTCGTGGGCGCAAGTTTGCCCCAGTCGTCGACCCGCTGCCAGTTGCCGGTCAGAATGCTCGATATCGCATTGAAGTGCGCCGTCACGCCTTCGTTGCGCGCATGATGGTAGAAGAGCGAATGCGGCAGCAGATCTGTCGAGAGATGAGGGATGTTCGCCATCCCCTCGGGTGAAAAGGTCTCATCGCGGCGCACCCCGCCGACCACCACCACAACCACCTTGTGCCCCGAACCGGCGGCCGTGCCTGGGTCGCGCCCGGCATGCGCTTTGGGCAGCAGCATTCCCGCCATCAGCATCCCCGCGGCATTCAGGAACCTCCGCTTGGAGGGGTCGGTCAGAGAGCCGGGATCGACAACAAACGGCGAGCCCATCTCGGCGCCAGGGCAAAGTCTGCTGTCGGTCATCAAATCCTCCACGGGATTGCGGAAAAGGCATATGCGGGAGACGGCATAGGCGGGACCAATCTGATCGGAACTTTCAGATCAAGTCTGGGCGGATTATATGCGCAGGAATCCGGTTTATCAATGCACTGCGTCCGATCGACGGGCAGCTTTGAATAAATCGTTGATCTGGCCGAATTTGCTGGCATTTACCGGCGTGGTCGCAAATGTCAAAAGCCTTGCGTTTCCGGCTGAATTCAGCCGGAATTCGAAAACCTCCAACTTTTGGTTGACAAACATCCAGCGACAGTACTACGCTGTTTCGCACGGTTCAGAAAGCGTTTACAAAAGCGCGTGAAATCGTTTACACAGTCGGGTGTCGTGTGCCGGGATCTTGCCCGGGGCAATGACGGTGTGGTGAGTAAGTGCAGAAGACAACGGAGGATATTCGGATGGGCCAGGATCGCAACGCTATCACGTGGTTTAGGAAGTTCGGCTACCTAACCCTCACATGCTTCATCTTCATGCTGGCGGCGAGTCCATGCGCATTCGCCCAGATCGACGAAGGATCAATCACTGGAACCGTTCTGGATGCCTCAGGCGCAGTGGTTGCCGGCGCGCAAGTGAGTCTTCTGAACACGGATCAAGGCATCACCCTGGAGACCAGGACGAGCGGCAGCGGCGTCTACACCTTCTCACCGGTCAGAGCCGGTCATTACAAGATTTCCGCTACCGCCAAGGGCTTTGCCAAAACGACCCAGGAAAACGTGGTGGTGAACGTTGCGCAAGCCCTTCTTGTAAACATTCAACTCAAGCTCGGCGCGGCGACTGAAACGGTGGAAGTATCCACAGCTCCGCCGCTGATGCAGACCGAAGAAGCCTCGGTAGGGCAAGTGATCGGCGAGGAGCAGGTGAACGACCTGCCTCTCAACGGCCGCAACTTTACCTTCCTCGCTCAACTAGGAGCCGGCATGCAAACGCCGCAGGCCGACACGCGCGGCAATGCTGCCTCGGGCGCATTCTCAGCCAACGGTCTGCGACCGGCGCAGAACAACTACCTGCTGGACGGCATTGACAACAACTCCAACGCCGTCGACTTCCTCAACGGAACCAACTTTGCGGTTCTGCCCCCGGTCGATGCGGTCGCGGAGTTCAAGGTCGAGACCGCGGATTTCAGCGCCGAACTGGGCCGGTCCGCCGGCGCGGTAATGAACGTTTCAATCAAGTCCGGCACCAACAGCATTCACGGTGCGGCGTGGGAGTTCTTCCGCAACCGCGAACTCGATGCCTCCGATTGGTTTGAAGATTTCAACGGGATCCCCAAGGCAGCCTATCAACAGAATCAGTTCGGGGTGTCGATCGGCGGACCGTTCAAGAAGAACAAGATGTTCTTCTTCGGCGATTATGAAGGCCTGCGCAAGGTTGAGGGCAGCGTATCAACCGGCGCCGTCCCGAGCAACTTGATGGCCTCGAGCGGCTACACCAACCTCAGCGAATTGCTGAGCGCACAAGCCAGTGCAAGCCCTTTGACGGACGATCTGGGCAGGTCAATCGCTCAGGGCACAGTCATGGATCCGGCCACGACCCGCGAGGTGACAGCGGGTACGGCTGATCCTGTGACAGGAATCGTTGCCGCCACAAGCGGCTATGTGCGCGATCCTTTCGGCTACAACACCTGCTCCTCACCTGGACTGTCAGCCGTCACGCTCGCAGCCTGCCCCGGATTGAATCAGCTTCCGGCCAACCGTCTGGACGCGAATGCCATTAAGTTGCTGCAGCTCTACCCGACGCCAACCAAGACGTCGGTGCAGGACTTGTTCAGCAACTTCTCCTCGAACCCCAACATCTTCGAGCATCGCAATGCCTACGATATCCGCGTCGACTACAACGGCAGCCAGAAGGACCAGGTTTTCTTCCGCTTCAGCTATGTGGATGACCCGATCTTCATTCCCGGGATCTTCGGCGGCATCGCGGACGGCGGATCGTTTGAGCAGGGAATCCAATCGGCGCATTCCAACCAGTCCGCCGGCGCCTGGACCCACGTGTTCAACCCCAACACGGTCAACGTGTTCCGTGTGGGATTTAACCATCTCCACACTTCGCGGTTCGGCCCCGAGGGTACCGTGTCCGGCATTCCCGGACAATTCGGAATCAATGGAATTCCTCAGTCAACAGAAAACGGCGGCCTCGGCTCCTATGACATTGGCGGCATGTCGACCCTGGGAAGCAACAGCTTCCTGCCCTCGGACGAAATCAGCCAGACACTCCAGTTGACTGACGACTTCACGCGCATCTGGGGCAAGCACAGCTTCAAGATGGGAATCGAAAACCAGCACGTCAAGTTCGACACGCTGCAGCCGGCCTTTTCGCGCGGCAACTTCGACTACAACGGCCAATTCGCCGACGTAGTCAACACCAGCAGCGGAAACCTGGGCATTGCCCAATTCCTGCTCAGCCCGGAAGCGGCGACCCTTCCCAATGGAACTGCAACTCCCAATGGCGTAGATTATTCCGGCGGTTCGGACGGAATCAATGCCTCCAACATCAGCACGACCTACGACTACAAGATCTACACCGCGTTGTATCTTCAGGACGACTGGAAGATAAGCCCCAAGCTGACCATCAATCTCGGTCTGCGCTGGGACTACTTCGGGCCGATCCAGGAGACCAACGGCGGCCAGGCAAACTTTGTTCCAACCGCCCTTGGCAAGCCGACTTACCTGATCCCCGCAACTGGCAAGG